>SVGC01000024.1 GCA_015056495.1 Butyrivibrio sp.
CCGAGCCTGAGAAACTTTGAGCGGTTATTTTAAACACTTAATATTCTTGGGGCTAACCGTCTACCGGTAGCACCTTTAATTATAATATAATACTACCATCACCGCTCTTTATCGTCAAACATATATTCAGTTTTCATATGACTCGTCGTGCTCATTCGGATTCCGCTTCTCGTCATCTCGACAAATCTCAATCTTTCCTTACTACTATAAAACTGCATTGCATCATGGCATTACTTCTTTTTCTTTCGAAACTTCTCAATGTTTATTCTTTTACATCTCTCACGATTCTCTCTAAACATTTCTTCTATCTCGTCATCTGTCTTTTCCGTATCATCGCAACGTTCAAGCGAAACATTATAATGCGAAAACATTGTCCATATTGCTGCGTTTGCAAATGCAGATAAAAATCTTGTATCGAACGCAGGCACTGTTTTATCTTCAAATGCATAACGCCAATCAACAAAAGCGTTCGAAATAAGTATTAACTCCTCCACAAACTTTTTTGGTTCTTTATACTCTGGCGCTTTTTGTATCAAATGCCCCAATAATTCGTTTCGAAAAGAATCGGGGAGTAATTCAAAAAGCGACAGCAAATTGTGTTCATTATCATATTTTATCTTATTTTTAGCCAATATAGCCTTCAAGGTAAGTTCGCAAGAAAAAGCTCCGTTGACAATCGTTGGTATATACAGTAATAAATCATCCTCGGCCTGTCTGCCGATCTGCTCTAATGCTATATATGCGTTATAAAAAGATTTTGCCTGATATACCAAATGATTTTCTCGTTCCATAGTATCCCTCGCTCATACGCTCAGCAGTTTTTCAAGTTCATCCATCTCCTGGCTGATCTGCTTCTCGATTTCTCTGATATTTGCCATAATCTCTGATGTAGGCGGATACTCTACTGCTACATATTCAACTTCTTTGTACTTGTTGATAGAGAGATCATAATCATTATCAGCAATTTCCTTCTTAGAAACCATAAAAGACTTGTCCGTACGTTTTCTGTCTTTTTCAGCTTCAAGATTCTTGAAGCGGCTGATGATATCTGGGATATCGTTATCCTTGATTTCAGTACGTTTATCATCAAGACTAAAGCCATCAGCAGTCATATCATAGAACCACACATCATCTGTTCCACCATGACCGGTCTTAGTAAAGATAAGTATTCCTGTAGAAACACCGGCATATGGCTTAAACACACCGGAGGGCATAGAGATTACTGCTTCAAGTCGCTGATTTTCTACGATTTCCTTTCTTATAGCCTTATGTGCATTGGAAGATCCAAAGAGCACTCCATCAGGAACGATACAAGCACATCTTCCGCCAATCTTAAGCATTCTTACAAACAGCGCAAGGAATAAAAGCTCTGTCTTCTTAGTCTTACATACCTTCTGAAGGTCTGTTGATACGGTATCTGCATCAAGATTACCCTTAAACGGAGGATTTGCCAAAATAAGGGAATACATATCCTTATCAGGGTTCTGATCGGATAAACTGTCACGGTACTCAATAAACGGGTTCTCTACTCCGTGAGTCATCATATTCATGGCGCCGATTCGAAGCATTGTTCTGTCCATGTCATATCCGTGGAACATATCATTCATGAAGTGATTTCTGTTCTGTTTATCAAGAAGTACTTCCTTCTTGTATTTTTCTCTTAAGTAGTCTCCGCTGGTTACAAGGAATCCTGAAGTTCCGCAAGCTGGGTCACAGATAAAGTCTGTAGGCTTCGGATCCATCATCTCTACCATCATACGTATGATATGTCTCGGAGTTCTGAACTGCCCGTTAACACCTGACTGAGCAATCTTAGAAAGAAGGTACTCATATACATCACCGCGGATGTCTGTCTGGTGTAGTTCTTGCATCATGGAATATATTTCATCCATAGCGTCAACAATCTTGGAGAGCATCAAAGGAGTGTTTACCTTAAAGATTGCGTCATCCATGTATTTGCTATAGGCAGAATTCTTGTCTCCGTGAAGATTCTTTATAAAAGGGAATACCCATTCCTGGACAACTGAATACATTCTCTGTGCCGGGAAATCGTGGAAGGTAGACCACTTAAGCTGATTACCATCAACCTTACGGTCTCCGATCTCAACTTCATCTGCAAATATACTCTTGTAAGAAAGCCCAAGCATGGCAGCTTCCTTTGCACGGAGGTTATCTGTATCATCCAGATCCTTTATAAACATGAGGTATGTCATCTGCTCAACAACATCGAGTGGATTGGTGATTCCTCCGTTCCAAAAGATTTCCCACAAACTATCAATCTTATTACCAAGTTCTCCGGTCATTATCGTTCTCCTTTATTCCTTATCTCTGTTCCAAACGTATTTTGTATATCTGCCGCCACCAATCTTTATTATGCTTTCCGATGACAGAAGTTCTGACAGTGCCCTCTCAACAGTTATGCGGCTTATGTCAGGGCATTTCTCCATAATCTGCGACTTTGTGATCTCGCCGTAAGTATTTTTTATCAATTCAGCTACGCGCTCCGGTTTTGAAAGGCCGCTGGTAACCAATGTCTCTACTCTGTCAGAGAAATCTCTGTATGCGGCAACTACAACGCCGAGCATATATTGTACAAACGGAACATAATTATTCTCTTCCTCATACCAGTTAAGAGAGCTTTCCTGCAGGCACTCATAATATGATGTCTTAGTCTTTTCTATCAGATGTTCTATACTGATATACTTACCTACGATGTATTCGGCTCTGTATAACATCAACAGTGTGAGCAGTCTACTCATTCTTCCGTTGCCGTCATTAAACGGATGGATGCAAAGGAAATCCAATATGAACATAGGTATCAGAAGAAGTGGATCTATTGTTCCGGTTCCGAGAGCTTTATCAAACTCGTTACAAAGATTCTCGATTGACTCAGGCGTTTCCCATGCAGGAACCGGTCTGAATCTTACGAACTTGTTGCCCTGATCATCCTCTTCCTCTATAACGTTATCAGCTGCTTTATACTTTCCACCGATATCATAACCTTCAAATTTATAAAGATCTCTATGCAGCTGTAGGATCATATTTGGTCTTATCGAAATATAATCATGACTCTCATGGATTGTATTAAGTACATCCCTGTATCCGGCTATCTCGCGCTCGTTTCTCGTCTTAGGCGTAGTCTTATCTTTAACAAGTGCTTTCAGTCTCGCATCGGAAGTATAGATACCTTCAATCTTGTTGGATGCCTCTGTACTCTGGATCTTTGCAATCTCTACAAGCTGTGTCAGCGTATCTGCCTTCGCTTCTATAAAAAGTGACTGCTCACCTTTATACTCATGGATCTGCGTAAGCAGTGCCACTATTTCCGGTGTCAGTAGTTTTTCCCATTTTTTACTGTAATCAAAATTTCTCATTTCAATATCCTCATTTAACCATCAATTTACTCATATGTTGGCATAATGATGCATTTAAATAATAACACTCATTATACTCATTTTCAACGTTAATTACATCAAATTTATAAAAATGATGCAATTAGGCAATTGATGATGTAATTAACTAGTTTATCTATAAACTAGTTAGGTCGTATTAGATTCCGAATTGATTGCTAAGGATCTTCAATACGACATTGTTGTAATATAAGCCGACATTTATACCGACATTTTGCAATATAAACCGACACTTTTGTTTTTACTTCGCATCATATCTGTTATCTTTTTGCTACTTTATTTACTACCTTAATTGCTACTCATCCATAGAAAAAGCACCCTGCATCTCGCAGAGTGCTCTCATCATTCATCGGGTAACTCACCTTCAAAAGGTGTAAATCAGATACTATTCTGCCAATAAATGGCTTTTTTCGCCATTCCTCGCTTTGGCATTAAATCCTGCCGTGGCAGACAAATAGTATTCTTATCATTGATTTTGGCTCCTTGAAATTCTGAGTTATTCCCTGTAATGCGCACCGTTGCGGGATTAGAAAAGTGTTCACATATCACGGTGACAGAACTATAATATCACAGTTTGTGTAATAACTACGAATATCTAGAAAAATCATGGACATGAAAAGTAGTCAAAAAGTAGTAAGGCAGGTTTTTGATTCTGAGATATTCGGAGAAATGAAAAAGAGGCCGTGATGGTCTCTTTTCTGGCTTAGCAGTTTGACTTCATTTGATATTTTCTCCATTTGAAGTCAAAGTGATAAGTGCTTGCGATTGACTCAATTTCCAATCTCTACATTTGAAGTCATGATGATAAGTGCTTGCAATTGATTCATTTTTCAACCATTGCGATTTGCGGTCATAAAAGATTTCCAGATCCGTTGACCCAAATACTGCAAATAATGATATGAGTCATTCCTATTTAATATTATCCTCCGAAATGCCCGCTTATAACTCAGTATTTATGTGCCATATAACATTTTTCTATGCTCTATGGCCTTTTCCGTCAGTTCTTGATTCAGTTTTTTTCTTTTCTGATAGTCCTCAAGCTGCTTCTTTTGTCTCGCTGCTCTCTGAGCCCGGCGTCTTGCATTATCATTGTTGTTATTTCGCCTGCTCCTTTGAGAGCTCTCACTGCGCATTTTCTCCAAAACTTCATCAAGCTTCTCTGTAGCACTCATAAGTTCTGACTCACGTCCCTTGATGGCTAGATCAACGTGCTGAATGGTTCCGGCAGTCCCATCCTCCTTTAGAAAGATTCCTGTCTTTCTCACTTTCCCATCTAAAGCACCATCCGCACCATCAAGAGTAAATTCAGTATTCTCTGATCCCAGAAAGATAGCTCCAACACCAGATTCCTTTAACGTCCTAAGTTCATCTTTTCCATCATCAGTCTTACTCCAGACTTTGAGCTTATCATAGACCTCATCATTTTCATCAATCCAACCATTGCCATCTGTATCGTACTCAGCAAGATCCTTAAAGCCATCACCGCTCTTTACTCCAAACAGCTCATTGCCATCATTTATCTTGTCATCTCCGTTTTTATCAAGAGCTAAAAATCCACTCCCGGACTTGGTCATTGATATTTCATCCTGCTTACCGTCCGCATCAAGATCAAATTTAAATTTCTTATCGCTTAGAGAAGCTGTTTGAGTTCCTGTGTTGATTATCAAAGGATCAAATAGATTATCCAAAGGTGACGATATAGGGATAAATGTTTCATGCTCCTTTTTTCGAGCCATACTTACATCCACATCAACATTTATCTCCCTTCCATCTACAGTTTTAATATTACCTGTTGCCTGATAATCAGTTTTTTCCTTTTCTACATGTTTTTCTACTATTCCGGCAAAAAATCCGCCTGTCCCTGCACCGCCGCTGCTCAAATCCTTTTGATAGCTGTAATTTGAATTAGAATAAACTTCACTAGTTGCTATCTTCATATGCTGTTCACCTCATAAATTTGCACATTTGGGTTCTAGAACCATCTTGAAAACATTGATGACAGGAATGAATTGCCATATCCTCCAAAACTACTATAACTACCCAAAAAGTTTCCGGTATTGTATCTGCCATTAGATCCATAGATGCCTGAATTCAACGAATATCTGCTCGAGGTGATGGCTGCTTGCGATGTTAAAGATGCATTGTTTCTAAGCCTTTGTCCGAATGATCCGGCTCCTCCCAACGTTTTTTTTACAGTAGCCTTGTCTGCTCCTTTTAATATATCCTCATCTACAGATAGCTCTCCTGTCTTTGAGTTGTAACCTATTCCTATCTTTCTGAGGTCTGACACATTATTAAGTGCATCTTCTCTCATCCATCCGGCTCTGTTTCTAACTGTGGTGCTTGTAGTGTTTCTTGCTCCACTGTTGACATCATTGTAACCATCTACAAAATTCTTTACAGTTTTAAGAAGCTGGTCTGTGTTCTTTTCTTCATAAATCTCACTGTTTGCAAGTTTCTTACCGGCGCTTTCTACCTTTACAGCTCCATCAGCAACCTTCTGATCAGACATATATGCACTATTGTATGTGCTGTTATATGCGTTATTCATGGCTTTCACGGTATTGGCACTTAATCCAAAATAGCTATTATTTATAGTGCCTGATGTTCGTGATGTGCCTCTTGTTCCTGTAGTCCTACTGCGATTATTAACATTAGACGTTCCTTGTCTGTTCCAAATATTGGAGGCTCCGCCTATCCTGCTAGTCAGGACATCAAAATAGTTTTGCCCAAAATTCATAAAAACACCTCCGTTTCATGGACTAATACCTGTTCTATTTCAAGTATCGTCTATGACCGGAGGAGGTTAAATAGCTTTGACACGAACGGACCTTTTTATGTAATGAATAGTCAATTTTTCTTCTGCAGCATTACCTTAACCTTAAAAACCTTATTGTCTGAATTGATATCCACCGCTCCAAGATATTTATCAGCGATCCTCATAACACTCTTTAACCCAAGCCCATGCCTATCTGTGTCAGAATTCATTTTCTTTGTACTGATGATGCTATCATCAGAAGCACGCTTCAATTTTCCATCAAACGAATTCTCTATTTTTATCAAGTAAAAGTTATCCTTTTGTTCCCCAATAAGTCTGATATACCTATCACCCTCTGCCACAGTCAGTACTCCATCCAAAGCGTTATCAATAAGATTATTAAGAATAATCCCCATATCCAAAGCACTGATTCCATTGTCATCAGGGAAAAGAAATTCTGCCTTAAAATCACAGTTAATGCTACCTGCCTGAGCTGCAGCCTCATTTATCACTGCATCTGTAACCGGATTATTGGTCGCATACTGCATAGCTTCTGAGCTAAGCTCAATGTCCATTTCCCCAAGAAATTCTTTCGCATCGCTTATCCTGTCTTTTTCCAAGAAGCTCTTAAGGATCATGAGTTTTCCGGCCATATCATGCCGAAGCGTTCTTATACGGTCATGGTATTTTTCAGTATATTCAATCTTTTTCCTGATAAACTCCTGCTCCTGAAGCTGCTCCTGTAGCCTAAGCTCCTCTTCTTTAAGTCTCCTGTAGCGCTGCCAAGTAGCAATTGCACTCATCTCCCCAATAAAAATGAGCACAGCCAGAATTGGAAGAGTAAATCTAAGGTCCCGTTTCTCATCAAGCAGCACAAAAACCTCTTTATCAAGCGGTACAACCATAACTTCTACAATTATGTAACAGATAATATATGACACCGCGGAATATATCGATAAATATAGAGCTTCAGTCCATGACATATCATACTTGACCGTACAGATTTTTCTGGTTACGAAGTATTCCAGTAACAGGAAAACAGCCAAAAATACAACCTGTAAAGCCATCAGTATAAACATCCAGTTCCATAGGTCTTCCACTGCGCCTTCCCTGGAATAATCTATAGCTGCTGTAACATAATCTGAAATACTGTTGAAAACGGCAAAATTTATCAAATGCCATACGTAGAATACGTTCTGCCAGAGAAAGAAGACAAAGATGATATGCGGTAATATCTTTTGATTATAAAAATAGAACACTGCAACTATAGTCAGAAGGCTTATTATACTGTACAGACCTTTTGTAGAATATGGAATTGCAAACAACACTATCCCTTCAATCGTGATTATCACTGACAATACAATATTCTTTGGTCTGCTAAGTGTCTCTTTATTTATAAAAAGCTCTGCAAACATTCCAAAGAACAGGCCACGGATCAGTATCATAGATACTCCGTAGATTTGTTCCATAATTCTGATATTTTCCTCTGTCATACTGCCTCCTACAATCGTCAGGATATAAACTCCATGTAAGCCCTTATAAAATCAGCGTATTTGTATTTTGACATTATAAGTGCATCCCCATTATCAACCTGTACCTCTGATCTGGAGTAGCCTTTTATATGCTTCATATTAACCAGATATCCTCTGTGAACCCTAAAAAAGCTGTTTCCTAGTTCATCCTCAAAGTCATTCATCTGCCGGTACACTTCATGCTTTATTCCCGGTAAATGGACAATTGCTTTTCGTCCTGAACTCTCAATATATAAAATATCCCGAAGCTTTATATTTATTGTCCCTTTACCTGATTGTATGGATATAAACCTGTCTTCCTCATTTTGATATTTTGTCTCGCATATGAGCTGGGCATCCAGTCTCTGAAGTTCCTCAACTGCTCTGTGAAGCTCACTTTCAAATGATGCCTGGGAAACCGGCTTAAGCAGATAATCAAATGCCTTAACGCCAAATGCATCTCCCATCCTGTCCGGTATACCTGTAACAAAAATTATAAGTGGCCTAGATGCACGCATACTTTTGCCACTTGCCTCTATGCGCCTTCCAAGTTCTTTTGCTGTTTCTATTCCGTCATTTTTGCCCATAGCTATATCAAGAAAAAGAATATCTATCCCGGCGCCTGCATCTATATCCTTTATGAGTTCATCTCCGCCTGAGTACTCTTTAACATCCGCATCATATTTTGCCTTGCTTACCCAATCATGAAAAAGACTCCTTACATCCTCTTCATCATCACAAATTGCTATACTGTACCTTGTCATACATTACCCTCAATTTTCATTTGCCCATTAACAGAAAAATGCTTAGCACGGACATCCATGTAAGCATTTTCCCTTAATCCCTATATTTATATTATCATCACAACGCTTCGTATTTATATGTTCATGTCATGAATGGACACTTTAATGTAATGAATGGACATTACTGAATGTTCTTATATCTAACTGTCTAGGGTTATCTATTTGTATATCGGCCAAAAATATTTCTTAGTCAAGCCCTGACCTCAAAACTGCCATTTGGATTCACAACCATTTTCTCTGACAATTTTCTGGAAAACTGTTTTGCCCCTCCTCAAGATCTTTAGTTAGCAATACGTGTAAAAAAATACTCAAACTTCAATGTCAAATGATCCTCCGTTTTCAACCGGCATACTTGGTGAGACTGTATCAGTTACTGGCATATCCATTCCTCCAAGTGATAAAGTTACTCCGCTATCCATCGCCCCTGCAAATGAGGCTTTCCCGGCATTTTCTTTTTCTGATTGCAGCCTGTCAAACAAAGCTTTAAGATATTTCAGGTCTGCTTTAAGAATGTCCCTTGCCTCATCAGATCTGTGTTTTACCTTAAGTTGTTCCAAATCTTCAGGTGTCATAGATCCTGATAGAGCTTCTGCCATCTCATCCAGCTCTTCATCAAGCTCTGCTGTTTCTTCGGCGACTTCCATCATTTCATCGGCCGTCATCTCCAGCTTTTCCATAAGAGCTTCAAACTCTGCCTGTTCAAGTTCTTTTATCTCCTCCTCAGATTCAGCTTCATCAGGAGATTCTTCCGGCTCAACAGGAAGTTCTTTCTCAGCCTCCATACTTCTCTCTGCAGTCTCTTCCATTTTTAAGTTTTTCTTTTTCTTATCGCAAGCTCTCTGAACCATTTCAGCATGAAGTATGGCTCTAAGGATTTCCTCTTCGTCCACATCTCCATTTTTCAGCTGTTTCTTTAATAATCCGATTTTGGCACGTATCCCATTTGAAACCTGCATGGCCTTCGTAGATGTCTTTGCCTGCAGTACCTGAGAAGAAACCTGCTTGAAGCTGTACAGTACCGGTTTCTTTTTCTTCCGGGTCTGTTTGGTCGGCTTACAGATACCTATTGTTCCCACATGGTTTCCATAGGCATCATAAAGCTTTTTTCTGTAATGCGTTGTATTGCCACTTACAGAAATTTCCCATCCGTTCATGATATCACCTCCTATTCGCAGCACACTGCTCATAGGATTCGGAGCAATAATTAAGTTTGCTTCGCAAAGATTGCTCCTCACTCCTGCATCATATTCTCACGAAATGTGCAGTAAATGCACATTTCTGTAGTTCACACATTCTTTGACTCATAACCACATGATAATGCGATTCCAGATATCTATTTCAGTATGATTCTGAATCCTGATGGTTCCCTCATGTATTTCTTTTGCGTCAAGTTCTCCCCAACCACCACCGCCACCGATTCCTGGGATCTTGTAGTAACCTCCAACTGCGAAATAGAACCATCCATCTTCTGATAGAGCCTTTGGATATTTATTTAGCAGAGCTTTCCCATCAACATAGATGTATTCATCATCAAAATATGTCACAACAGATTGGTCAAAATCAGTATAAATATTTTCAATATCATCTACATAACAGATTGAACTCTTCATTCCTAAATCATTTGTTCTTTTGTATGAATAAGTCTTAATAATGCCTATGGTTGTAAAAACTAAAACTATCATCATCACCATTCCGGCAATAAGTACCTTTGTATTATATGGCTTTCTATCTATTATCCTCTCCAGCCTCTTTTTCAGAACCTTATAGCCGTCATCCCATGCAAAAGACATTCCACTTACAGATCCGATCTTTTTCTGAGCCTGCATCATGCTCTTGGCACAACAAATGATAGTATAACCGTACTCGTAAGCATCTATTTTGTTTCTCTGGATTGTAACCGTGTCACAAATGCCCTCAAAGTCTCTTTTCATATATCCCACGCACAAATGCAGGAACAGATTAGGCCAGAGAAGTACCCTAAGAATATCATAGGCAAGCAGTATCCATAGGTGTCCAAGCCTTATGTGTGTTTCTTCGTGCTTTATAATAATTTGGGCCTTCTCGGATGAAAGGTTTTCAGGGATGACAATTACAGGCCTTATACATCCGGTGCAGAAAGATGATATCTCTCCGGGGAACTCTTTTATTGAATAAACAGAAGCATAATCCGTAGAGTCATACAAACGATTTACGGAATCCATAAGTCTCTTTCTTTTTGTGATCAGCCAGACTCCGACTATGAACATTCCTGCAACATATACTACGCTTAACCACCTCTTATTGCATAGCAGATACCACCAGTAAAAAAGCCTTACTCCCACCTGTGTCTCGAAAAATACATGTAGTTTGCCACAAAAAATAACAGGAATCAAAAGACACCACAGAACACCTCTTCCAAAAATCGATTTGGACAAAAGAGTACCCCGCAGGATCATAATGATTCCCAATACAAAAACTGATACGATCGCACAAAAACCAAGTATGGTCGAATAATAGACACATACAAATTCCAAAAAACTATATAGCTCATTAAAGAATAACAGCATTCCCTGCATAACTGCTCCTTTGCTCATCCATGAGACTTATTTATATCCATTCAGTTCCTTCATAGATATTCGCGTGCCTATGCAAATTTGCCTTTGCAAAGAGGCTCGCTCACTTTCGTATCATTTTCTCACGCCCTCATCAGCATGTAATTCGGGCTGAATTTTACGATTATGTTCTTTTTCCTTTTGCCTTGGCTATGAGTTTTTCCAGTTCCTTTATCTGTTCTTCAGTTAACTTTTCTTTATCTAATAAAGCAAATGCGGCTGTAAGCCTGTTGCCTTCAAAGTAACTCTCTACAAAAGCGATGCTCTTTGCTCTCTGGCATTCCTCTCTTCCCTTTGCAGCTGTATAGTGATAAACTCTGCTGTCGTTAGGATCGACAGTATATGTAAGCATTCCCTTTTTGCAAAGTCTGTTTATCAGGACTCTTACCATTCTCTGTGTCATCTTGGAAGACTTAGGAAGTCTGTCTGTTATCTCTGCTGATGTAAGGTCATGACCACATCTCCACAGCACCTCCATGATCATCCATTCGCTTTCGCTTGGAAGCAACTCTTCTCTTGGCATAATGTACCTCCCACATGTACATGATCAGATTATTTGTTACTGTTCACTCGCTAACAGCTCGCTCCAGTAACAAATTCGCGCATTCATTCCAAATCGCCTTCGGCGAGGAATGCGCTCACCCCTGAATCATTTTCTTACGCAGTCAGCGGCGTAGCGCTTCCTGCTACTTCTGAACAGTAACGATTATTTCTCTACTTATAGAATAGCATATGGAATAACGAGCATTAATCGTAAACGCAAATTAATAAACTTTTAAGATTTATGTCTTTATATCAACACTATGATTTACGGAAATGCTGGCAGATACCTCTGATGGAGTAGTTGGTGCCAATCTCTCATCAATATGAGGAACATTTGTGTTATATGTTGAAGCGGATTTGGTTTTGACTGTTGCACCTGCAACTGTAATCTGCTTTTCTTCGCCTTCTCCAGGAATATACACTTTTTCTGAAGCTTTTTCAGTAATCTGTTCTTGAAGCTGTAAGGCCTCCTCTCTTCTCTCAGCTTGCTTCTGACGACGCTCCTTCTCAATACGTTCATTCTGCTTTTGTTCCTCAGCATCTGCTTTGGCTACCTCGTTCATATTGCTATTAAGTTCTGAAAGCTGAGACATTTCCTGTTTGCCAAGTTCTGATGCCTTCTCCTGAAAATGAGCAAGCTCTTCCTTCTTTTTCTCAACATTTCCACCAGTATTGGAATCCTGTTTGATCTCAGCTTCAAGCACTCCGGCTTTTCCTTCCATTTGCGACTTTATTGCATGCTGAGCTTTTACTTGTTTCATGGAACTACTGGCAGATATAAGGGATCTTGTCATTATATTTGATAAAGCCATTTGTCTACCTCCGTGTATTATGATTCTATCCACATAGTACCTAAAAACAGGTATATTAATCCTTACAATTCTTTTATCGGTTAATGTTTGTTAATAGTTAATACGCGTTATCGTTTTTTTACATTTTATCTCCATGAAAAAAAGCCGTGTGCTTTCAAAAACAAGACTGTAGCTATGGTACTTTGTATCTTTCTTGGTTATCTTGGCTGCCATTATTTCTATGTTGGAAAAGCAGGCATGGGTGTACTATATCTTTTCACTATGGGACTGTTTGGAATAGGCTGGATTGTCGACATTATCAGAATCGCCGGCGGAAGTTTTAAAGACGTAAACGGCTTACTCCTTAATTAAACCGCTTAAGTAAAACAATAACCCAAAACGCACACTTCCATACAGGAGTGTGCGTTTTTAAGTCTTCAAATCTGATTATAGAAGTATTAACTTTATTTTGCTTTTCTACCTTCAGCTTTTCCATACTCATTATAATGCTTAAGGAGCTTATCTCCATCTGCTCCAATTGCAGTCTGCAGATCAACATTATTTACGTAGTAGGAATATGCATTAAAATCACTGTTATTTCCCTCATAATTCTTAAGGGCTTCAACTGCCTCTGAAGCTGATGCTGTAGAATTCGTTGTAGCGGAAGATTTTGATACAGTCGTTGTGTTTGTCGTATTAGCGTTACTTGCAGCATCTAGAGAACCAGGATGACACTTTGAACAAGCTCTATATCCCTTGTCAACAGCACTTTGAAGCGTAGTTGCTATTTTACTCTTTCTAAGGCTCGAGCAACCATCAGCATGATAGCATTCTCCTGTTTCTGTGATATAAACTGTAGCATCACCGCTAGCGGCTAATACCATATCATTACTAATAAATAATCCTGTTACTAGCATTCCAGCGATTGACATCATGATTAAGACGTTTTTAAATAGTTTTTTCATTGTATTCCACTCCCTTATCAGTTTTTATCATATGTAATTAGAATCCGTTTTGAGAAACACCGTATTCAGCTTGTTCAGCTGTAAACCCTTCAAAGACCAGTTGATCTATGAGACCAGATTGCGAGAATGACATCAGTTTCAAATAATCTGCTTTATTTCCCCTCTCTTTTCCTTCAAACTAGAAAAAGCACCGCTAGCCAGCAGTGCTCTTTCATATCTCATGCAACTGGCTGACTCTTTTCAGAGTCCCTATAGCTTTGTGTCACCGGATTGCTCCGGCTTTACCTTTATTGTCTTATTCTCATGTCGTAAACAAAATTATAGTATATACTGAAGGTCATTGAAACAAACTATTTATAAAAAAGTATTAACATTCTATAACTATTCCATCTCAGTCATTCTTATACTCATCAGAAAAATCATTATAAGCATCAGAAGTATTTATAATGATGTTTCTCTGTACTACTACATCTTCCCATAAAAAAAGCTCCTTCGATTCGTTTATATTACTTCTTTATCTAAAATGATCCATTCACCTTTTTTATTTGAGCCAATTCGTTTCAGTACGCCCTTTTCAATCATAGACTGCAGGCACCGCTTAATTGTTGAATCCGAGCAATCTAAACGAGCTGCCATCTCTTTTCGTGTTAAGCCAGTTTCTTCACGTAACAACTCTATAATTTTAAGCTCACGTCCATCTAATTTTATCGGGTCATTTATTGGGTCATTTATTGGGTCATCGTGACCCAATAAAAATTTACCACTAACATGCATTTCTCTATTGTGAAGCTCGTGTTTCTCATTCAGCAAAAGATTCCTTAAAAACATTTCAAGGAAATCTCTTTCCTGAGAAAATAATAGAGGGTAGAAAAAACTACCCTCTGAGACTGCATAGGATCAATATTCATACATTTTTTTAACTTTCTTAAAAAAAGATGGTAAGCCAGCTATAATCACTCCAGCACGGATTGATAATGGGATTGTCGCTTTAGATGATTAAATCATCTGGGCGAAGCCACTTTACGTGTGATTTCCATATCACACTGTAAAATTATGAGGAAATCAATTTGTTTTTCTTAAACCACTGCGCGCTAAGAGTCAGACTTTTTACCGGATCATTGTCAATCCAGTTTTTATGGGTCTCCAATACAATTGCCTTTACTTTTCCGGCCTCCTGTACAGTCTCCAAAATACTGCCAAGAGCCATATTCCCTGTTCCGAGTTCTACTGCATCTTCCTTGAGAATAGGCGTAATGAACGGCCCTTGTTTTCTGCAGCCTCTGTCATTTATATGCCACAGTACCATTCTGTCTGACAGCTTTTTAACCAGGGCAGTAACATCTGCTCCTCCGTCTGCAAGCCAGTAGGTATCAAGTTCGAAGTTAACATACCTGGGATCCGTGTTCAGGGCGATCAAGTCCAGTGCGGTTTTTTCTTCTGAGACCTTCTGTAACTCGACATTGTGATTATGATAAAGCAGTTTTACTCCATAGGGCAAAAGAGCTTCTCCCGCCTTATTAAGCCGCTCAGCAAGTCTTGTTACCTCAGAGGCATTCCCGTAATCAAACCTGTACATACCGGTTATAACAACGGTATCTGTTCCAAAGCTCATGGCTTCTTTAGCAACAGCCTCAGGGTTTTCTTCAATGCTGTTCAGATAGCTGTGCAGGCTTATAGCCTTCAGCCCACTCTCAGCGACCAACTTCTTCCAGTTAAGTTTCCCGCCACTTCCTGTGGGCATACCGGCAAATTTAGTAAGCAGCCTCACAATAAAGGGAGTTGGCTTTATCATGAACTCATTTAGCTCAATGCCGTCATATCCGGCATCTTTAATTGCTTTTAATGTGCTAAATGCACTCTCATGACTGTTGCATCTGCTTCCGATCATTATCTGTTGCACACCCGTCAGTATTCTGTCGCTCATTATTTTATATAGCCTCCAAGATGCTTCAAACTCTTCTTCGGTGTCCTGATCTGTGTTTTCCTATCAACTCCGCAAAGACCAAATGTCAGCGCATATCCTTTCTGCCACTCGAAGTTATCGATAAGGGACCAGTGACAGTATCCGATAACAGGAATTCCATCATCTATACAGTTCTGTACGCCCGCCAGTGCCTTGTCTATAAACTGTATCCTTTGCTCATCGTCTGAGGTTGCGATTCCATTTTCTGTTACAAGGATTGCCATATCCGGCAGCTCTTCATGTACGCGCCTTATTACATGCTCAAGGGCTTCAGGGTATACTTCATAATCCATCTGTGTCATGGGTGTTCCCTCCGGAACAGGTACTATTCCATCAGGGCCGTAAGTTGTTCTGGTATAGTTCTGAAGTCCGAAGAAATCATCATCCTTGATATAAGGAATGTAATGACAAAACTCCTCGTTCCAGTCGCTGTCCGCGCGCTCCTTGCCGCCCTCGATGTACTGACAGTCATGCAGAGAAAGAGTGATACCAACCTTAATATCAGGATTTACAGCTTTGATTGCCTCTTTTGCTGCCTGATGAGCTTTTATTACTATCATATCCCCATGCATATCTGTTGCCGAGACAAATGTATGGGGCTGAGGATCTCCGAACACTTTGGCATTCTCCATTGCTGCCAGTTTCATTTTTTCCATCGGATCAGACAGATTAAGGCCCACCTGAACCTGCCCCTCCATGGAATCTTTACCGCTTTCGGCCGCACTTGCCATCTTAGCCATCATCTGCTTCTTAAATCTCTCCATAAGAGCGCCAATCTGCAATCTCATATTTGCCTCATTTATGGTGCAGATATATTTAATCTCGCTTCCCAGCTGCTCTGTGACATATCTTGCATAGTTTGCAAAAAGGTCTATAACCTTCTCACTGTCCCAGCCTCCCAGCTTTATAAGCCAGACAGGTGACGTAAAATGCATGAGAGTGATTACCGGCTCCACGCCATTGTCCCTGCAGCATTTGATCACCTTTCTGTAATGCTCAATCTCTTTTTCATCAAATCTGCCCTGCTCAGGCTCGATACGAGCCCATTCCACAGAGAACCTGTAGGTGTTAAGGCCCGCATCCGCAAGCATTTTGATGTCTTCTTCATATCTGTTGTAATGGTCAACAGCATCCAGCGATGGCTCAACAAACTGGGAATACTCCATGTTTTCCATAAGCCAGTAATCTGAGTTTGTATTATTTCCTTCAACCTGATGGGCTGCTGTTGATGCACCCAGCATAAATCCGTTCTCAAATCTCTTCATTTCTCATTCTCCTTAGTTTACATATCGTAATTACCGCCGGTCAGAATTCTCTTTTCCTGCCCGGTAAGCTCAAGTTCCGCTTCTACTGCCTCCGGGATCTCAAAATGGTAGGCAAAAGAATCCGTCTCCTCAATATATCTCCATTCAGAAACTATGCGTCCTCTCGGCGAATCATAATATCCCTTTGCAAACTTAAGTTTCTTATCAGTTATCGGCCTGATCACAACCTTGTCAAAATCGTATCTGATTCCCAGAACCCCTGATAAGAGCCATCCGGAAACAGCCCCATAAGAATAGTGGTTCAGTGAATCGTGGACTGTGCCGTCCTCTCTGATGCCATCCCAGGTCTCCCAGATAGTGGTAGCACCCTTCTCCACAGCATAGAGCCATGAGGGACAGCTTTTCTGCAAGAGCAATCTGTAAGCAGTATCTGCATAACCGTAATCTGCAAGCACCTGGCACAGATAAGGTGTAGAAAGAAATCCCGTGTTCAGATGATAGTCATTTTTCACTACAAGCTCATTCAAATCCTTGGCTGCAGCATCTGCCTCTTTTCCCGTCAAAAGAGAAAATGCCAGAGGCCTTACATACTCACATTGCCTCTCAGACCTTATATGGCCTTCCTTTAGAACCAGATATCTGTATGCATCCCTTGCTTTTTCTGAAATTTCTTTATATCTGCCGGCATCAGCATCATATCCAAGAATATCCGCTATTTCTGCCAAAACTCCGGATGAATACGCATAATAAGCCGTTGCCACTTCAGGCTGTCCATCCTTAAATGCAGCCATCATGGTCTTCATGACGTCCGCTCCCGGCTCGCACCACTCGCCGTAGTCCATTCCCGTGTCGATGATATACTTTCTGTAAGGATTCTTTCCAAATCGATTCTTTAGCTTGCTCTTTCCGGCTCTTCTTCCAAGAAAATCCACCCATTTCTTCATCATCTCATAATTGTCGACAAGAATCTGCTCATCGCCGTATATTTTATACAGGTTCCAGGGCACCAGGACCGAAGCATCGCCCCAGCCAACAGAAGCGGAAAACATCTCCGCTATCTTGCCCGGATTGGAGTTTTTGGGACAGATATATGCCATCTTGCCATCCGGGTGCTGCCCAAGCCTCACATTTGCAAGCCATTTCTCGTATACACTCCTGCAATCCATCAGATAAGCCCCCGTCCTGACAAAGACAGCTGCATCACCTGTCCAGCCTGCCCTTTCTCTTGTGGGGCAATCGGTAGGAATGTCACAGAAATTCGATTTCATGGACCATAAACTGTTTTCAAAGAGCTTGTTTACTGCCTTATCGCCACACTCAAAGCCGGCTGTTTCCTTCATATCGGAATATACAGCAATGCTTTTTATACTGATGTCTGAAGGCGGAATATCGCCTGATATCTTTGCATATCTGAAGCCAAACATGGAAAAATGCGGCTTGAACTCATTTCTTCCGGGCTTACAGATATAATTTATCTCCTGCTTTATCCCTCCGGATTTGTTTCTGTCTCCCGGTTGGAAATTCTCTATTGTGAAATTCCCTCTCTCATCCAGAGTCTCGCCGTGGATGAGTCTGACTTTCTCGCCCCCTTTGGCATTTTCAATCACAAAGGATGTGTAACCGGCAAGATTCTGCCCGAAATCAAATACATTTTCTCCGTCAGGGGTTATGATGAGCCGGCCTTCAAACACTTCATGCTCCGTAACAAACGGCGACAGCTGCGGTACCAGGTTCCCATTGTCAAAGAACATTTCCCTTGCCTTATGCCACTCATCAAAGGGCGTTCTTGAATCAAAGGTTTCTCCCAGTTCAAGGTCCGTTAGCTTAATGGGCCCGTTTTCACTTGCTTCCCAGTTTTCATCCGATACGAGAATAGGATTCTCACAGCCATGAGCACCTATAAGCACACACAGAAACGAAATATCCCCGCCGTACAGATTTCTTACGCCGTCAATTCCGTTACATCCCCTGTACCAGCCATCACCCAGCGTGACAAATATCTCGTTTTTTCCCTCTTTCAGCAGGTTTGTGATCACATACTCCTGATACTGAAGCCTTTTATCATACTCATCACACCCGGGAGTCATTCGTGCACAGGTAATCTCCTGTCCGTTTATAAGGATTTCATACAAGCCGTGAGCTGTGGCATACAGGCTCACAGGTCCCTCTTTATATGAGAAGGTGGTTCTCAGATATCCTGCACCCTTTCTCTTTTCCGGCTCTGTCATGCTTTCAGGCGATATCCACTTTGCTTTTTCGAAAATCTTAGTCGCTTCCATTTACTACCTCTTGTATTCCTTACTGCTTTTTAATATTCATAAGGGCCTTTGAAAGTGCCTTGATCTCCTCAGACTCTATGTCCATTCCGCCCTGCTGCAACAGTTTGATGAGGGGCTGGCGGGCGATCATCTGCTGCATAGCTTCAGATATCTCTACACCTTCGCCCATTCCACCTGCTGTTCTTGATGTCATAGCAGCCATCATCCTGTCAAGAATTGCTTTCCCTTCCGGAATAGCAGCAATCTCCGCCATTGTGCTGGAAAGGGAAAGATACCCTTCTTTTTCCTCGGGAGTATCTGCCTTATCAAACCAGTTTCTAACCTTTTTATCAGGGGCAAAATAAGTCGGATTAGGCTCAGAAACCTTGGCAATCTCCATTTCATCGGAAAGCTCCCCTGAAACAGCTTTTATCTTATGTACCCCGTTTATGGGAACGTTAAATTTAAAGACGTGTTCTCCGTTTAAACTGCCAACTTCTACTCCGTCAACAAACAAAGTGACAGCTTTCCGATTTGTGTACACCTTGATCTCTGTAATATCCTCTATGCGGTCGTGATATCTTTTACCGCAGAGATGAATAAATGGCTCCTCTGACCACCATGCTTTATAAATATAATAAGCATCTTTTTTCTGCTTTCTGTCAAAGGTGATGACACCCTTGTGGTTTTTGCCCGGATCTCCTGCCTCATCTCTTCCGGCTGCAGCAAACTCGAACATATTCCAGAGATATGTTCCCCAGATATATGGACGGGTACTGAACATTTCAAGCATATGCTCATGATAAACAGCCTGATAACTCTCTGTATAATCGCCTTTTTCAGGTCTTGGAGACTGAAGCGTAATTACTGAATCTGCGCCATACTCTGTAAGTCCTATTGCCACATGGGGATGCTGATTATGGAAATCGTCAAACCACTTGTCATTGTCCTCCATCTCGCCTACATACCAGCCATAGTAAAGGTTGTATCCGCGAATATCAGGCAGTGTTACAAGAGGCGAGTCTGTCTCAAGAAGGAACAGATTTGCCATGGCAGAATATCTGATAGGATCCATCCCGTGGACAATATCGTTTAATATCCTGTGGTTCTCCAAGAGATCTTCAGTTACGCCCTGCAGAGATATCTCATTTGAAAGTGCCCAGCACATTATTGATGCATGATTGTAATTCTGGCTTATCAGCTCTTTCATCTGGGATATGGTGTTCTCTCTTCCACTGTCCATATGTACGGTGATATATGGAATCTCAGCCCATACCACTATGCCCTTTTCATCGCACAGATCATAGAAATACTGATCATGCTGATAGTGCGCAAGCCTTATGGAATTGGCTCCCATAGAGAGGATAAGTTCCATATCCTCCTTATGCATTTCTTTTGTCAGTGCATTGCCGACTCCTGCCCTGTCCTGATGTCTTGAAACGCCTCGGAGGGGATAGCTTTCTCCGTTGAGGAAAAAACCCTTTTGAGGATCAACGTGAAACTCTCTTACTCCAAACCTGTCGTAAATCCTGTCAGCCTCCTTTGAACCCTCCAGGAGAGTTGCTGTTATATTGTACAAAAACGGATCCTTGAGACCGTTCCATAAATGTGGCTCACTTATTGTTATTATGCCTCTGGCCATGTATCCGGAATGTGTATCCATGGCAGGCTTTACCTCAAATTCCTGCTCTGTTACGCCGTCAACAGATATTCTTACGCGCTCTCCACCGTTTGTATATGCCTTAATTTCAATTTCAGCACCATTTCCGTTTAATCTTGGTGTGACATACAATCCTTTTCCACCATAATAGTCCATGTCAAAGTGCTTTTCATCCACAACCACAAGGTAAACATCCCTGTAAATGCCGCCGTAGAAAGTGAAATCCGCTTTCTGCGGATAAACCCTTGTATTGGGTTCGTTGGAAACAGAGACTACCATTTCATTTGAGTCTGAAAGCGCCTCTGTAATGTCCGCCCTAAAGCAGGAATATCCGCCATCATGGCTCGCAACCTCACGGCCATTTAAAGCAACTTTTGCGGAAGAATTAACGCCGCGAAATTCCACATACGCCCGCTGCCCCTCTTCCATTACCGGTCTATCAAATGTCTTTTTATAAAGGCAGGTTCCTCTGTAATACTGCTCAGGTCCCGTCTGTCCATCAACAGCATTCCAGGTATGAGGAAGAGATATACTCTCGCTCTTGCCCTCTTTTTCAAATATCCAGTTATCATTCCAAAGAATTGTTGTTCGCATATTTCACCTCTCCAGCTTTTTACTGACCCATTGCAGCCTTTTTCTTTTCGCCTATACTCTTTTGGATCTCCTCCATCTTCTTATATGTGAGCTCGGAATTCTTCATGGCAAGAAGTGTGCAGATCCATCCCACAATGGGGAATCCTATAAGGAGTATTACCGTCATGACTCTTACGCCGAAGGTAAGCGGATCACCCTGCTGAGGCGCTGTAGTTGTATATCCTATAAGTCCGATCATGAGTGTTGCGATAGTTGCACCAAAGGATGAAACTAATTTGTCAATGAAGCTGTAAGTAGCTGATACTGTCGCAGGCATATATTTTCCCGAGCGATCCATCTCATAGTCAACAACATCCATTCTGAACGCACTTGTTGATACAGAAACAACCATCTTCATTGCGTTATTTCCAAATGTAAAGAGTACATAAGTGATTGCCATGAGAACTGCTCCGGTTGATAAGTTGCCTCCGAATACTGTTCCCACAAGAGTTGTAGGTGTAAACAAAAGATATACTGCAAATGCGATATTCAGTCCTATACAGTTCTTGGTCCAGTCGATCATGACCTTTCTGCTACCCTGTTTACCTGCAATCTTCGCGCCAATGATCGCAAAAATAATGGATGGAAGCATTGCAAGCGCAGAAAGAATTGATGATATAGCCATTGATCCAAGCATAATACCGTTAAGCATTGTGGATACTACTGCTGCAGAACCTATTGTCTGAGCCAGCTTATCGGAAGTTGCTGCCATGATGAATCTCTGAAGCTCTTTATTCTCTTTGATCAGCGCCAGCATATCCTTAAAGCTTGGCTTTTCATCACTCTCGCCATCCTTTTTGATTCCTTCGAAATTCTCGGGAATATCATATGGAGCAATTCCTATACATGCCAGAATGTAGAAAAAGAGTGAAACAATTATTACCACTACATTGTATGTTGCAAAATATTCTGTTCCCTGAATGTTATTAAATCTTGGAAGAATCACAGCCGATGCCACAACGCTCATGATCATCGGAACCAGATATGAATACGCTGTACTCCAGACACCAATTGTAGGACGCTGCTTGGGATCATTTGTCAGAATGTTCATGTTGATCTGACCTGCAATACTTACGAATGTATAACCAATGATGTAGATCACATAGCAAACAACAAAAAATGTTATTCCCGCTGCGCCCGTAAGCGAAAGCTTTGCCCCTATATTGCACATCAGTGTTGTAGCAATGGCCATTAGAAGCCATCCAAATATGATTGAGAATCTTACTTTTCCAAATCTTGAATTAAACCTCTCCATGAAAAAAGCTATTACCGGATCTGTAATACCATCCAAAAGCCTTGATCCTGTGATAATAAATCCTGTAACTGCAACAAGTATCCCAAAGTTGGAATTTCCAATATATGTTGCACCATTCATAAGCAGATAAAATGCCATCTGCCCTGCACCTGTCATCATTGCAAGAGCGATATGCCATGTTTTTGCCCTTCTGTAAGTAACCCCATTTTCTTCTCTTGTCAGAGATTTATTCTTTCCCATTGTTAACCCCTTTCAGTTGCATTTTCATTATCTGTGAAAGCTTTCTGTTAAGGTCATAGTATCATTTGGTTTTTAATTATGTTAGAATTATTTCGTCCGGATTAGTATTATTTTATTTTTCGGAGGGATTTTTTATGGATCATGTTCTTTTTTCAGCTCTTTTAAAAAACCTGCTCTCAGTAAATGTAGCGGATGCCACAGACCTCAACGACTCCCTTGAAACCTTCGAAAAGAAGTACTGCTACAGTATCAAGATGCAGCCTATGTTTACAGGGGATGCGCTGCGCTATCTTCTGAGCTCATCCAAGAAAAGCACGATCTATGAGGTCATAGACCAGCTGGGTATCTGCGCAACCTTTTTCTCATTTGACGGCAGGGCTTATATCATCGGGCCCTATGTCAAGGAAAAATACTCAGAGCTTAAGACAGAGACCATACTGGCAACAAACGATGGATCTGTCTCTCAATCATTGGCCTTTAAGCTCTATTACACAGCTTTTCCCATCTTATACACCGAGCAGATCATCGATGTAATCAACAAATGCATAATCTCTTTTTCTCCAGCGGAGAGCGAGTATTCATACAGAAGGCTGTCCGGCTTTATTCAGGATTTATCCAGTGAAGACAATAAGACAGAGCTGTCAGAAAAAAATTACAGCGAAATCTACAGACGATATGATCAGGAAAAACAATTTCTTTCAATGATCAGAAACGGAGATACCGAAAACATCCTGTCAGCCTTTAATAAACTGTCCAGTCCGGAAGCTCTTTCCGTTTTTTCTAAAGAGAGCCTAAACTATTATGCATCCGGCTATGGTCTGGCTATTCTTAAGGCTCTTTCCAGAAAAGCTGCGGAAGAATCAGGCCTTTCGGTCATTACAATAGATGAGATTACTCAAAAATATACCCAGCTCTCAACTGCTTCAAACAACCCCGACCTTCAGACCCGCTATCAAATTGATATGATCATTGAGCTGACAAAGGCAGTTCACAATCATAAGCTGTCTCTGGACAAGTATTCACCTCCAATTCAGAGGGTAATGGAATATATCAATCTTCATCTGGGGGACCATATATCAAACGATGATCTGGCGGCAAATGCCAATATGTCCATCTCTCACCTGTCTAAGGTGTTCAAAAAAGAAACCGGAGGGACCATGACGGAGTACATCGCACTTATGCGATGCAAAAAAGCTGCCGGACTCCTGAAAAAGACAGATCTTCCGGTCCAGGAGATCAGCAACTACGTCGGATATTCTGACAACAATTACTTTGTGAAAGTATTTAAAAAAATATATAATTTGACGCCCTCAGAATATAGAAAAACACCTATAATAAGCCTATGAAACACTATGCTTACATCGTGGAATGTGCAGACAGTACCTACTACTGCGGATATACCAATGATCTGGAAAGAGACCGTGATGGTCTCTTTTCTTGCTTAGCAGTTTGACTTCATTTGATGTTTTCTTCATTTGAAGTCAAGTGATAAGAGCTTGCGATTGACTCAATTTCCAATCTCTACACTTGAAGTCATGATGATAAGTGCTTGCAATTGACTCATTATTCAATTATGCATTATGCGGTCATATCTAATCATACTGTCAGATGACTCAAAAACTTCATAACATCATTTGCGGTCAATAATTTCCAACCAGATGATTGATTCATTTTTCAATCATTGCGATTTGCGGTCATAAAAGATTTCCAAATTCGTTGACCCAAATACTGCAAATAATGATATGAGTCATTCCTATTTAATATCATCCATAAATTCTAATACCGTCCCTTAATATTTCATTCGTAAGTTCCAGATTATCTTTAAGCTGATCCAAATTAAGGACATCTACTCTTTATCCGTATCGTTTTCATATGATTTATATGATCTAAGCGAGATTCCAATCAAATCTGCAACCTGCTGTTGTGTAAGCTTTTTTTCTAATCTCAGTTCTTTTATCTCACTCATTTTGCACCTCTCGTCCGACGCAAGTGCAATATTTGCACCTCGTTGTCAAGTATGAGTGCAATTAGTATAATCCGGTCATCAAAAAATCCTTAAGCAGTCTGCTTTTCCCAGTCTTCTTTGGTTAATAAGTTAACGTAATCGTTTCTCACCTCATTTAGGAGTGCCACCCTCACATTTTCTTTCTTTTTCTGGAACTTAAAACCAAGTTTCTCCTGAACTTTCTTTGACTGCTCGTTGCCTTCATAATAACAACACCATATCTTGCTAACTTTCAAATCTTCAAATGCATGTCGAATCAGTTCTCTACAAGCCTCTGGCATAATTTCCTTTCCCCAGTAATCTCGGCCGAGCCAATAACCAAGTTCACACTCGTCTTTTTTTTCTTTATTAAACATTAGAGTAATGCATCCAATCGGTTTATCTTCAGCCTTCAGACAAATCGCATAATTCTCTTTTCCTGTAAAGACGTTATTTATTGTATTAATGCTATCCTCGACTGTCTTATGCGCAGGCCATCCACATCTCCAACCTATTTCCGGATCTTTTGCCAACTGAAAGAGCTCATCTTTATCATTCGTTGTCCAATGCCTAAAAAATAATCTTTCTGTCTCCATCATAATATTGTATCCTTAATCTCCTTTTCATCCAAAATCTATCATATCTTCACCTTTATTTTCCTAGCCTTCGCTTCATGACTGAACTTTACAACAATAGTTTCTGACTCTGCCAGGTACTCCCAATAGTCAATAGTCATGTACAAATACTGACCACTGCCATCATGATATCTGCAGTAGTATAGCTTTTCACTCTCTAAATCCTTCATCAGCAATGGAATCGCTTCAACTACAATATTCTTTCTTTGGCTAGAATGAAAGTGAAATCTGGAAATAAGCCAATCTGCTCCCATTGCTACTGCTATGGATATGTATGCAACAGGTTCTATAGCTTTTTCCCCATTTACTTCATGAGAATATCTCGCCTTTAGCTCTTTAACCTCAGCAACATAATCAGATACAGTGTATGACCTTTGTAACTTTTTTATTTTATATTTTTTGTACCAGCAAATTGCACCAACCACAGTAATAGGCATAAGAGGCACCACGATCAGGAAATTCGCCACATCCTCATAATACAAAATCCCCTGGATCACCTTGATCACAATAATGCCATACGCGCCCAAAACAACATAGATCATGAACTTACAGATCAAACCTACAATAAGAGCCCAGAAAAATCGCCATCCATCTTTATAGATGTCATCATTATCTGCAATTATCCTAACTATCAAAACTCCCAAGCAGTATGAAGCCGGAATCAGCACTAGTGAAACCACTATCAGATCATATAACGTTTTCAATGAAACAGGTGCCAGGATCACGCTCATAGCTCTTTTCCTCCAAAAATAGTTTTTTGCCAATTACCTAACCATTGCTGTTCAGGACCCAGGCAAAACCCTTGGCAGTCCTGATGTCAGCGTCTTTGAAATGATTGCCTTCATTCCATTCGAGAATGCAGTTCACATTTCTTTCTTTTAACAAGCTGTGAGCTTCACGTATTCTATCACCTACAGTCGCCATAACGGGATTACGTGCCTTTTCTTCCCTATCTCCGATGCTAAGGTATACAGTATCCGTTTTAATCTCATTCTTTTTCATATAATCTTCAAAACCCGGAAACCACATGGAAGGTGACGCTGCTGCAACGCCGTCAAAGATATCAGTCTGATAAGCTGCCCACAGAGCAAAAAGTCCTGCCAACGAATAACCGCCAATGTAATATTTTTTTCCCTTGTCATCGCATAACTTCAAAAGCTCGCCAAGAGTCCTGGATGCATCGCCGCCAAAGTTCTCTTTTCCAAATACTGCCGGTGCTTCCCAGGGCGAAAGATCATTGTTCCAATTATTGATACTGCCTGCAATCAGGCGAAAGCTCAAATCGCAGCTATTAGTGATCATTGCAAACTCATTTTCAATTCCTTCAAGATCATGATCATCGACTGGCTGGATCAGGATGATGTTGGAATCTGCATTACCAAATTCACATGTTTTCATATTATTTACCTAATGGTCCTAGGGGACGGGGTTTGTGGTCCATTTTTCAAATTCATATTGCAATTTTCTCTCATTAAATATATACTTCTAAAGTCAACATTTTTGACATTCTAAATTTTATATCTTACAGGAGTTATTTTATGCCAAGAAAGCCCAGAACACTGAGTTCAACTGGCATATATCATATCATACTTCGATCTGTCAATCAGCACATCATATTCGAAGAAGATTCCGATTATCAAAAATTCCTTTTTATTTTATCAGATTGTAAAAAGAAATATGATATTGATATATTTGCCTATTGCCTAATGAACAATCATATCCATTTATTAATTCATATTCCCGACGATAAGCTAGCCAGCTTTTTCCAAAGTCTCGGAACGAGATTTGTTCGTTGGTACAATAATAAATATTTGCGCAGCGGTCATCTTTTCCAAGAGCGATTCTATAGTTCAGTAGTTGAAAGCGAACAAGCTTATCTGTCTACTCTAATCTATATTCATAACAATCCGGTCAAAGCAAATATGTGTCGTTATGCATCAGAATATCGTTGGAGCAGCATTAACGCTTACTTGGGCGCAGAAAATCCTTTGATCAACGCGTCATTCTCATATAACATCGCCGGCTCAAAGGATTCTTTGCTTCATTATTTTGCAAAAGAAGCTGATTCACCTGAAAATTCACTATTTGAAAATGATCACCGTGAAGCGAATCATTTTTTTACAGATGAAAAAGCTTTGGACATATTTAAATCAATAACTCATCTCTCATCAGCATCTGATGTAATCACGCTTGAAAAAGTTAAAAGAAATGAGTATGTTCGACTGTTAAAAAAAGAAGGGCTGACAATCAAACAGATTGCACGAGTCATGGACATTTCCGGAACAACTGTCAAAAGAATCTGTCAAATGGTCCACTAACCCCGTCCCCTAGGACCATCAGATGTGTTTCTTCCCCTGCAGAATCATAGAAAGCGGATAGCCACTATGATCTATCGAAGCAAAGCCACCACTTATATCATAGTCAAACTCTTTAAGTCCGTTGATAACAATTCCATTATTACACATTCCGGATACTATTTCTGACATCGGATGAGTATAATCCGTAAACGTCTTTGAGTGATAGCTCTTAAGCGTCATATAGTACATGCCTTCATTTCCGGTCCATTCATGCTCAAAGTATGAAAAATGGCATTCCATCCTATGCATCGGATCAAACTCCGCATCACCTTCTGTGGCAAGCATATTTGTACACGGATGTTGTTCATTAAGCACGATCACAGCTCCGGGCTTCATGCATTTTGCTACTATTGCAAAAAAGCGATTTAAATCTTCAAACCAACATAATGCCCCTATAGTAATGATTACAATATCAAACTGCTCTTCGTAGCGCTCATCAATGTCATAGACATTAACAGCCTCAAATCTACAGGGCAGATCCAGTTCCTTAGCTTTTTCATTTGCAAAAGCAACCTGATTTTCAGCAATATCAAAACCTATTCCCTTAGAGGCTTTTCCGCTTTTTACCAAAGAAAGCAGCTCCCTGCCGTTATTACAACAGAATTGTCCGATTGTCTTTCCTTCTGTATCGATATTCCGTAAAACATCAGCCATCTCTTTTTCAAAAAAAGGATACTCTTCCTTTTGTATACGTTCTGTTATATCAACGCCCCAAGATGCATCCCTGTTTTCAAACGCCTCTTCCCATGCTGCCTTATTTTCTTCAATATACTTTTCCATGTCTTCCCTTCATATGACTGTAATTATAGGAAACACTGCTATGCGTCCATTATTACGAACTGCATCAATGTTTTCCTTTTCACTTATTTCTAAGAATAAAGATTCTTCTTGCCTCCTTATTTTCACCTGGCCATGCAAAGTATTCTATTTTCTCTACTTCAAAGTACTTGGATAAAATACCTGTCCATTCTTCATCTGTTCTTGAGACCATACGAAGTACTCCATTTAGGTATAATTCGTTACCATTCTTTATTTCAATGTTCTTTTCAGGATCGCTTTCAAACTTTTTATAGTAGTTCATAGAAACTATGATCCTGGCATCCTTTGTTGCAATTCGTGACATGTTCTTTAGGATATCTTCTGCAACATCAGCTGGAAGGACGTCTATTACATTACTGCAAAAGATTCCATCGAATAATTCTTCCTTTTCTGTGCTGATCCACTCTGATGATACGCACTCAGCCTTAAAACCGCTTGTCACGTCATAGGCAGAACCAAGGAAATTAGCCAGTTTAACTGCATTCTCCACTACGTCAACACTTGTCACATCCTTGCATCCTGATTTATTTAAGGTAATTCCTGCCCAGCCTTCTCCACAACCGTAGTCAAGAACCTTTGAGCAACCTGATAACTGCTCTATAATGATGTCGCGAAGTTTCTCTGATGAAGCCAACTCCTTCCATCCATTTTCAGGATCTACATCTTGCAGAAACTTCTCTTTTTCCTCATCACTCATTTCAAATGCATTGTTCCAGAATTTCAATGCGTCGTTGTATACGTCACTCATTTGTTATTTTTCCTCCCTAACAATTGTTTTTCCCCAAAACTTGAAATAAAACTAACCGCTTCTTTGATACCGCCGCTATTCTTGAAGCTTTCAGATACTTTTTCCGCACCTTGCCTAAAACGCTCTTCTTCAAGAATACGTGTAACAGCGTCCATGACAGCTTCTTCGCTAATAGAAGTCAGTCTAAGACCTGCTCCAAGCTCTTCTGTCCTTTTGGCCACTGCATCCTGCTCAGGAGTCTGCGGGAATAAGATTAGCGGGACTCCAAAATACAACCCTTCTGAGGCCGAATTCATTCCGCAGTGAGTAATGAAAGCATCAGCGATTGAAAGAACAGCCATCTGATCTACGCTTTCATAAATTTCAATATTATCTGGCACATCATTAAAATGATCTGTGTTTGTACCCATAGATACAATGACCTGATAATCCGTTTCGCCAAAAGCGTTGATGCAATTGCGGTAAAACTCTCTATTCTGATTTACGGTACCCATAGAAATATAAATTGTTTTCTCTGCCTTTTTTTCAAAAGTATCTCTGATGGGACGTATTGATGGGCCTATAAAATGGTACTTATCAGAGAATGTATCTGAACATGGCTGAAAAAATTTGGAAGTATACACTATTGTATTGGTATCATTATCATTCTGTACGATATCCAGAATTCCTTTAACCGGATAGCCTTTTTCCTGAAGTCTTTTGATCTGCTTATTCACTTTGGGCATGGAGAACAGCATTTTCAGAGTTTCTGCAACACCGTGCTTCATATACCTGGATGAATATCTATTAAATGCAAATGTAGTCGTTGATGAGATAAATGGAATACCGTGCTTCATTGCAGCAAGTTTCCCCCAATATGCGACGGAGTCTGCCACAATAATATCTGGCTGCAATTCATTGATCTTGGCTGTAACCATCTCGTCCAATGCCAGCGTTGATGATACGAGAAGTTCAACCGCAAATGCCTGATCCTTGCCAACCCTGCCAGCGTTTTCTTTATCTTCCATCTCGAAATCAAATCCATCGCATGAAATAAAGATAGCTCCGGCATTTTCTATTTTATCCCTGAACATTTCGAATGAAAAATAATAGATTTCATGTCCACTTTCAGTTAATGCCCTGACAAGTCCGAGTGTCGGATTGGTATGCCCATGAGCCGGAATGCAAAACCATGCTATTCTCATGTTTTCTCCTTTTCTTAAAATGACCCCTGGGGGACGGGAACATAGTGTCATAAAATGGTCCCTTGTCCCCGTCACCAGTGGAGCAAATGGTCCACTAACCCCGTCCCCTAGGACCATCACAAATCATAGTTCTTCGAACATAGCACTTTGTAGTTTCCTTCAAATATTTCTTTGCAGATTCTAAGTTCCAGTTTCTGCCTGTGTTTAAAATGCTCAAGTAGTGCAGCTAAGCCTGATATGCCTTTTTCTTTCGCATATGGTGAATTATCAAAATACTGCATCATAAGAGGAAACCACATTTCATTTCCTTTATCATCAGATCTTTCTTTTCTTATAATATTAATGTTTGATGGTATATCGTCAGTTTTTAGATAGAGTATCTGGTATTTTTTTCCAGAAAGAGCCTCTTTTACCTGCTTATAAAAATCGATGATTTCCTCGTCGCTGCAGTTTTGAAACAATATCATATCTTCAACAATATTCTGGAAGATAGAGCATTCAAAGATATTTTCATCCCCATACCAGTTTTGAAATCTTCTAAGGACAATCTCTCTAAAACGAGCCTTGCTAACTCGACCATTATAAATTTCATACTGCTCCAGATCTTTATGAAATCCAAGAACATCGGTAATAATCTTGGTATAACAGATGATCATATGGTCATCTTCTTTAAAACTCATTTTCTCAATTTCACTTCTGATAGTGTTATACTTTACAAGAATCGCATCATATGTCGCTTTATCAACATAAGCGCACCAGGCAAGCTCTATCGGTGAATAATCGCCCTCACATATTGCCATATAATCAGTATATTTCTCGGAAAGCTTTCTTACAAGCGTACTTTTGCCACTTCCCTGCAAACCTTCAATAAAATAATTCATATCTTACTCCTTTCAAAATGACCCAGGGGGAGGGGATCAAATGGTCCACTAACCCCGTCCCCAGGGGTCATTTTTTAAGCCCTTCTTCTGTTAATGTATATACTGTAGTACAAACCTCATCAATAAATTTCCTGTCATGAGAGATGCATATCACAGCACCAGGGAAACTGGATATCATCTTTCTTATAACAGGTCCTGAAAGCGGTGAAAAGTTTCTCGTAGGTTCATCCAAAATGAGAACATTTGCGTCAGAAAGACTCATCTTAAGAAGCAGCACCTTGGCTTTCTGTCCGCCTGATAGTTCTCTTATTGGATGATCCATCTCATCCGCTGTATATTTAAGGGAGCCAAGATAAGTCCTGATGCGTGTACGTACTTCCTTTTCTCCGGTATCATCCAGGTATTCCACAGGCGTCACATCAAGATCAAGCATTTCCTCATAGTTCTGCGGCATGTACTGAGCTTTTATATCATTTCTTGAAAGAAGCTCCTGCGCTATCTCCTTTAGTAGCGTTGTTTTCCCGGCACCATTAGCTCCAACTATACAGATTTTCTCAGGTCCCCTGACTCTTAGAAAAATATTTTTTGCCAGAATCCTGGAATCATCAACCGTTTTCAATTCATTAAGCGTAAACTCTATGACTGTCTTGCCTACAGGCATTTTGGCATTCTCATTACCCAATTTAAAAAATATAGCTTCCTCCTGCTCAGGCATCTTTGCCATTTTTTCATCTTCTTTTGCAAAGCGCTTGCCCATAGCTTTGACAGTATGCATCTTGTCTTTAAGGTTCTTGCCAACAGACGGAGCCTGTCTTGAAACACCGGAAAGAGCATGTTCTACACTGTTGTATACCCTTGCAAACTTTTCATCACGGCGTTTTTTCTCTTTTTTATCATTAATGGCAAGCTGCTCCTGCTTTTCGAAATTCTCCTCTCTTTTCTCAATGTAGTTTTTATAGCTATCCCTGACAATTGTATACCTGCTCTTGGTCTTCCTCATGATCTGCTCAATATGGATTACTACATTAGCCGTATTTTCTATAAGTGTCTCATCATGGGATATGAAAAGAACTATATGCTCCCAGTCAATAATGATCTTTTCAAGCAATTCCAGCGTACTAATATCAATGTCATTTGATGGCTCGTCAAGCAAAAGAACTGTCGGCTTATCAATTAGGATCCTTAGCAGCTGTGCCTTTACTTTCTCGCCACCCGATAGGCTGCCCATGCTCTGATCGCTGTAAAAAAAGTCTGCCGGCAGCCTAAATTTCTTGGCCAGCTCTGACAGTTCTTTGGGCTCCTTGTCAAAAAAGAGCTTAGCCTCTGAGAAGTATTCATAAATTGTTTTTTCCTTGTCACAATCAGGTAATTCCTGTGGAAGGTATCCCAGCACTTCTCCAGCTGTTATCAGTTCTCCTTCGCATTCCGTATATTCTTCAGCCAGTTCCGGATTATAAATCCACTTCATCAGAGTCGATTTACCATTCCCCTCTTCCCCGATGATCACAGCCTTATCCCCATCTTTTAAAGCCACATTGAATTTTTCTAAAATAATTCTCAGGTCCTTGCGATGTGTAATAGTTAAATTTTTAATCTGCAGCATATATCTTCTCCTGTCCCGCTGCTTATTTTACATAAAAGAATCTATTCAATGTTTTTTCTGATAAACAAAAATAAGCCTATTTTGCATACGCAAAATAGACTCACACAAATAGACCTACCCTACAGTTAGGCTGAAAATGCATGATAATCCAGATTAAGCGTACACAAACAAGCCGCATAAGCAGCTATAAATAAATCAAACGTGTTCACTCAAGCTAAATTATCTAATACTCATTCCTTCACCTAAACGCAAAGCGCTCTTTCTTTATTTTTTAATCATTTTCATGATAGCACCATGGTTAATGGGTTTCAATAATTTTTTACGTATATCCTGATACTGTATTTTTGACCCCAGGGGACGGGGTTATAGGGTCATTTTCTTTTTGACCCCAGGGGACGGAGTTATAGGGTCATTTTCACAAAGTCGTTTCACAGTTTTTTCTGAAATATCCATCAACCGCGCAATTTGTCTTATTGTCAAACCATATCTTCTTAATAGCCGTACAAAAAAGTTTCGTTCAGTTTTGTTGAGGGTTATCACTTCTGAAGTAGAAGCCAGGTGTGTAACAGATTTGAAGATTTCAAGAGCTTTTTCATCAGTAAAAAAGTGCTTTTGAATCTTGTGATCATCAGAAAATAGTTTATTAATAGCATTGTCGGAATCTTTTGCAAAAAAATCTAATAAATAATCCCTGCTTCCAACAATATCATAAGCCAGATCCAAGTCGACCAGTGGATTATTTTGATTGTAATAAGCACTACAACTACTCCACTTATATTCCGAAGGATAACGGCACATGTTTGCTTTAACAGGATTGTTATGTATGTAGACTAGTGCAGCTAAGAAGTTTCGAACATCTTCAATTACTGTACTATAAAAGCGATCCTGAAATAAATGACCAGTACGCAAATACTTGTTGTTGTACCACCGTACAAATCTTGTTCCCAAGCTTTGGAAAAATAGCGGTAAATTTTCCGCTGTTGAATTTAATAAAATGTGAATATGATTGTCCATCAAACAATATGCATATATCTTAATATCATATTTCATTTTGCAATCTGATAAAGTAAAAAGGAATTTTTTGTAATCGAAATCTTCTTCGAAGATGATATGTTGATTAACAGAACGAAGTACGATGTGATATATGCCAGTTGAACTCAAAACTCTTGGTTTTCTTGGCATAAATACTCCTATAAAATATTAGATTTATTTGTGACAAATCGGTATTATACTATTGTAAAAAAGAAAAATCAATATAAAAATAAAAATGACCCCTTGACCCCGTCCCCTAGGGTCATTTTAGAAAGTATTACAGGTATTACATATGATCATAAATACAGGACAGAGAACTGATATTCCCGCTTTTTATCCCCAATGGCTTGCAAACAGGCTTATCGAAGGCATAGTATGCGTGAGAAATCCTTTTAATCCTGAGCAGGTAAGTAGATATAAATTAAGCCCTGAGACTGTGGATGTTATAGGGTTTTGTTCCAAAAATCCGGCTCCTTTTTTCCAATATATGGATCTGCTAAAAGGCTATGGACAGTACTGGTTTGTTACGATAACGCCATATGGGCGGGACATTGAGCCTGCTGTTCCTGACAAACACAAGATTCTCTCAGATTTTAAAGTTCTTTCAAAAATGGTTGGAATTAACTGTATTGGCTGGCGCTACGATCCGATTCTGGTAAATGACAGATATACGATTCAGTACCATCTTAAAGCTTTCGAACAAATGGCTTCTGCTCTGCAAGGCTACACACAAACAGTCGTTATTAGTTTTATTGATTTATATGAAAAAGTAAAAAGAAATTTTCCTCAAGCCAGGACCGTATCCATGGAAGATCAGATTTTTCTTGGAAAAGAGCTGATAAAAATTGCAACATCACATGATATGGTTGTCAAACCCTGCGGAGAGGGGCAGTTTCTATCTGAATATGGTGCAGATTGTAGTGGTTGCATGACTATCTCCACTTATGAAAAAGCAATTGGCCAAAAGTTGCTGATTCCAAAAAAGAAACCTGCAAGATCAGAATGTGCCTGTTACCTTTCTGGTGATATCGGTGCTTATGATAGCTGCGGTCATCTATGCAGATACTGCTACGCCAATAATGATATTGACGCTGTTAAAAGAAATATGAAACTCCATGATCCAAACTCGCATTTTCTTATTGGAGATTACAAGGAAAATGATGTGATCCATGATGTAGAAATGAAGTCATATATAGATCCTCAACTCAGCTTATTTGACACTTATATCATATAGATTTGTTTAAATGGATGAAATATGTAAAAATGACCCCTTAACCCCGTCCCCTAGGGTCATATTGACCATTGGTCAAAATGTCCCCTTGACCCCGTCCCCTGGGGTCATAAATACCTGTTTCGAGATCCATATATCTTGTAAAAGCCAAAATCCTTCAACAGTCTGGTTTTCAGGCTGTCAAAAGGTATCTCCTGATCAGCAAAATAAATCTTGTCATCTGTTTCATTAAGGTGCGTGATCAGAAGAGAAATTCTGGTGCTTTTTATGCTCTTATACTGATTGACTGTTGCCACATCATCATTTAGAGGTGTGACAAAATCATTGATGCTGCCATGTCTGGCATATCGGATGCTACCCTGCCACTGATTGTCAATATTGGTCAGATCCTTGGATATTCCAGGTATCTCTGAAATATTGCACTCATGAGGCAGTGGGCCATTTCCATGCCTTGTGACATAGGACCTAGTGACGTAGACTACCTCATCCAGAGGCAGCTTCCTGTTATCAAGAAAACGGGCTATATTCCACAGTCCTGTTTTAGACGGTGTCAAAAAAGGTGCATAAGGCTTGTAGTCATTGTCTAATAATAGTCCCTGTCCGGTTTCAAAGATGACCTGATCATAAGCTGTCAGATATTCTTCACTAACATCCACAAGCGTGATCAATTTCACATTTTCTTTGATGCACTCTACAAAATTCTCAAGAACATCACTATTTGTGAGCATTTCATAATACTCAGGTTCCATGCCGGGATTATTTTGCACAAACTCCCGCTTTATTTCATCAATATTTTTTTGCCCATAATTCTTCCTGAAATCCTGAAGAATCCCTATGAGTTCCTCTGATGATCTATCCTGCACATCCTTGATGGTCAGCGAATATCCACTTTCCAGTCTGTTGACACACTCATTTATCCCCATGCCACAGCTGCCATGGCGACCTGCGCCTCTGGAGGATTCAATGAACATATTCCGGAGAACATCGTCAATTATCGTGATCCTCGTACCCTTTTCAGCATATATCCTGGGCGCGAATCCATATATCCGTTTAAACTCCTGCAGTTCATTGCCCAGTTGATACAGATCAGCCAAAAAAGTGTCAGACAGCAGAGTATCTGCACCATACTCTGCTCCTGATCCTATCTGATGATGGATAAAGCGTCTGCCTTTTTCATCTTCCACGGTATGGCCTGCCTGTCCACCGCCATTGTGCTTGATAATAAGCGTTTTTCCACCATTTTTTGCAAAAAAAGCACAGGCAAGCCCCTTTCCTTCATCACCAAAGTTTTTTCCAATTATAGCAATGCTTTTCATAAACTGATTCCGTTATCAGCAAAACTCAGCTGTGACAGCGCAGAACTGATAGCTGGTCTCTCAAGGCTATCCCACTGTTCTAACACTTCATCAAGCTTTTTACCTTTTTGCATCTGTATTGCACTGATAATGATCTCTGGAATGCTGCCAATCTGCTCACGTCCAATGACCATAGTATGCCCCTGTAAAAGAGCCTGATTTTCCATATTTCCACCGTCGATCATGATGTGGAACACATTAAATTTCTCTTTTACATCCGCCAAAACCGCTTCTGCTGTTCCATATGTAGTATTATCACCAATAACTCTTTCAATTGTGCTATCTACATAGGTTTTACGAATATTAGCTCTATCACCTATCGTAAATAAATATCCTTTTTCATTTCTCTTATTGATGGCATCAATATTAGTATGATGAGCAAGGAACTCCCACAGACAAGTAGTTGCAACTTCTCCGTTACCTCTGTTTTCAAAATACAGATCTAAAAGCTGCTGTGCTATACGAATGTCAGACTCAAACTGTGTTACCTGCAGAGGCGATGCATCTGCGTAGTCTCCATATGCAGCACACATAAGCGCCGGATCTTCTACTGCTCCTGTTGAATAAAGTTTAGTTATAAGCTCATTAAGCGCTCCTGTTGCCACTTCTACTGCCAGATATCCCATAGAACCTGTAACATCAAGGCCTACAACAATAGGCGTAGTATTTGGATGATCTGTAGAATCAAAACATTCTCTTGTGCCAATGTACCTTGGATCATATTTTGGATCACAACTTCTCTTTGTAAATACCTCTTCTACGCTCTTGTCCTTAGTCAGCTGTCTGCTGTTCTTAAGTTTTGCCCAATCTGAAGCTGAATAACTTCCGTATCCCATAACAATTTCCTCTTTTCTTTAATTTTTAATAAATATATTTAACGTCACGCAGTGACAAAGTTAAATCCTGTGAATCCGGCTGGCAGATCAGAATTGTACGAATCTATGGCCGCCAAAGCCTTTTTCTATCACACTATCCCAGTATTCAAAATCTTCATATGCATCTTTTCTCGGCTTTGAATCAAGGAAAGACGTAAGTTCTGCCGGTTCTGTGCCTTTTTCCATTATCTTTACCGCGGTCTGCCTGATCTGCATCAGATCCTTATCGGGTCTGGTATTTCTTACGTTTCTGTAATCGCCAAAAAGCATGCCCTCATGGGTGACAGGGTTAACAAATATGCTGGACGGGCTTAGATCTCCATGCGAAATCCCTGAATATTCCAAAGCGCAGCAAATATTTTCCATACGTGATATTACCCATGCCAGATGCTCAGGTGCCAATGGTGCCAGAATCTCCACGGGGTAAAAGTATGGCTTACGAGCAAATATAAGTGCCTCTTTGCCGCCTGCGATGCGAACTCTCTGAGTCAATATTGGAAAGCATCTGTCCAGTTTCATATCTGCTTCCGGAAAAGTCAGACTCAGCAAGCCTTTCATAAACAAATCCGCATCTTCGTTTTTTTCAAATATATAGACAATATTTTTTCTTGCAAGGTAGCAATCCATTCCAGGATAAGAATACTTGTCCATGTAGGCAATTGACAGGGGACCCCAGTTATCCATGGTAAATGTGGCTGCTGCGTTTTCTTCCCACAGATCATCACCGGAATAATCATTTTCTTTTTCTATTGCTTTTGCCATGTAAAAAGAAAGGATCTTCTTGCGAAACTCATCATTTCCCCTTAACTCTGAATCAGACATGAAAGCCCTGCTGCCGCAAAAAGGACAGGTAAAACCACCTGCGTCAGAAACTTTTAACTGTGCTCCACAATTCTTGCACTTATAAGTTATCATCAGTAACTTCCCTCCCAAATCATTTTTTCACTTCCTACACTATTTTATACGCAATCAAACGTCAAATAAACTCTAACTTTTTAGCAATAAGTGATGCTAATTCGTCATAATCTGATAAGTATTTATACCGGTAAAGCCCTACTCTTTTATATAGATCAAATACGGAGGTAGATTGGTGAAAAAAAGAATACTTATGGGAATAATAGCTACAAGTCTAATAATGTCGGGATGCGCAGAGATCAACGAGGTATCAGAAATGGTGCCTCCTAAATATACTGCTCTCAGAACAGGTGAAGGATCAGGCACTATTGAACGCATATCTTATCCAAGCCACGACTACGCCGGAGATGGAAGTGAGATCACAAAAGAAGCCAATATATACCTGCCTGCAGGCTATAGTGAGGACAAGCAATACAATGTCCTTATCCTCATGCATGGTATTGGCGGCAATGAAGATGAATGGGGAATGAATAAGAGTACTTCAAGAGTCAAGGCTATAATGGATAATTTGTCATACTACGGAGACATTGATTCATTTATAGTAGTCACGCCTAATGGAAGGGCCTGCAAGCTCGGCGGTGAAGAAGGTTCAGGAATAGAGTCTTTTTACCTGTTTGGTCAGGAACTCAGAAATGATCTGATTCCATACATTGACTCTCACTACAGCACTTACGCAGATTACAGCGAGGGTTATGACCTGTCTGCAGCCAGAGAACACCGCGCAATTGCCGGACTTTCAATGGGTGGCATGCAGACCATCAACATAGGTATCGGAGAATGTGTTGATATGTTTGGTTACTTTGGAGCCTTCTCTGCTGCCCCTACAAGCAACACTGCTTCTCAGACAGCATCTATCCTGAAAGACAACCAGTATCCGATTTATTATTTCTACAACATTTGCGGTCTTCAGGATAATATAGCTTACCAGAGCTCATCTGCAGCAGCCAAAACTCTTCCAGCCCTGTGCGACCAGTTTGTTGAAGGCGAGAACTTCACATGGCAGGAGCTTGATGGCGGTCACGATTTCCGCATCTGGTATTTGGGATTCTACAATTTTGCTCAATTAGCTTTCAAATAAGATAAAGAGTCACTGAGTCACTGGGGACGTATCAAATCGACTCATTGTATGCAATGAGTCACCGGGGACGTATCAAAATGACTCATTGTGCACAATGAGTCATTTTGATACGTCCCCAGTGACTCTTTTTTCATGCATAGGATACGCAGCTGCCATTTTTTTCTTTGCTTATATAGCAGGCAGTATCAGCTTTTTTGTAAAGTGATTCAAAATCTGCATTTAGACCATTATGGAAAAATGCTACTCCAACGCTTATATTTATTGAACTTCCTTGTATCTCAGGTATATTTATTGATTCAATCTCTTGTAAGAGTCTATCCATGATGGACTCTGCCATCGTCTTATCAACAACTTTTGACGCATATATAGCATACTCGTCACCGCCCAGTCTTAGGACAATATCATCTGTTCTAAACACTCTTCTAAGAGCACTGGCAACCTCTATAAGAACCTTGTCTCCTGCAGCATGTCCATAAGAATCATTGAAATACTTAAATTTATCAACATCCAAGAGACACAACATTCCTTCAACATTTTGTCCCATCTTTTCTCTGATCAAAAGTTCTCCACTTCGATTTAGAAGCTGAGTAAGACTATCAGTCCTGGATAACACCAGGAGCTTTCTCTGCCTTTTCATGCTAAGCAATACTATTATAAATATTGCAATAGCTGCAATTATGATAAGGCCTATAAGGATCTGAAGACTGTGGGTTCTAAAGAAATCCTTCCAGGAAAATCTTATTGCAATACGGTTATGCTCATTTATGACAGATGTGATATAGTCATCACCAATGATAGTCGCGCCACGTCTAAGGAGTGTAAATAATCCGCCATTTCCACGTTTTACACCTAAGCATTTACTGTATATATAGGCATCTTCAAAGACAATTCCTGCATAGTAATTGCTGTTATTGCCATAGATACGATATGACTTGATTACCTCTGAATAGGCAACATCAACGTCCCCATTAGATATGGCTTTTAACAGATCATCCTCATATTTATAGACCACGCACTCTACGTTTGGAAACAATTCGTCTAAGTAATATCCCAACATTTCATGTTCCAATAAGCCTATTTTCTCAGGATATTTTGACATATTTTTTTCTAATGCTATCTTCGAAATGACAACAGGTTCAATATTGGTAACGCAGCTGATATCATCTTTCTCACCAAGATACTCATCTCCTATAAATGGATAGATAGCATCCAAATGCCCATTTTGCAGGTCTGCATTCATTTCATAATAGTCATCATACCATTGGAAACTAAAGGACAGATCCTCAAGCTCAAGCTTATATAGCATTTCAGTCATGATTTTTTCAATTATGTCGGCTGTAGGACTTCTCCGGTTTCCAAACAATCCGATCACAATCTGATCATGCTCATCTAACCAATCCTGTTCTATTTCAGTAAGCCTCTTACTGCTGAAATCTTTCATCAAATATTTATAATGCAGCTGCTCTCCATAATTTGGAGTGATCGAATATATTTTATCAAGTGCTGAATTAAGTTCTTCCATAAGCTCTTCATTACCAAGTGGCATTGCAATATAGTAATCACTCTTGCCGATTTCTACTATCGGCTCCCAAAGAAGCTTGGAAGATGCATCCAATTCTACTACACCATCAATCTTACCTTCCTCAAGATCTTTGTTTCTTATATCATCGGATAAATAGCCTACTACCTTACAGCCTATATCATTATCCTCTACCCACTTGATAAACAGATCTTCCTGCAGAGTACCTGCAGTAACGCCAATCGTTGTACCTTTTAGAGTATCCCTGTAATTACTACTATCGATATCAGAATACATTCCGTTTACATACAATCTATACACTTCACTACCTATTGGTCTTGAAGAATACAGTATCTGGCTTGCTCTTTCCTCTGTGTAAGAGACATCCTCTAAAATATCTATTTCTCCGTTTAAAAGCATCTGCCACAGATCGTTCCAATAACCGGGAACATATTCGTAATCCCATCCGGTATAGGCTGCAATGGTCTGAAGATAATCATATCCATATCCGCTAAGTCTTCCAGTCTCAGGATCAGTATCCATCATATATGGCATATCTTTGAAGCATCCAACTCGAAGTACTCTCTTTCCTTCAGTGTCGCCTTCTTCAGCCTTGGCACTTAAAGGCGTAAAAAAAGCGCAAAGAGGTAGCACTGATAAAATCACAAAGATCATTAACTTAGAAACAACATTTAGCAGTGTTTTATGATTTTTCATTCAGTGGTCCATCCATGCGCGAACATTTAAAGCTCACAATAACCATTTTATTACTATATTTTCATTATACTAATTCGTTTTATCGTAAACAAGTTTTCATAGAAATGGATCTTATATCGTCAGCCTTGCGAGGCAATAAAAACAGTCTTTTATGGAGATTTATTATATTTCAATAAACTAAATTACGAGTATTTAATTCTCTTTTTATTTATCGAAATATTTAATTATATTTTTATAGCATTTTATGAATATTCGTATGCTTGTGTAGTAAAATATTGATAGGTTGTTCTGATTACAAATAGAATTCCACACTTATTGCGAATTTTAATATTTTTGAGTTTTTATTTATAAATAGATCAAGGATATAACATGCATTTCAAAATCAATAACACTAAAAAATGGATCAACTTCACATTTTTTCTTATATTTGGCATATGTCTTAACCTCGCTTTCAAGACTTTTGCCAATACTTGTCTTGGAAGACTGTTCTACTTGGATACCATAGGTACAATGATAGTGGCATTGATGGCAGGCTATTTCCCCGGGTTATTTGTTGCGCTCATTACTAACGTTATAACCTTTTTCACTGATCCACCTTCTGTATATTATGTCCTTATCAATTTGTTTATAGCTTTTATCACTACACACTTTTATGACTTATATCGTGAAAAAAAGGCTACCTTTACCAGCCTGATGGTGTATTATCTGATCCTGATATCTTTTGCCAGTAGTGCTCTGGGGACTTTATTGACCTACATTCAGGACAAAGGCTATCCTCATGGTGACGGACTGATCGATCAGATGGTCATATATTTAATGGACAATGCCAATTTTGGCTTTTATCTGGCTCATTTTGTGGTCAATCTCTTTATCCATCTGTTTGATAAGTCCATATGCATAATCATAAGCCTTATCTTTATCTCACTAGTGCCTGCCAAGAGCAAGGTTATGTTAAGAAACATTGGATGGGTCCAGACGCCGCTTTCAGACTGGCAGGTCAAACATAACAAAACTGACATCAGAAGATTCTCTGTAAAAACTAAGCTGTCAATCTCTCTGACTGTTGCATGTCTTTCTATTACAATAACGATCTCTATCATGAGCCGAATGCTTTTTGCCAAGTATATGGAAAAAGAGTTTAAGGAAGAATCCATTGGCATATCCCGGCTTGTATCTAGTGCCATTGAGCCGGACAGAGTCAATGACTACATACAAAACGGTCGCGATGCCTTCGGTTACTCCAAAACTGAAGGCATGTTGTATAACATAAGACTTGTCTCAAATAATATTAAAAATATATTTATATATAAAGTTAATGATGATGGATATACAGTTATATTTGACTTGGATTCTGAGGAACTGAAAGCCGCAGAATATGGAACTCACTTAGACTTTGATAAGTCAGTCCTGCCCTATGTAGATCAGTTAAAAAATGGTGAAACTATTGAACCATTTATTACTGATGATGAAAATATAGGCTACTATTTGACCTCTTTTTGCCCGGTATATGATGAAAACGGAGTCTGTGTATGCTACGCAGGTGTAGACATATCTATGAATGATTATGAATCCTATGAGAAAAACTTTTTGCTACAGCTATTGTCCCTATGCGCCGGGTTCATGATCACCACTATATCCGCCGGACTATGGGTTTCCAAGTATCACCTCATATATCCGGTCAACACTATGGTCAAGACTGCCAACATGTTTGATTATTCTGATGAAGCCAGTAGAGAGGAAAACGTTGAAAAACTGCGAAGCCTGGATATACATACCGGTGACGAGTTGGAAAATCTATATCACACTTTTCTTAAGACAATTGAAGAGAACAGGCTCAATTACTCGCAGATGCTGCAACGTTCCAAAGATCTTGATGAAGTACAGACCAAACTGATCATGGTTCTGGCAGACCTTGTAGAAAACAGAGACGCTTCAACAGGAGACCACATCAAAAAAACTGCCATATATACCGGCATCACCATGAATCAGATGAAGAAAATGGGCTATTACACAGATCAGCTGACAGATACATTTATTTCCAATGTAATAAAATCAGCTCCTCTGCATGATATCGGCAAGATCAAGATATCCGATACCATCCTCAATAAACCTGGAAAACTTACTGACGAAGAATTTGAAATCATGAAAAAACATACAACTTATGGCGCCGAGGTTATTGAGCATTGTATTTCTTCTCTTCCAAATTCAGAGTTCCTGTGCGAGGCCAAAAATATTGCTGCATACCATCATGAAAAGTGGAATGGAAAGGGCTATCCATACGGTCTTGAAGGTGAAGAAATACCGCTGTCCGCCAGAATAATGGCCGTCGCAGATGTATTTGATGCTCTTGTTTCAAAAAGAGTATACAAGGAGGCTTTCTCTTTTGAAAAAGCTATGTCCATCATAGAAGAAGATTCCGGCACTCATTTCGATCCGAAGGTAGCAGAAGCTTTCCTTGCTGCCTCTGCCGAAGTCCACGCTGCCGAAGAATATTTTGAAAAAAGGTGATTTATATGTTCTAGCACTTTAATGCTGTCAATTGTCAAATAACGCATTGAGGTGCTAGAATTCTTTTTTGGTGTAATCACTGACTATTTTTAGAAAGAATCAACTATCATGAACAACAAGATCACTTTGACCACAGGGTCTTTATGGAAAAATATATTTTTATTCAGTCTGCCTCTTATGGCATCCAACATATTACAGGTACTGTTCAACATGACAGATATCGCTGTAGTTGGAACTTTTTCAGGTCCGGAGGCCTTGGGAAGCGTTGGTTCTACTGCAACTCTGGTAGCTCTGTTCACAACAGTCATGATCGGTTTTGCATCTGCAGCTAATATCCTCACAGCACTGTATATTGGAGCATGTGACCGCAAGATGGTCAGAAAGACTGTTCACACAGGCGCTATTTTATGCCTTATTGCTGGTTTTGTCTTATTATTCATCGGTGAAGTATTTGGCAGACTTGTTCTGGAGATCCTAAATACAAAAGAGAACCTTATTGACGGTGCTTCATTATATATAAGGATCTATTTCCTGGGCATGCCTGCACTGGCTATATACAATTTTGGTAATGCCGTTCTGAGTGCCTCAGGGGATACCAAGCGTCCACTTAAATACTTATCAATATCAGGTCTTATCAATATCATCCTCAACCTTGTTTTTGTATGCATATTTAAAATGAGTGTTGCAGGTGTTGCATTTGCCAGCATCATCGCACAGTACGTTTCTGCAGTCCTTATCCTTAATACTCTTTTTAAAGACAAGGCAGACTATACCCTATCTGTTAAAGAGTTCAAATTAGATAAAAATATTGCAGTCTCATTCCTGTCACTGGGTCTCCCTGCCGGAATCCAGAACGCCATCTTCCAGATTGCCAACCTGTTTATTCAGGCCGGTGTAAACTCCTTCTCTCCTGTAGTTGTAGAAGGAAACTCAGCAGCTTCCAATGCAGATGCCCTTGTGTATGATGCAATGGCCGCTTTCTATGCAGCCTGCACCAGCTTTATGAGTCAGAACTATGGTGCCGGCAACCGCAAGCGTACTCTTAAGACTTATCTTGTATGTCTTGCATACTCTTTCCTGACAGGTCTTATAATGGGACTGTTACTGGTCGTTTTCTCAAAAGAGTTCCTGTCACTATTTACAAGGGATGCCGATGTTATTCATGAAGGTATGTACAGGCTTACAATAATGGGCTTGTCCTACTGTGTATCTGCTTTCATGGATTGCACTATAGCTGCTTCGAGAAGCCTTGGCAAGAGCGCTGTACCAATGGTCATTGTAATAATGGGCTCCTGCGTATTCAGGGTGTTCTGGATGTACACTATTTTTGCTCACTTCCAGACAATATCTTCAATTTACCTGCTATACATCTTTTCCTGGACTATAACTGCTGTTGCGGAAATATTATACTTTGTATATATATGGAAAAATAAAGCTCACTAGTGAGCATTATTTTCAAGGTAACTCTTAAGATTATCCAATTGTTCTTTCATAGTAGCAACGCCAAGGTCATATACACGTCTCAGCTCTGCAGGGTCATGCTCTATACTGCTGATATTGAGTGCCTGCGGAGGTCTGATAACAAAAAGCTGCCCCATAAGCTCTTTTTCCCTGATGTATTTGGTCGTATTGTTATATCTGACATGTCTTACTTTAACATCTTCTATAAGCTCAGGATAATCCCTGTAAATATGTCTGATCAGTGGCAGCATTTTATTTGGTTTTTTAACATAATCAAGGGGCTGTGTAAGGATAACTACGTTTTTGTTGTAGCCCTTGTGTTCCCAGAATTTGATAGGTATTGAATCTGAAATGCCGCCATCTAAGAGCTTTTTGCCATCCACCTCTACAATCCTTGAAACAACAGGCATTGAAGCTGATGCCATAAAATAATACATATCTTTATCCATACCCGTTGTGAACTTGTGATACAGAGGTCTTCCTGTCTCTACATCTGTGCACACGGCATAGAATTCCATAGGATTTTTGCCAAAGGTATCAAAATCAAGAAGATCCAATTCATATGGAATTGTTTTGTAGCAAAATTCAGCTCCGTAGATATCACCGGTCTTTATGAGTGATCGAAAGCTTGAAAAACGCCAGTCTCTACAATAGGTCGTCGAATATCTTATTACTCTTCCAGGCTGCTTGGACTTGATATTGCAGCCAAAAGCAGCTCCTGCTGAAGTACCTATTGCTCCGTCAAATGTAATGCCATTTTCCATCATTACATCGATAACACCTGCGGTAAACATGCCACGCATGGCTCCGCCTTCCATTACAAGCCCTGTTCTGATTTTTTTCTCTTGGTTATCCATACTTTTATGCCTTTCCTTTATTCTGATCATCTTCGCTGCATGGATAGTGGCAATTCTAGATTGCAGCTCTCAAGCAGTTCTTTATCAGTAAGTATTACCTCTGTTTTGTCATCTGCAATTATCTGCCCGTCATTCATGAGAATAGTCCTGTTGCAGGTATCCATGATGAAGTCCAGATCATGGGACGCTATGAATTTCAGATGATCTATTCCATTTAATACATTTATCAGATTGCGCCTGTTGCGTGGATCCAGCGCAGCCTCAGGCTCATCCAGTAATATTATATCCGGGTGCATTGAGAGTATCGTTGCAATTGCTACCAATCTCTTCTCACCGCCGGAGAGCTTGTGTATCTGCCTGGTCCTGAGATGTTCTATACCAACTGCCTGTAGAGCAGAGTCTACCCGGGCTCTGACTTCTGACTCGGGAAGCCCATAATTTCTCGGTCCAAATGCCACATCACTTTCAACAGTAGTCATGAATAGTTGTGAATCTGAATCCTGAAAAATATAGCCTATTTTTTCCCTGATCCTGGCAAGGGTCAACTTTTCAAGTGGTATTTCTTCTACCCTTATGGAGCCTGTAAAATTCATATTAAGGCCTACCAGTAGTTTGAGAAAAGTAGATTTGCCCACGCCATTGGCACCGATTATGCCGATGCTGTCCTGTTCTCTGGCATGAATATTGATATTCTTTAGGACTTCTTTTCCACTATCATAGCTAAAATTCAGATTTTCTATATCTATATGAATATGACTCATTTTTCCTCACCTTTAAAACAGACTTCCGACCAGTGCAATTATCGGTATCCATCTAAATATCGCCAATAATATTACCCAAAACAATAAGTACATGACATCTCCACATTTACAGGTTACGGAGTCAGCTAGATAATCAAAATCGCCGTTATAACCTCTAAGTGTCATGCTATCATAGACGTTTTGTGCTCTATCCATGCTCCTGAGAAGCAATTGACCTGTAAGTGAACCCCACACTTTGTAATGCACTCCTTTTTGCCCCGGAGCTCTAAGGGAATAGGCTGTAGTTATCCTGTTTACTTCTTCCAAAAGCAATGTTACATACCTATAGATCAACATGATCTCGGTAACTATTATCCTGGGCACATGCAAAAGTCTAAGTGCATAGCATATTTTCTCTATAGTGGTTGTGGCTATCAGTATATATGAAGCAAGAACTGCGAATATTCCTTTTAATATCAGTGTAAACATCGATATGATACCTGCCAAGATCACGGTATCTCCGATGGTAATAACATTTTTATCTAAAAAAGGGTTGAACAAACCCACAAGACATATGACCGGAAGCACTACTCTGAGGCGCTTTATGGCATCTGTGATAGAAAGGTCGGCAATAGTAAACAAGGCTATAGGGTATACAACCATAGCCATGAGTCCTACCAGATCATATATTGAAAAAGAGACTACTAAAACTATGTAATATATAGTAATAGCAAGCTTCACCAAAGGGTGAAGCTTGCATACCCATTCATCACGATCTGCAAGTGATTCAATATTATCAATTTCTGTAATTGCTTTTTGAATTTTACTCATTTAAGCTTTTGTGACTTTCTTACTCTTAAAGAATCTAAATCCATAGCTAACTGCAAAGCACAGTGCTACAACAACAAGGCAACCAACTATACCGGAAAATGTTGTTCCAAGTATAGAATCTGAATTTGGGAAGGCATAATCAGGAAGAAGTGATGTTGTCTCCTGAATAGCACTACTATTTTCATATATCTGACCTGCTGCCTCAAGTTCCTCTGAACCTGTAACATTTAATATAGACCATTCAAGTCCGTCAGGATCTGATGAAGCAAGAAGTGATAATCCACCAGCTACTACAGCTGTTATAACTGCCATGATAGTCAGGACTTTAGTTAATGTAAATCCTTTATCTGTAGCTTTACTCTCTGCATTGTAGCAATACAGCATCTCTGGTCTTGTCTCATAAACAAATACAAGTACTGCTGCTGTTATAAGTCCCTCTACAAGTCCTATAGCCAGATGGATAGGCTGCATAAGTGCAAGAAATGTAGTAAATGGAAGTGCTGTGATACCGGATGCTAATGTCTCAATACATACGCTGAAGGCACCAAGCTGCAGAGTGAAGATGCAACCGAAAATAGATGCTCCAATTATCTTGCCTCTGGACATGCCTTTTTTCATGATCATCCTCCAGATCACCAGCGCTCCTATGAAGCATCCATAAAATGCCATATTCCAGACATTACACCCCAGTGCAAGCAGACCTCCATCAGCAAAAAGCAGACATTGGATAAGCAAAATGCCAATCATTGTCAGGAATCCGCCATAAGGTCCAAGAAGTGCTGATAACAACATACCTCCGCACAAATGTCCTGATGAACCCGTTCCAGGAATTGCAAAATTGATCATCTGAGCTGCAAAAACGAATGCACCCATTACACCCATAACCGGGATCTTGGATGGTTCGTTTTCTAGTCTAACCTTTCTAACTGAAACACCTGCTGCCACAGTGCTTAGTGTGTACATAGAACCTGCTACTGCTGGACTAACCAGCGCATCTGCCATGTGCATTTTTCAAATACCTCCCATAATAATAAATTTTCAACATTTAGATTATATCATGAGTTTTCTTCAGATGCGACAGATACAATCCTGTTAAGACCACATTTTTTTATGCAGTATTTTCCTACAGTATTTCAAAATAAAAATGATAATATATTTTTAAACAAGTGAGTCACTGGGGACGTATCAAAATGACTCATTGTGCACAATGAGTCATTTTGATACGTCCCCGGTGACTCCAAGTATAAAGATGGGGGACAAATGAGAGATTTAGACTACTTAAAGCTACTAAGTAAAGATTTTCCTAATGAAAGAAAGGCCGGAGCAGAGATAATCAACCTGCGGGCTATCTGTTCACTTCCAAAGGGAACTGAATACTTTTTCTCAGATCTGCATGGAGAATATAAAAGTTTTATCCACCTTCTGAGAAGTTCTTCCGGAATCATACGTGACAAGATCCATGAGACATTTGGTAACCTGCTATCTGAGAGCGAGCAGTTGGAGCTTGCCAATCTGATCTACTATCCGCAAAAGATCATAGAGCAATACACTCTAAACGGGAAAAATACCAGTGAGTGGCAAAAGCTGACAATAAACAGGCTGATCCATATCTGCAAGGTCGTAAGTCATAAATACACCAGATCCAAGGTGCGTAAGAAGGTTCCGGCTGATTATGCCTACGCTATCGACGAACTGCTGCATCTGGATGAAAACGACGCTGATAAAAAGCTGTATTATCAGGAGATATTAAATTCAATAATCGATATCCACACAGGCGAGGCTTTTATCATCGCCCTATGCGAGCTGATACAGAATCTGACTATAGATTCTCTGCATATCATCGGCGATATCTTTGACAGAGGTCCTCGTGCTGACTTTATATTGGATGAGCTGATGCGTTTCCATGATGTTGATATCCAGTGGGGCAACCATGATGTGAGCTGGATGGGCGCTGCTGCCGGCAATCTGGCATGCATAGCTACAGTTCTTAGGATTGCCACTTCCTATAATACATTCGACGTGCTTGAAGATGGCTATGGTATCAACCTACGCCCACTGAGCATGTTTGCAGCGGAGGTGTACGGCGATGACCCATGTGAATGCTTCAAACCACATATTCTGGACGAAAACCTGTATGACGAGGTCAATCCTGAGCTGGCTGCCAAGATGTGCAAGGCTATTTCCATTATTGAATTCAAACTGGAAGGTCAACTTATAAAAAGGCATCCTGAGTATAACCTTGAGAGCAGGCTTCTGCTAGATAAGATAGACTATAAAAAAGGGACAATAAAGATCAATAAGAAGGAATACAAAATGCGTGATACCTCTTTTCCTACTATTGATCCAGACAATCCATACGAATTGACGCCTGCCGAAAATGATCTGATGAACGCACTGCGCTTTAGCTTTGTACATTCACAGGTATTGCACAAGCACATCAAATTCATCTACTCCCATGGTAGTATGTATAAGATCTGCAATAATAACCTGCTCTTCCATGGCTGCATACCTATGAATCCGGACGGCTCCTTTATGGACATCAAAACTCCTTTTGGAACATATTCCGGAAAGGCCTTATTTGATTTTCTTGGGCAAAAGATCATAGATGCTTATTTCCTTGATGATCCGGCAAAGGCTGATGATCAGGAAGATGCCAAAGACCTGACCTGGTACTTATGGTGCGGACCAAATTCTCCTCTTTTTGGAAAAGATAAAATGGCGACTTTCGAGCGAATCTTTCTGGATGACAAGGAGCTGTTCGTTGAAAACTACAATCCTTACTATTCACTGTCTCAGAAAGAGGAAACTGTAGATAAGATACTGCAGGAATTTGGACTTGATCCATCCATGTCCCATATAATAAATGGTCACGTGCCGGTCAAAGTCAAAAAAGGTGAATCTCCAGTTAAAGCCGGTGGAAAACTCTTTATCATAGATGGCGGTCTGTCTAAGGCCTACCATTCACAGACAGGAATAGCCGGATATACACTGATATTCAACTCCAAACACCTTGCCCTTGCAGAACATAAGCCGTTTGATCCTTCAAGGGAAAACACACCTGAGATCAAGGTTGTGGAGCGAATGAAGCAGAGGATTTTGGTAAAAGATACCGATAACGGAAAAGAGCTGCTAGCGCAGATCGAAGATCTGAAAGAACTGCTGGAAGCTTATCATAATGGACTTATAAAACAGAGTTTCTAAGATTAAAGAGCAAAGGCGTGGATGAAGCGTTGGGTAATCGCCTAGAGCTAGTCACTCTCATTGACAGGGCCAACACTTCACTCACGCCTTTTTCTTTTGAAATAAAAATCAGATTGAAGCGTCGCTATGCTTTTTTCTCAATAATATAATGCTAATTGCCGCTGCAGCTGCAATTATGATCATGATCCTTGCAGCAATATTGTTATCATCGCTGGTTTCTGCGCCTCTTCTTGCGCCAAGGACAGCTCCTTCATCATTGTTTAAACTGCCCAGCGGGACAAGATTAAAGAATACCTCATCCTGTCGGTCAGCTGTAACAGTTGATTCTGTACTTGTAGTGGTTGTTCCAGGATCATTAGTAGTTGTATCATCTTCAGTCACTTTTTTATCATCTGATGGGTCTGTTGGAGTAGGATCCTCTTTTTTTACCTTACTATTGGCTATTGATACTGTATCAGCCACTGCATATATTTTAGATACAGAATTGCTTGTACCTTCTGTCAGTTTAAATGCCACAAGCTCTTTTGACAGCTGATAACCTTCTGGAGCCTGGATTTCTTTGAGATAATACTGGGTATCATATTTCAATGACCATCCATCTGTAACGTATCTTCCTATCAGCAAAGCCTTGCCATTAGAGTCTGTTGTAATTGTCACAGCATCGCCATTTTTATCAGTTACTCCCACAAGCTGTCCGTCTACTTCTTCAAAAAGCTGGAAAACAGCTCCTTCAAGGGCTTTAGATTCGTCGTCTGCATCATACTTATATATGTATATATATTTTGAAGATGCAGTTCCTGATCCACTTGAAGAGAAAGTACAGCTCTGTATTGTAGAAGCTGTATATCCTATGAGAGATGCCTTATTGGTATACTGACCAGAAGCTATAACTGTGGCATCGTAAGTAATTGTAAGTGCAGTTGCATCAGGTATCTCTATGATAAGAGTATTCTCAGCATCAAGGCTTACCTTGCATTTATCTGTTATGTCTTCACCGTCTGCAGTCTTTACTACAACAGATGAAGGTATATGTGTCAGATTATCTGCTTCATCCTTCAGGACAAGGACATCGCTGTCTTCACTAAGATCCAGCGCAGCAGGATTGATTCTTAACTGGAAGGTTGCTGTGAAATTGTTAGTTGCTGCAGGAGCTTTGATCTGAGTCTTAGCCAGCCCATTATAGCTATATGTCGCATCTGTATTCTTATCTTCAAGATCATTCCATGTAGCAACATTCAATATATGAACTCCAGGCACACTTTCCCCATTAATAGTAATGATGCCTTTATTACCCAGTTCCTGAAGCTTTGAAATATTTTCTTTTGAAACAGTCATGTTGTATGTAACCAGGTAATATGGATATTCTACTGCATTGCCATTACTATCTTTATCAACATCTGTAATTGTTATAGTACGATATCCATTAGCGCCTATATAATTAGGATCACCTTCATATTCAGAACTATATTTTGTTTCTTTAACTTCTTCAGTAACAGATATTTTTGAACTTTTTCCCTTACAGATAGTTACTGCGGATGGCGCACTTGCATTACTTCCTGCAGTAACTACAATTGAAGCAGGATCCAGATCAAAAATGTCTGTATCATAATAATCATTAAAAGTAAGAACACTACTATTTATATTTCTAAATACTATACTGTATTTAAAGCGAAGCGTACCACTAGCTAGAAGTTCAGCTTTTACGATCTTTTTATCCATTTCCTGTTTCTGTGAATAAATATATATAGTCGCAGAAACTTCCTTGGTCTTAGTATTATCAGTATCTACAAGTTTGTATGTAACTCTTACAGTATTAATATGCTTTGGTTGTACGAGCTCTACCCATTCCTGATTTACCTTGGTATTAACCATTACAACAATCTGTCTGCCATTTTCAGAAGCAGGAATTCCTTCTTTGACATTACCATCTTCATCAGTATATGAAAAAGAAAGTGTAATATTCATATCATTGTTGCTTTGAGCTGTAAATGTAACATTACTATCTTTTATTGGAGTAGCATCACCTGAATAATACTCTGAAACACTATATGAGTCCAAAGTATCTACATATTTGTTTTTTACGCCATCTTTTGTTATGTAACTGGTAGGACAGATATCCTTGATTGACAATTCGTCAAGTCCCTCTTTCGGAACATTTACAGTTATTTTCCAAGTAGCAATCGTCTTATCTGCATTAAATTCAACAAAGTTCTTGGAAACTGTCAGAGTAGCACTGCCACTGCTTGGATCTTCGTCCTTTTTTTCATCTTCTTCGTTCTTTTTATCACTATCATCAGTTGTTACTTCTTCTGACTCTGTTACTGTTCCAGATACACTATCAGAAAAAATGATCTCTCTGACGTCTTCATTTACCTTGATGTTAAGATATAGATTAAACTGTGCATCCGTTGTTTCCTGAAAAATGTCATAGACATTGACACCATCAGCTGTATAACCTGTATTTATCGACACTTTTAGAATGTTACCTTCAAAAAAATATGTATTTTCTTCTAATACATATTTTCCATTTTGATTGACAATAGTGATATCAAATCTGCCATCAATTTTGGAATCACCAGGCACTACTCCTTCTGGAAGTGCGTATGTAAGGTAAGGATGAGCATCATCTATACTTCCAAACTGTATATCATTATTTTCATTAAAAGCAAGCCTCAGTTCATATTCCTCTCCTACAGAAAAAGAGTAATCACTAACTGCAATATTATTTCCCTCTGAATCAATTACATAGGCTTCTTTCAAAAAATCCTTGAGGTCATAGGATGTTCCAACATAAGCACTACCTGTACTGACTGTGTTCTTGGTATTGTTTTCTTCCGTAATATCCCCATCAAATTCACTAGTCGGATTATTATTTTCTTCAGTTCCATCTGACTCTTCTGTGATCGTACTTGCAGATGTTGCACTATTAGCGGCGGCCTCATCTGTCGCATATACAGTTGATGCACTATTAGCCCCGTTGCCATCTGTCACGTATGCCGTTGATGCACTATTAGTCCCGTCGCCTTCTGTCACGTATGCCGTTGATGCATAGTTAGATCCATCGTCGATTTCCTCCGCATAGGACGTAGATGTTATGAACCCATGTCCGATGCTAGTGAACAGCATTGTCCCCAACATTGCTGCTACCACAAACTTCTTAACTCTTTTCATACTTTTTCATTCCTTCACAAGCTAAAACATTCTTGAAACATTCCCACAAAATGCGCATCATAATGCACATTAATCGATAGTATTCTACAAAAATAGCAATCATAAAACCTATCATATTTGAATCTTTTTTTCGATTTTTTTTCACCACTAAAACAGTTTGCAAAAGTCTATATATTTCTGTACAATAACTCTTTATGAAGACTAATAAACTATTTGGAGATTTTAAATTTTATAAGCATTTGATGGCGATTGCCATCCCTATCATGTTGCAGAACGGAATAACCAATTTCGTTAATATGCTTGATAATATCATGGTAGGTCAGATCGGTACTGACCAGATGTCTGGTGTAGCTATTATCAATCAGCTGATCTTTGTATTTAATTTATGTATTTTTGGAGGAATATCTGGAGCCGGAATTTTTACAGCTCAATTTTTTGGTCAGCAGAATCATGAAGGTGTTCGTTATACCTTTAGATTTAAAGTGATAATAAGCATGATAATATCAGCCATAGGTATGGCAGTATTTTTCTTTTTTGGTGAAAACCTGATAAACCAATACATTCATTCCAATGGAAGTACAGGCAATGCAGAAGCAACCCTACATTATGCCAAGCTATATCTGGCTGTGATGTTTTTTGACCTGATACCATTTGCTCTGTCACAGTCCTATGCTGGAACCCTTCGTGAATGTAATGACACGCTCCTTCCTATGAAAGCCGGTATTGCAGCTGTTTTCATCAATCTGGTCTTTAACTACCTGCTCATTTACGGTAAGTTTGGTTTTCCAACCCTTGGCGTTGTAGGCGCAGCTATTGCGACTGTACTTTCAAGAGTGATCGAGATGCTGATCATCATCATTTATACACATACTCACACCCAGCGTCATCCGTTCATTGTCGGAGCTTACAAGAGCATACATATTCCTGCACATCTTCTGAAGAACATCATTATAAAAGGTACACCACTATTATTTAATGAATCTCTTTGGTCAGCAGGACAGACTATATTACTGCAAAACTACTCTATCAGAGGTCTTGAGGTTATTGCTGCGCTAAACATTTCCTCAACTATCTCAAATGTATTTAATATTGTATTTATCTCAATGGGTAGTGCCACAGCCATAATCCTTGGACAGGAACTGGGCGAAGGAAGAAAAGAAGTAAAAGAAGATGCGTACAAGCTGGCCGTATTTGCAGTACTTGCCTGCGTGCTGACTGGCTCTCTGCTATATTATGTCGCACCACTGTTTCCTATGTTCTACAATACAGAAGATTCAGTAAAGCAGCTTGCAACCTATTTTATCATGATATCAGCCTGCTGCATGCCTATGTATGCTTATGAAAATGCAGCATACTTTACCATCAGATCCGGCGGAAAGACCTTTATCACTTTCCTGTTTGATTCTTGTTTTGTATGGGTATGTTCAATTCCATTAGCATATGTGCTTACACATTATACGGCATTGCCTATCCTGACCATATTCATATGCTGTCAGGCCATAGAGCTCATAAAATGTGCTATTGGTTTCTTTATGGTAAAAAGTGGTTTCTGGATCAATCAGATTACCTGATCTAATAAGAAAGCAAATAAAATATGATATTAAAAATCCCTGTAACATATCTTTTTTGTGATATGTTACAGGGTCTTTTATTATGAAGATCATTCATCCCAACCTTCATTTAATCTAATGTGGACACTTATGTTATGAATGCTCTCGCCTTCTTTAAGTGTTATTTCTTCAGGACTTGATATCATTGGAAGATCTGGTTCATCCTCCTCAAGCTCTACCATGATCCAGTTATAAGCTGCATCTATGGCGTTGCGGACAGTATCATCGAAGGAATCTCCTTCAGCTGTGCAACATTCAAGGTCAGGAAAATAACATTCATAAGAGCCGTTATCATGTTCTTTAAATACTGCAGGAAATACTAATGTCATATCAATTTCTCCTAAAAAATTATGGGTTGCTGCACTTGGGAAAATGAATCCCTGGGGACATATTTCCCTAAATACAACAACCCTATTTTATCTCATATGATTTGACTCTGCAAATTACAGAAGTGAATGTCTCAGCTCTTCTCCGCTCTTATTTGAAAGATAAGCTGGTGCGATATCAAATATTGTCTTGCATCCTGACTGACCTTCCTGATTGAGCTTGTAAGCAGCTCTAGCATATGCTGCAAGAACACTTCCTGTAAATTCAGGGTTAGAATCAAGCTTCAAGTTGTATTCAACAATGTGCTTATGCTCTTTTTCCCAACCTGTAACTCCACTTCTAAGTACAAAACCACCATGTGGAAGACCTGCATGGTTCTTATCAAGTTCTTCCTTGGAAATGAAGTTAACTGTTGTATCGTAATCAGCGAAATAGTTTGGCATCTCTTTGATCTGTCTCTCTATCTCTGCCTTGTCAGCACCTTCTTCAGCTACTACATAGCACTCTCTTGTATGCATCTGTCTTGCTGTAAGTTCAGGTGTAGCGCCGCCTCTGATCTGACTAACTGTCTCTTCTACAGGAACAGTATACTGTCTTGCATCTACAACACCTGGGATTCTACGGATTGCATCTGAGTGTCCCTGGCTTACGCCGCGTCCCCAGAATGTGTAATGTTTCCCTTCTGGAAGTACTGCATCAGATACCATACGCATAAGTGAGAACATTCCTGGATCCCAACCTACTGAGATGATACCTACCTTGCCAGCCTTCTTGGCTGCAGCATCAACATTGGCAAAATGCTCTGGGATACGTGCGTGTGTATCAAAGCTATCTACTACATTAAACATAGATGCAAACTCTGGTGTCTGCTTTGGAAGGTCTGTTGCACTACCACCACCAAGTACAAGAACATCAATCTTGTCCTTCCAGTCTGCAATATCTTTTACATTTAAAACAGGAACATTTTCTGTTCTGATCTTAACGTTTTCCGGATCTCTTCTAGTAAATACTGCTACAAGCTCAAGATCACTGTTCTGTCTGATGGCACTCTCTACTCCACGAGCAAGGTTACCATATCCAACTATACCTATTCTAATACTCATTTATATTCCTCCTGGTTCCTAAAATGCTTATACCTAAAAACTGTTTTTTATTTTACATCAATAAAGCATCACTTTACAACTGAAAAGAAATGAAAAATAAAAAAAGCTACGAATCTTGCGATCCATAGCTAAAGTTCTTTTCATTATTCCTTCAAAACCGAACACTGAATATCTAAGCATTTCCTGCTTGCTTCTGTGGACAAGCCCTCGACCTATTAGTACATGTCAGCTGAGTGCGTTACCGCACTTACAC
>SVGC01000072.1 GCA_015056495.1 Butyrivibrio sp.
GGCACAACATCAGATCCGGATGCCTATATGGGCATATCCTGGAATGTGGCTCCTGATTGGAGATATGCAGTATCATCAATCCTCGGGTTTGTGTGTGCAGCGATGTTTGCCTATGCTGCAACAGAACTAATGAGGGTTATGGAGAACGAATATAATTTAAAAAATTCCAAACTATACAAGCTTTTCAAGGTTGCCAACTGGGGAGGAATTTTGTATTTTGCCTTTATTCATATAGGCATATGCATCCTGCCGGTTGTTTTTAATGCAGGAATGGAAGCAACGGGCGATATCGAAACATCTGTCGGTATGACAATCAGGGTTCTGAAAAGTGAACTTATTCCATTGTTAGCTGGTTTTGTGGTCTGCGATTTGTTTGTGACTATAGGATGGGTTGGAATGGTTATTAAGGGTATGCTTCCTGTAAAAAAATGGATGATCATATGCTGCCCTATTTTTGGTGTAATTTTTGGAAATCTGCTCAATTTGATATCAGAAGGGTTGGACTCTGGGACAGAATCACTGGGGTGGCTCGTGTTGTATTTAGTTTGTGCACTATCTCTTACAGATAAGAAAAGGTCAATTAAGGGGGCTGAATAAGTATGTATCATATAGAGAAAAACACAGTACAGGAGACGCTTATCATACCTTTGTATGGAAGAAAGGTTTGCTCGGAACACTTCCCTGATCTGTTCAAGGATCCGGAAGCAGAGCGTATATGTGGCATGCTGGATTACGACTTTGCGGAAAAGGGGAAAAAGATGGAAAGCGCAGCAGGTCTCTTTGGTGCGCTGGAGGTTGCACAAAGGCAGTATGACCTTGCATGGGAGGTAAAGGATTATTTAAGGAAAAATCCGGAGGCTTCGGTGGTAAATCTTGGATGCGGACTCGATGATACCTTTCGCAAATGTGATAACGGAAAGTGCAAAGGATACAACATCGATATGCCGGATGTGATCGCTGTCAGAAATGAATTGCTTCCTGAGAGCGATAGAGAAAGAAACCTTGCTTTTGACCTTAACGACGAGACCTGGATGGATGAGATTGATTGCAGCAACGGTGCGGTCTTATTTGCATCCGGTGTGTTTTATTACTTTAAGACAGATGATTTGAAAGCATTGTTTCAGAAGATGGCAAAGAGATTTCCGGGAGCCGTTCTTGTCTTCGACAGCTGTAACAGGCGTGGAGCAAAGATGATGACAAAAACGTGGCTTAAGGAAGCCGGAATATCTGAGGTTGACGCATTTTTCTCATTAGAAGATAAGGAGGAGCTTAGAAACTGGTCCGGTGATTTTGCAGATGTGTCGGCAAAAAGCTATATGCGCGGATATAGGGATATATATAAGGATGTCAGTTTGTTTCATAAGCTGATGATCAAATTCTGCGATGTACTTGTTAAGATGCAGATCATAAAAATAACCTTCAGGTAAATTCGAAAAGGAGCCTAAAAAGTGTTAAAGAATTATTTACTATATTCTCTTAGCCCATAGTAATAGAATTTCTTAATCTTCTCCTTAAGAGATGCAGGCTCAATAACTATTGCATCTCTTCCAAAACGCTTGAAGTATTCTTCCAGCTGAAGCTCTGGCCAGTCGAAGTAGTACAGGTCTCCTTCGATTTTTGAGACTATAGGCCTGTTCTTGGTGATTGCTTTAAACTTTTTAACTCCATATTTATTCAGGCGAACAACTGCCTGGACTGTCAATGATACTGAATGAGGGCTTCGGATTGCTTTTTCCTGAAGCTCTTTTTGTATGTCAGGATCCACAGGAAAGGTGTCAGGAGTTACAAAGACACTTCTAAGCCTTGATATTCTAAAGGTTCTCGGTTTTCTAGAATTTCTATCCTTGCATAGCAGGTAGTTGCACTGTTCTTCTTTGGATGGGGCAATAATATATGGCTCAACGCGGAAAGCTTTCTCTTCACCGGAGGTTGTATTGGTAAAAGAGAGAATCCTGTGCTCTTTAAGAGCCTTGGAGATATCATCATATGTGTCTTTGAATATGATTGTTTCTCGCTCACTTCTTGGGATAGACAGATATGAATTAAACATGTCCTTAAGGTACTGTGAAAGAGATGTGTCTTTTAACATGTTGTTCTCGATGATCTTCAGGATTTCATAGGAGGATCCACTTACTGTAAGAGTGAGGGCAGAGTTTTTGCTATTCTGCAGACTGTCGGTCTTAATGTACGTGCTTATTATCTTGCCTGCCAGAAGCGCGGCATCTTTCTCGCTGATTGATGTGATGCTGGTCAGATCCTGCTTGATGTTAGAGAGCAGGTTTTCACTGTCATGTCTGTAGCGGTCAAAGTAATTGACTATCAATGTCTTAAGGAATGAATTGAGGTTAACAGACTCGTCCTTCTTGGTGAATTCAAAGAGTTCAGCGTCGTTTATTAGTCTTGTTTTTGTATCATCTGAAAGATAAATCTTATATTTCTCTGTCATGTTACACCTCTTAATTGGGGTTGCAAATTATGTATTAGTAACGAAAAATTCGCTATAAATTCAATTATATTGGGGTTGCGATATAGAGTCAATCTGCATCTTTTTATCTCCATTTGTAAGAGCTATGATTAAATCACAACAAAGACACAGACAGCAATCATTACAGGATCGCAAGTGGTTAAGCACCGGATCATGGATTCGGGATCGCGGGTTCAAATCCCGCTCCAGCCCTTCGGGGTGTATGTGTCTTGAATAAAAGTTGGCCCATGAAAGCCACAGGATCGTGGGCCATGTATTACAGGTAATCAAATAGATACTGACAGCAAAGGAATGTATCTAGTGATTATTAAAGGTGCATACAGCAACTAATACAATCCGCGACTGTTAATCGCGCCCTGCCTGCGCAGGGTGAGTGAGCCGGGCACTATAACCCGGTTGCACCTTGTCAAGAAAGCGAGGAACTGAAGATGCTAGAATTTTTAAAAAGAGAAGCAAATAAAACATATACAGAAAACGGCGCAGCAACTTACGTTTCAACAAAGTCTGACTGCCTGGATCTTTTTGCAACAATCGGTGCGCTCAGGCATGCATCTGATGAAGATATAATAACCAGATTCACAAGGGCTTATGCGGAGGATGCCGATCTTGCCATGAAGATGCTTTTCTTTGCAAGAGATATAAGAGGTGGCCTGGGCGAGAGAAGAGTGTTCAAGGTTATCCTTAAATACATGGCTGAGTGCGAACCTGAATCAGTTAAAAAGAACATCGAGTATGTTGCAGAGTACGGCAGATATGATGATCTTTTGGCGCTGCTTGGTACACCGGTCGAAAAAGAAGTACTGACATATTTTGATAAAACACTCAGAGCAGATAAGGCGTCTCTGGAAGCTGATAAAGAAAATGCGCAGGTTTCTCTTTTGGCTAAATGGCTTCCTTCAGTAAATACAAGCAACAAAGAAGCTGTAAGAAATGCAAGGAAGATTGCAAGAGCAATGAAGATGTCTGATGCTGAGTACCGTAAAGCGCTCTCAGCACTCAGGTCACAGATCAAGATCATAGAGAACAATCTACGTGAGAGAGACTACTCTTTTGATTATGCGAAGCAGCCTTCAAAAGCTCTGTACAAGTACAGACAGGCATTTATCAGAAATGATCAGGCAAGATATGAGTCTTTTATCCAGAAAGCGGCTGAAGATCCTTCAGTAATGCACACAGGTGCGTTGACACCATACGATGTCATAGCTCCTGTACTTGGCAGAAGAGAGTTCTCTGAAGTTGAGAGACGTTCCATGGATGCAACTTGGAATGCGCTGGAGAACTATGCAGGCGCTGACAATTCTCTTGTTGTAGTCGATGGTTCAGGCTCAATGTACTGGAATACAAATCCAAGCCCTGCAGCAGTTGCGCAGTCACTGGGTATCTACTTTGCAGAAAGAAATACCGGCGCATTCCATAACCACTTCATAACTTTCTCTACAAATCCAAGACTCATTGAGATCAATGGCAGAGACATAGTTGATAAAGTACGTTACTGCATGAGCTTCAATGAATGCAGCAATACAAATATTGAAAAGACATTCATGCTGATACTCCAGACAGCTGTGCACAACAGGCTTAGACAGTCTGACATGCCAGAAAAGCTCTACATCATATCTGATATGGAGTTTGACTGCTGCGCGGGTGATGCAAAGGCTACTAACTTTGAAAACGCCAAAAGAGAATTTGAAAGATGGGGCTACAAGCTTCCTCAGGTGATCTTTTGGAACGTTAATAGCCGCAATATGCAGCAGCCGGTAAAGATGAATGATCAGGGTGTGGCACTTGTATCAGGTTGCAGCCCACAGGTCTTTTCAATGCTAAAAGACGGTAATTTGGAACCATATAAATTCATGATGAGCGTCCTTTCAGCTCCGCGCTATGAAAGGATAGCCGCGTGAGATAACGGAAGTGGTAGGGAGTATGAAGACTCCCTGCCGGAATGGATGTATACAATGAATACAATAGAGATAAAGGGTAAGGTAAATACTGCCATCTGCTATGCAAAGGTAGTAGAGGATGAGGCAATAGAGCAGATAAGACGAATGTGCGACTATCCCATGACTGAGGGTTCAAAGATTAGGATTATGCCTGATGTTCATGCTGGTAAGGGCTGCACGATTGGAACAACAATGACTATTACAGATAAGGCCGTTCCAAACGTGGTCGGCGTGGATATCGGCTGCGGAATGTACACTGTTAATCTTGGCAAGCAGAAGATTGATCTTGAGAAGTTTGACATGACTGCTTTCACCATTCCTTCAGGAAGAGAGGTGTGGGATGGAAGAGCCCAGAAGTTCGACCTTACTGAGCTTCGCTGCTACCGTCAGGTGAACTACTCCGACTTAATACTTCGTATTTGAAGTCGGAGCTTCCTGCTTCAACCACTACTGCATTGGCTACGATG
>SVGC01000025.1 GCA_015056495.1 Butyrivibrio sp.
TCTGAATTGTATTGAACCACAGATATAGAAAAATGAAAGGAAAGTATGATATTTAGCTTCTGAAAACATCATACAAGAAAAAAATGGATTAACAGATGGTGAAACGAGGATATATAAAAGACGTGTGGAAATTTATGAGAAACAAGAAAACCAATGAGAAAGCGCTTGATAAACAGAGGATAGGATGGAAAAAATAATAATTTCTATTTCATTGTGGGGAAAAACTAAAAAGGAACCAAAATGGGATGAATGGTATGAAGATGTAAAAAAGTTAGCAGATTCCATTGGAATAAACATGACACATTTGGGGATTCGTAGTACTAATTATTCTTCTTCTAAGATATTGACGATTAGAAGAAAGGAGAAAGATATACTTGAATGTATAAAAAAAGGAGAAAAGATTGATAGTTTTTCAGTATACTCGTTACCAGAAAATTATCAAATTGCTTCATTTGACTATGATTTGTATATTGTTCGTAATATGTCATTTATATCAATTTCAATGAAAGAAAAATATTATAATTCTATGACAGAACAGAGATTTATTCTTTCTATGAATAAGTATATTGATTTTGAAACAGGAGAAGTTTTTTCTACTTCGGATAAAGAAGTTCCGCTAATATATACAGCAACAAGAGATAAGAGTAACCTAGAAACATTCGAAAGTATAAAAATAATAAAATAGAAAAGCGAGAAATATGGATGAATAGAGAACTATTTAGCGATTATATCTCTATTACCGAAGTAGAAACTGCACTTATTAGCAAATATGAAAAGAAATTACCTGTGCAGATTTTGGATTTGTGGAAAAAATATGGTTTTGGCTCATTTTATGAAGATTATCTTAAAATGATAAATCCAGATGAGTATAAAGAATCGCTAGCTAGATTGTATGTTAATGGGGATAATGCAATCCCGGTTTTCATTACCTGCTTTGGCGACTTGATTGTCTGGGAAGATAACTCAGTTTTTAACCTGATTCTTTTAAAGGATTTTAGAATAGAGAAATTAGCAGATACATTTGAAACTTTATGGGATGGTCTTTTGTGTCATCGTTACGACAAGCTTTTTGATATTGATATTTATCACGAGTTCATAGCAGGTGATCGAACAGTGGCTTTTGATAAATGCCTGATTTCTATGCCTCTTAGCTTTTTTTCTGGGGAGAAAAAAGAAGAGAATTTATTTCAGGTAAAGATTTCAAGGTTATTTGAGGTGGTTCAGGTATTACTAGGAGTAGTAGGAAAAGAACCAAAGCAGCTACAACTGCCGCTTCCTGAGGACTACAGAAGTTACTATGTGAATCCAGATACTCTTAGAATATCCAGAGCACAGTTTATTCAGGAGATGGAAACTGAACAGTGGAATTATAAGATGCATTATAGCATTGATATAAGTAGTCAGGAAAAAACTGGAGCAGAGTATGTGCTTGGATGTTTCTGCGACAGAGCAACAGGTAAGTGGATAGCTTATGAAATGCTTGATAGGGGAATGTGCGGATTTGAAAAAGCCTTTGATACAGAAGAAGAGGCATTGGGAGAAGTTAAGAAACGGGTTTTAAATGAGATAGAAAACAATCCGGATTGATCTTGGATTTTAGGAAGAAGAATGGATATTAAGGAATTTGCTGAACAGAATAATATAGCGATTATTGCTAAAGCATGTGTTAATGATACATGCTTTGAAATTTTGAAAAGAGATTTAGAACTTGAATCTTATGATCTTTTTAATCAACTAATTCTTTATGGAACGGTAGATGGTTTAAAAGAAAATGTTGAAGGACAAATCATGCCGCGAATATGGGTACAAGGAAATACAAAGTGTGTTATATGTATGCCTAAAGATAAAATATTGGTAGCTTTATTTTTTGATAATGATATGAATGCACGTGATAATTTCTTTCATGCAGAGCATTTAGATGAATTGTTGAGGGATGTTTTTGCTGAAAATGCTGACAGGAGCAGCGGCTAAGGCTGATGATTTCTTTAAAGGCGAGAACTTCAAAGCAGCAGAACAAGCATTTATTGATGCAGGTTATATATTTTCTGATTGACAGATAATAGCAGCATATCTTTTTGGTATGATTAATGCTTATGTGACAAATGGTGCTACGCATGAACAAGTTTAGGCTGTAGTTACTGCTATTTTAAATCAAAGATTTGGTTATGGTATCGAAAGTGCAGTTGATTTTTTTTGATTTGGTTAAGTGCACAGATAAAGATGCAGCACCATTTACAGGGACTCCTGAGCAGGCCTATAGGAATCTGCGACTTGATTATAATGGAACTCCATACAAGGGGAATGATATGAATTTATCAGGTATACAGCCTTTAAAGGATGAGATTAAAGGTGGCTTTGTTATAGAAATTGGTGAAAAAGTATTTAAACATATAAGTAAAGAAGATGATAGGTATATTGACGGAAGGGCTGCATTAGACGCCTGTTGGAAGTGGGTTGAGGATGGAAATATATCAGGAGATGAATTGTATGAATTAATAGATAATGCAGAATGTACTGGCATATCAGAATTTGCAGAATATGAGCAAGATATATATTTAGCTAAATTATGGTGCTTGCTTGTTGATATAGTATCTTACATAGCGTGGATGGAGTATAAAAAGGAAAAAACAAGATATTTACCACAAGCATTGGAAGGTATAAGAGAGGAAAGCTTATTAGTTTTGGCGGAAAGTGCAGTTGAAACTTCGTTTATTACGGAGGAGGAGATTTCATTGATTCAGAATAGAATATTATCTTGTTTAGATACTATATAAAAAGGGCAAATGAAAAAAGATTTATTTATTACACTTTGACATGAGTCAGGTCATATTCCATGTGGATGGATAGGAAGATATCCTAGTGGGAAGTTTAAGGTTTTTTAATAAGAGAGAAGTATTTTAGCTATGGATATAACAAAAGAGCAGGTGAAGAGACAATTAGAAGTATTGACAAAAATAAAAGAACTTTTTGTTGGGCAAGAAAAAGAAGTTATTTTGAGAGGTATAGAATTAGTAAAAAAAATATTGCAGTTTGAAGGCGAAACGGTATGTGTAGATTGTGCTGAGAAATTGTATGATCTACTGGATAACGATGATTATGGTCTAGTTATTTTGCAGGAGCAGGAGGAAAGTGAAAAAAGGGTTGCCGCATTTAATTGTGCGATAGATTCAATTGCTATTTCAAGTCGCTATGCATATGAATTAGCGGGTCAAATATATTTTCCTGAGCCTATAGAAATGGTGTCAGAAGATACATTTATTCACCTGAATATTGAATTAGAAAAACTTAATATATAGTAAAACATCAATGATTTAGTCAGATAGCAAGTAAGAGAGAATGATAAAAAGGTGGAAAAGATGGATAAAGAGTTAATTAAAACTATGAGACAAGCTATAAAAGAAAATGATTTAGAGGCTATGAGCAAATTGATTCATGATAATGAGGGGGTTATAAATACAGTGACTCCGTTAGGAACATTTTTACATATGGCTACATCTTCTGGAATGTATGATGTCGTAAAGTTTTTACTGGAAAACGGTATCGATGTAAATATAAAAGGCGGGATTAGAGACAGTTCAGCTATGACAATAGCTGCGTTTAAAGGTTATATGGATATTTGTGAATTGTTGTATGATAACGGAGCTCAATTAGATGTAAGTGATTTTGACAGAAATCCATTGTTTGCAGCTATTTACAATGGTCATTACGATATTGTCAAATTTCTAGTAGAGAAAGGTATTGATACAAAGGTTTCATATGCAATTGGTGATTTGGATAGTTGTGATGCGTACGAATATGCTAGGCAGTACGGGCGCACCGAGATAGCGGATTATCTGAAAGAGATTAACAAAGGGTGAAGAGGCTATGTGTAATATTGGCTTGAAAATGAGAGGAATTATGTCATAAAGACTTGTGGGATAGATATAACATTCTAGATGCAAGAAGAGAAAGAAATTATGTATGCAATAATGAAAGACAAACTTTATAGATACAGTGACGCATATGGAGAGACCGAACTCCTTACTTTTGACAGTAGCAAAGTGGATGCTTCTTTTAGTCTAAGCAAGCATAATTGTTTTACAAAGGTTGTTGAGCCTCAGGATAATACTATCTCAGATATTTACATGATTGATTATCTGGTTGGATATGTGGATTCTGTAGTACAAGATGAGACACAGTGGTATGTTTCAGAACAATATCCTTCAGATGAGCCATACAGCATAGACAATGGCGAAATATGCCTTTATACATCTTGGAGTCATGATGAAGGTGGCTGGCATTCTATGGGAAGAGAAGGTAGCTATAAAATTATTAAGCTTTCAGATTGTACAGAGTTTGTCGTTGAATACAGCTATGATAAGTACAGAGGAGAGTTGCAGGACTCAGCATTAGTTCAAAGAAGCAACGTAAGTAAGGATGAGTTTGTTAAATTGGTAAAGAAACATAGAACAAAAACAATTTAAGAAAAAGAAGAATTTGCTGGGCTTGCCATGTGTATGGTTCAGGGGAAAGTACCCTAATGGGAAATTCAAGATTTTTAAAAAGAGGGAGCTATGTACGCAGTAATTAATAACAACTTATATTGGTATCAGCATTTTCGTGGAAAAACTATATTTTTGGCAAGAAAGGGGCAGCCGGTTGATTATACTTTTGAGGAAAAAGGTGATGTTTTCCAAAAGACAGTAAACATTGATGATGCAGAGATTTCGGATGTTTATAATGTGAAATTTTACGTAGGATACAAAGATTGCCTTGTTAAAAATAATGATAGTTGGGAAGTAGGAGATGGATTTCCTTCATCAAGACCATACAGGATTGAGAATGGTGAGGCTTGTATTGGGACTTTTGGTGCTGTCAGTGGCAACGGTTGGGAAACTAATGGGAGAGATGAAAGTTACAAAATCATACAATTGTCTGACTGCAGCAGTTTTAGCGCTGAGTATGAATATAGTAAGAAGGATGGTGTAGTTTGTTCTGAACCCGTAACTCAGAAAGTCGAGTTATCCAGGGAAGAACTGATCACGCTAATCTTAACACACAGAGTATAAAGACGGAATAATAGGAAAGCGAAGATTAAGTAATTGTTTGTAAGAAGACTAAACAACTGGGCATATTATAGGCTTGAAGGTGGCATAGATGCTTTACCCAAAGAACTTCAAATGGGAGGTGATTTTTGATGATTAGGGAACATAAAGTATCATTATGGCTAGGAAGTTTTGAGAGCGTTGATGAATTCAATGCTTTTATAAATGTTGCATATGATGAGGATGGTAATCAGATACCATCTAAATTCCAGGAAACTTATGAGATAAAGAAATATGACATGAATGCAATAGAAACAGATTGGATTGATGAAGGGGTGGACAATGTTGAAGAACTATTGGAAGGCTTTTCTGCAGATGAAGAAATTATACCTGCTTTCAAAGAAATGCTGAAGGACAGAGATATTAAAATGTATAACAGCATTATTCTATTGTATAGGTACGAATATGATGGTGAAAAAACACATGGATCTAATATGGATTTCATAGGTGTAGTAGATGGATATTAAAATATTAAAAGCAGCAGCCAAAGCGAAAGTTAATATGGCACATAGGGCGTATCTGGACGGAAATTATATGATTTACCCTGCTGTTATTGCTGGAATGGACACCTTTGGAATTGAGGCGTTTCCTGGAGCAGGTCATCATTTTGATTTTGTGATAGATGCCATTTATGAAAAATATGATGAAGATAATGATGCTCAAGTAGCTGTGGCCTTTAAGGAAGCCATTTATAAATTGATGGAAGTAGTAAATGGGTTTCCATCTTTAGAGAGGCTTGAGCGTATCATTTCGTACATAAATAAAAAAGAGCAGCAAGGTGAAGCGAAAATAGATTTGAACATAGAAGAAATAAATACAAAATTTTCAAATCTAATTGATGAGAAATATGAAATATTAAAGAATGATAATCCACAGTTAGATAATTGGATTGCACGAATCAAACAGATATTTTGGGAAGATTATGGAGTTGAGATTAGCACAAAGCATTAACCTATAGGATGGCGAAGACAATGTATAAATACTACAAATTTGATGATAGTGACGCTGTTGCAAAAAGAGAATCTGCGTATGTGTATCTTCTTGATGATGCAGGAAATTGGGTTGAAAAACCAAGCCTTTTAAGGAAATTTATAGGTGGAGATTGTGACTACGAGGAAATATCTGAGAAAGAAGCAGAACTTATAGTACAGCAGAGAAAAGCAAAATTGTAAGACGAATGGTAGTAAAGAATGGAGATGTTTTTTGATTCGGAAGAGGATAAAAAGGTGATTACTGGCACTTATGCAGTATTTAATGGAAAAAAATATGAGGCTTGTTTTGTTAAAAGTGATAGAGTTACTTTTCAAGACGAGAAGCTAGTTGAGATTTATTCAAAAGAGCCTGTTGAAGAAGATGGATTTGAGAAATATGGTTTCGGTAAGTATCTATGTTATAAAAAGGTTGTTGATATCGAAGAACTGAGTGAATTTTATAACATAAAGGAAGTCTGTGACTATATGGGACATACTTTTCCAATAGTCAGGAAAGATGGTGATACTATTAGAATTTTCACCCAGGATCCATCATTTGAAACAAAGGGATTCATTCAAGATGGAAGAGATGGATTTGTTAAGGAAATTCAAGTTTCCGATGCCATGATCAGATATGTCAAAAACGATTATTATAGCACATATATGATTGGAAAGTTGCTTAGAGACAGGATGGGGGATGAATATGATAAGGAGTACGCTTTTGGAATTTTGGGTGATAGGTCAAAAATAGGTATAAGAGGATATTTTCAAAAGAATGAATCGTTTTTTATTTATGAAAAAGACCCGGTTGGCTATATGACATTTAACTATATAATAGGACCGTTTAACAAAAGGGATATTGTTTATGCATGCGCTTTGCAGCTGGGGAAGGAAAATCTTTTTGAAGACTATAGATTTGACCAGGCAGCTCAGGATGTGTATGACAAAAACCGTTTTGGTAGCTACTCTGAATTTTTTAAAGAGATGATTTCCGTGGTAAAATATGAAAATGTGTAATTAAGTACTACAAGGATTTAAGAGTATGGCTGAAATAGACAAGACAGTACTAAGTAATTTTAAGCAGGAAAATATTGTAGAAGAATCTTTGTTAATTAAGTACAAGAGTGTTGTTCCAAACTCTATTATTTCGATGTGGAAAGAGTATGGATTTGGCTCTTTTTATGAAGACTTTCTTAAGGTGATTAATCCTGATGATTATAGAGAATTAGTTGAGAAGAGCTATTTTAATGGGGCAAATGCGATACCATTATTGATTTCTTATCTTGGAGACGTGGTTGTGTGGGAAGATAATGATCACGTCACTCTGATTCAGTATAAGAATTGCAAGTACTCAAGGATTGCAGATTCAGTCGAAGAGTTTTTTTCCAGATTATCAGATAAAGCCTATGATCAGCTTTTGGATAAGAAATATTTTGAAGAAGTCATGAATGCTGATCCAATTATAGAATACGATTCTTGTTTTATTCAAAGACCAATGGTAATTCTTGGTGGGACAAAAGACCCATTTCGAATGTTTAATATACAGATAGATAAATTTCTGGATATTTGCTATAGGTTGATCGGAGTTGTTGGCGGAGAAAGAAGGTCTTTTGGCGATAGTGTGCCCGAGGAGTTTAAATTGTATTTCGGTGACAGAGGGGAAAGAAAACTGTCAAGAGATCAGTTTATTAGCGAAATGAATTCCCAGCAGTGGGAAAGAAAAATGTATTATGGCGTTAACATAGATAAAGATGGCCCATCCCATGCAGGTTATATCTACGGCTGTTATTATGACGAGTCTAATAAGATGTGGGTAGTTTACCAGACAGGTGAACGAGGAGTAGTCTATGGAGAGATTTCTTTTGATTCTGAAGAGGAAGCTCTTGGCGAACTTAAGAATCGTATTGAGGAAGAAATAAGGCAGCATTCCATGTAAGACAGCTGTTTATGAAATGAAAAAGAGAGATGCTAAAAGTTGATGAACTCATAATCAAGTGACATTAAGTTGAAGAATAGTTTATCACCCAAAGATTTTTGTCACAAAATAGCTAGTAATAATCAAAGGATTATAAGATAATATACTATATACCGTCAGTCTACAAACTTAAAAGTGCTACGGAGGTCTTATGATCCAGAAAAAATATCTATTTCATGATTTTGATGCTCTTGTCAAAATTGTTGATGAGATTAAAGATAGCGAGAATTATAAAACAGCAAGCGGTGTATTGTTGCAGTTATATAATCCCAAAGTTGATTCAGATGATGATAAGATAGTGGATTATATAAATAATAACTGCAGTAATGCATGTCTTATTGGGCTGACATGCGCCAATATTGCAGATGAAGAGTTTGATATCAAAGATGATCCAATAGAATTAAATGTTACCTTTTTTAAGGATACCAGACTTATTGAATTGGAATTTGATATGCGTGATGCAACAGGCTTCGTAGCTGGACGAATGATCAATGAGCAATTGCAGAATATCCCAAATGCTAAGTGCATACAGGTCTGCTATTCATGCAGCAGCACCATAATCCATTCATTTACTAATGAATTCAGACATCATAAGTTACCTGTGTTCGGAGCAAAATCAGGTCGTAGTATAAGAGAGCTTAATACTTCAAAAGTATACGGGCAAAGTGCCAATCCTAATGGGATTGTAGCTATCATATTTGCCAGCGATTCTTTGCGTGTATTTATGGATAATTGTCTGGGCTTTAAAGAAATCGGTGTAGAGATGATGGTAACACAGGTAATTGGTGATAATATCATCAAAACCATTGATCATAAGCCTGCCACAGAGATTTATTCTAAATATCTAAATGTCAAACCAAACAATTACTTTGTTCAGAATGTCTGTGAATTTCCGCTTATTTTTCATAGACAGGAATGCGTTGTAGCCAGAGTTCCATCTGCGTATAGTGAGGACGGCGCTATCTGGTTTACTTCGGATGTAGCCAAAGGAGAGAGATTCAGATTATCCTATGGCAATCCTGATAATCTTTTCTATATTATCAATAAGTCTATCAGAAGATTAAAGCAATTCGAACCGGAAGCTCTATTTATTTTTGAATGTGGAAACCGTGTCAGATTCTTGAAAAATCTGGCAGAAAGAGAAACTGCCGTATTTCTGGATTATAATATGGAAGCCTCCATTGGAATTGGATATGCAGAAATGTTTATTACTCCTGAAGGGGATGGTGGTGCTCTGAATAGTGCACTCGTTGCTATAGGGCTAAAGGAAGATGAAACATCCGATGACAGTATACGTGCTTGTATCAATTTCATTGATGATGATACTGAGGTTATAGAGGATAATAGGGAGTATATTCCGTTTATCGAAAGAATACTATATTTCCTTGAAAGAACTTCAAACGAGCTGGATGCAGTGAATAAAGAACTGGGTAAAATAGCGTATACTGATCAGCTAACAAAAATATATAACAGGTGGGAGCTTGAGAATAAATTGAATGAGCTCATGAAACTAAATGCTGACAGCGATTACAGGTCATCTCTGATATTCATGGATATTGATCATTTTAAGCGAGTAAATGACACTTATGGTCATGATGTTGGAGACTATGTATTAAGAGAAACTGTCACTGTGATAAAGGATAATCTGGAACCACAGCATATATTTGGAAGATGGGGCGGCGAAGAATTTATCTACATCCTACCAAATACTGATACAAAAGAAGCTCAGGAATTTGCAGAAACACTGCGACATCAGATTGATACATACGTATATTCCAAGGTTGGGCATATCACAATGAGCTTTGGAGTGACAACAACCGTATCTGGTGATACTATAGACTCTTTTGTCAAAAGAGCAGATGAAGGATTATATAAAGCCAAAGAAAGTGGCCGAAACAGAGTAGTTGTGAACTGATATAAAGTGAAAACCGGGCTTGAAAAATCAAGTCCGGTTTTCTATAGGAATAGTAGTATAAAAGAAGAGATATAAGTAAGCTAATTAAATTCGTCCTCGAATTTTTAGCATTGCTTTTGGTTTTTCATTCATTGTTGTAATGATGAAATCTCTTTTGATGCAGATATCATCCTGGTGTACAGGATATGCATCCGGATCTTTAGAAAGGAGCTTACCATAATCACTTGATACATACTGTCCGTATGATAAGCCGAGCTCCTTTGCATTAGTATTGTCTTGAGCAATACCAAGGCCTGATTTAGATACAGGCTTCTCCTTGATTAGTGTGTTCATAACATCTTCTCCCCCTCTGAGTTAATGTTTACTTGAAAAATATATCAACTATTTATACGTAATACAAGGCAAATAGGTACAAATGTCAGATAATTAACGAATAATGTCAGTTTTTTAAACCTTTTTGGAGGTTTATAGTATCAGGAAGCGCATTCTTCCCTATATTCACTGGGAGTCTTACCAGTCATTTTTTTAAAGGTCTTTAAAAAATAAAAATAATCATTAAATCCAGTTTCAGCAGCAATCTCATTGATTGAAGTATTAGTTGTTGAAATCATCTTTTTTGCATTAGTGATCCTGAGATTGATCAGATAATGAGAAAAAGTAGTTCCGGCATTCTTCTTAAAAATCTGGCTCACATAATTGGGATTAAGATTCACAACTGCTGCTACATCTTTAAGCGTGATATTTTCATTGTAATAGGTATTGATGTATTTCATTATCTTAAGAAAATAAGTATTGTTAAAAGCATTGTCTTCTTCATTGTCAGAGCTCGCATTATCAAGTAATTGAATCAGATTATCTAGCAGATTGTCAAAGGAAGCGTAATCATGGGTCAACTGTTTATAATTATATACATAATAGTCCTGCGAATTTACAAATAGCTGTGTATTAGAAACCAGCATATTATTGAGTTTCATAGCAGAATTGATATTGAGCTCATTTCGATATTCCGGCTCACGGAGCTTGTTTAAGAGCATTATCAGCTTTTCTTTTTCATTAAAATTTATGGCTGAATTAATTGAGTTATAGAGCCTTGTCTTGTGAAAATCGATATATGTGGTGTTGATAGAACTTTCATCTCCCAGACCACCTGTCATGAAGTGTGAATAGCACATTGCCATGCACTCATAAATTGCTTTTCTCATAGATGCAAGATTTACATCAAAAGGATAGAGTCCTACAGCTTCTTTCAGTCCGACGAACCAGTTCTTGTCGTATTCTTTAGTTGAAATATAAATAGACTGATTAGTTCCTACCGAAAGTGCAAGGGTATCTGGGATTGTTTTGTTGCATTCGCCATATATCGATGCAATATAATATGTATAGGAGTCAAATCCTTGATCATTAAGATACTCACGCATTTTTTCAATATTGTTTTCTTCAATGGCGCTCATAAATTCAGATGAAGAGTCTCTGATCTCAGAATCAGATAGCGCTCTCTGCGCCTTTAAGAGCTGTACTTCCAATTCTTCATATTCCACAGGCTTGAGCAGATAACCTACAACATCATAAGAAATGGCCTTCTGAGCATAGGAAAATTCAGCGTAGCCACTTACTATAATGATCTTGGTTTTTAGGTCGTTGGTAAAACATATCTTGCTTAGCTCAAGTCCGCTATATCCAGGCATTCTAATATCCAAAATCGCTATGTCCACATCCTTATTTAGCAGGATGTCTTTGGCTTCCATGCCGGAAGTAGTAGTATATAGAACTTCCATATCGTACTTTTCCCAGGGAATATTTACTTTCATTGATTCTGTAATACTTGGTTCATCATCTGCTAATAAAACTTTATATTTCATACGAACACGTCCCCTCAGTTAAATCGGTATTTTTATACTTACAACTGTGCCTTCATTGATCCTACTGTCAATCGTGATCCCGTATTCTTTTCCATACTGCAGTTTCAAACGGGCATTTGTATTATAGATTCCAACATAGCTGTTTTCCTGATAATGATCCTTTTTAAGGATTTCCTGAATAGTACTTAACTGTTCAGGAGTCATGCCTACACCATCATCTCTTATTTCAATTGAAAAAATGTTTTCTGAAACACTTGCACCTATATATAACATACAGTTCTTCAGAGATGGCTCAATTCCATGTTGAATAGAATTTTCTATAATAGGTTGAAGGACAAGCTTTATTATCTGGATATCCATGACTTCATCGGGAATATTATAGAAAATCTCAAATTTATCTTTAAATCTATATTTCTGAATTTCGATATATGCCTTAGTCATTTCCAATTCACTGCTAAAAGGTACTATCGGGTTGCCTTTAGCATTGTATTTATACATCTTTCCCATAGCGATAGCTATAGAAGCAATCTCTGGAACATTATTGGTAAGTGCCATGGCCTTAATCTGCTCTAGTACGTTGTATAAAAAGTGCGGATTGATCTGGCTTCTGAAATAAGAAATTTCAGTTGCCTGGCCGCGGAGTTTTTCTTCATATAATTTTGTTGTTGTCTCAAATATCTTTTTATTCAGCTCATCAATAGCACCAAACAGAGTAGAGAACGCATTGGTAAGACTGAGAATTTCCCAGCAACCTTCAATCTCAATCGGCTTTGGCAGATGCCTTTGATTGTTTTGAATCATAGTTGTAATGATGCTGTTAAATTTATTGATCGGAAGAATCATATTTTTATATAACACGGTGATCAGCAAAATAGAAAAGATCATGATCACGATCAAAATTCCTACAATCTGTCGCCACGCTGATACGAGATAATTGTTAATAGCTGAATTATTCAGACAGTTTATAATGTAGAACTGCGACTTCTCTGAATAATTAATGGAGATAATGTAGTTTTTATATATTTCGCTGTAGGAATCTCTCATTTCATAATCAGATTCTGAAGTATCGGAGACCACATTGTCATTGCAAAAGCTGATGACATTGTCAGTAATCTCATCAGGATAATCTCCAAGAGCATATGCATTTCCGTTGGAATCCATCAGGAAAAAAGATGAAGCATCATTTTCCTGCGGATCAAAAGAGTCTACAGCAATATTAGCTATATCAAAGGATATAAAGACACAGCCCACGGCCTTGCCCTGTCTGTAGATTCTGCTGGCGTACACGTAGTAGGCCTTATCTGACAGCGATTTAAAGCTGCTCTGATGAAGACCTATTCCGCGGCTATTGTAAGAACCGGATACAACATAGTCGTTCATGGCTGAGAGATCTTCCTGTGAAAAAATAGAAGACCAGTGAAGTACATCATTGACAAAAGCCACATCTGTGATTGCAGGATTCAAGGTCTTAACAGAGACTACTTTATTATTGATTTCCTCTATAAGAGCGCTTGGAAAATCTGAATATTTTCCATAGGTAAAAAGCTCCTTGCAGACTTCTGAGTTCTGAAAGTCATTTCCAAGAACTTCCATTTGAAAGCTTATATTATCCAGCTCATTGCTGAATCTGCTAACATACATATCTGCATATTTTTGCTGATTTTGGAGAAATAGATTTTTAATTGAAAAAATGAGCAGAACAACCAATGCTATGATAATTACCAGAAAAACGCTGGTTATCATTAGAAATTGCTTCTGTATAGATTGACGCTTAAACCCCATTACAAACACTTCCCCACAAAAAAATAACAGAACACCAGATAAGTTCTCTATTGTCTAATATTATAGTTTATGAAATAAAAAAGCTATGAAAAATAATTATATTTATCTGATGATTTTCCATATTATCGAAATGCAGTATAGTAAATAAATTAGAATTCATAAAAAAATACATGCTCAAAGTCTGGAAAACCTTAAAATTCAAGGAACAAATCTAAAAATTCTATAAAGATAATTCATTCTAATAAATATCACTTTTTTTTAAACTAAAGTTGATCCAAATAATCAGATTTTCATAGACAAAGGATTAATGAATGATGACTAAGTATTGCTCTAGATTTTTATCTTTATTTATAAGTGCGGGGATCATTCTGGGGGAAATCCCAATGACTGCCCTTGCCTCAGCAGATGCGCAAAATATAGATCAGACATATGCAGCAGAAGATCTGCTCAGCATCGTTCGTGATACTACTGACTATGAATCTTATTTACAAGAACATGCTGCAGGAAACGTACCGATGCCTGAAGAAGAAATCGTAATTGATGGAAATGATTATTATGAAAAAAGTGATGATTTCTACAGTGAAGATGATGGTCTGTGTACCTTGGAAGAAGGCTTTGTAACATATAAATTCGACGTGCCACAAGATTGTTTTTACAATATCAAGATCGATTATTATCCAACTGAAGGCAAAAATAACAGCATAGAGCGAATTGTTTACATAAATGATGAAGTACCTTTTGAAAACGCAGAATACATCGAGTTCTCAAGAGTATGGGAGGATGCTGAAGAGATATCAAGGGATTCAAGAGATAATGACGTAAGACCAAGACAGTCTGAGCATGCTATGTGGCTTGATGCATATATATCTGACAGTGATGGCTACTATCAGGAACCTTTTGAATTTTTCTTTAGTAAAGGCACTAACACTATCACATTAGAATCATCCAAAGAACCAATGAAGATAGGAAAGATAACTCTTACCAGATGTGAAGATGTCCCTTCTTATCAGGAATATCTTGAAAGTTATGCGCAACAGGGCATAGATGGTGCTACATCAAATATATCTTTAAAAATTCAGGCAGAGGATGCTCTGTATAAATCAGATTCAACATTATATCCGATTGCAGATAGAACATCACCTGTCAGTGAGCCATATAGTCCCAGTAAGACAAGGCTCAATGAGATCGGCGGAACTAACTGGAAGACAGTAGGCCAGTGGATCAGCTGGGAGGTGGAGGCACCAGAAAGTGGCTTTTACACACTTGCTCTTAGATACAGACAGAACATAAACACAGGCGTAACAGTTGTCAGGAGCCTGAGCATAGATGGAGAAATTCCTTTTAAGGAAGCTTCTGAACTAAAATTTCTATACAAAAATGACTGGCAGATGAAGCGACTTGCTCCAAATGCAAATAGTACAGACTATGATCCATATACTTTTTATCTTGAAAAAGGAACTCATGAAATAAAGCTGGAAGTATCCCTTGGAAGTGAGCTTTCTGAGATCATAAGGCGTACTGATCTGACTATATCAGAACTAAACCGAAGCTACAGACAGCTCCTTATGATCATTGGTTCTTCACCTGATACAATGCGTGATTATCAGTTAGAAACTAAAGCTCCTGAGGCTTTATCGATCTTGAAGACTCAATATCAGGAGATCAAACAGATACGAGAACTTATAAGCATATATACAGAAGGTGCAGGTAGCAGCTCTTTTGCTACGATTGATAATCTGACTAATCAGTTGGAAAAAATGATAAATGATCCAAGAACTATTGCAAAACAATGGTCTGCATTTAAAGACAACATAGTATCACTAGGTTCCTGGGAATTGTCCATGAAGGAGCAGCCTCTGGAAATAGATTATCTGATGTTATGCAGCCCTGATACAGCCCTGCCGGATGCTGAGGCAGGCTTTATTGCAAAAATTGTCCATGAAATAAAGCAGTTTGCAGCAAGTTTTGTAGAAGACTATGACAGTATCGGTGAAGTATATGGTGAAGATAGCCTTGAGGTATGGATCCTTGCAGATGGAAGTAATGTAACAAGCATGACTGGCGGTGGACGAGATCAGGCTACGGTCATCAAACAGTTGGCAGATAACTATTTCGTTCCGGATAGCGGAATACCTGTAAATATCAAGCTTGTAAATAAAGATGTACTATTGTCAGCTACCCTTGCAGGTGAAGGCCCGGATGTAGCGCTAAATGTAGCAGGTAAGGAGCCTATCAATTACGCACTAAGAAATGCAGTAGCAGATCTGACACAGTTTGATGATTTTGAAGAAGTAACAGGTTGGTTCCACGAGAATGCTTTTGAGCAGTTCACATTTGATGGTGGTGTATACGCACTGCCGCAGACCATGTCATTCCATGTAATGTTCTATAGAGCAGATATATTGAAAGAACTTGGCCTGGAGGTTCCTAATACCTGGGATGAATTTTATGAAGCATTGTCTGTAATACAGAAAAACAATATGAATGTGGGAATATTCCCTGATTACACTACATTTGCGATGTTCCTGTATCAGCACGGTGGCTCATACTACAGCGAAGATGGCACAGAAAGCGGACTTAATACTGAAGAGGCTGTTGATGCATTTAAACAGTGGTCCGGCAATTACGTGAATTATAAAATGCCTGTAACCTTTGATTTTGCCAACCGCTTTAGGACGGGTGAGATGCCACTGGCAATAGGAGATTATACCAACTACAACTACTTATCTGTTTTTGCTCCTGAGATAAGAGGATTGTGGGGATTTACAGTTGTTCCGGGATTTGAAACAGATGAAGGAATGGACAGAAGTGTTTCAGCCTGGGAAACAGCAGCAATAATCATGGAGACCAGTGAGCAAAAAGAAAATGCCTGGGAATTCCTTAAATGGTGGATGAGCACAGAAACTCAGTCGGATTATGGCAATGAGATCGAATCAGTACTTGGTGTGTCCGGAAGAGTTGCTACAGCCAATCTTGAGGCATTGGAAAATCTTCCATGGTCTTCAAAAGACTATAGGCAGCTCCTGCGCCAGATGCAGGAAGTTAAGGCTATTCCTGAAATCCCGGGAAGCTATTATACAGAAAGAAATATCAAAAACGCTTTTTATACAGTTTACAACAATAATGAAGATCCAAGAGAAACTTTGCAGGATATTGTGAAAACCATTAATTCCGAGATTGATGCAAAGCGTAAGGAGTTTGGCCTTCCACTTAGAGAGGTTAAGGGTAAATGATAATCAAGTACCTATGCATACAACTAAAATTTTTACTTAAAAATATGAAGCGTTGCAGAATAGCTTATTTATTCATAGCGCCTTATTGCCTGCTATTTTTGATGTTTTATCTTATACCTGTAATTGCTTCTATATGCCTTAGCTTCACGTATTTTAATGTACTTGAACCTGCCAGATTCATTGGCTGGAAAAATTACATCGATCTGTTTTTTGCTGATGAAGTATTTCTAAAGGCTGTAAAAAATACATTTCTATTTGCGATCATTACAGGACCTGTGGGATATTTTATGGCTCTGTTCATTGCATGGATGATCAATGATATCAAAAAGCCTGTGATACGTGCATTTATGACACTTGTATTTTATGCACCAACAATTTCAGGTCAGGCATATATAGTCTGGAAATACATTTTTTCAAGCGATACATATGGAATGGCAAATGGCTGGCTGATGAAGCTTGGAATCGTGTATGAACCAATACTGTGGTTTGAAGATGAGAAATATATCATGCCGATCCTGATCATAGTAGTGCTCTGGATGAGTATGGGTACCGGATTCCTGTCATTTATAGCTGGTCTGCAGAATGTGGACAGGACCCTCTACGAAGCAGGATATATGGATGGTATCCAAAACAGATTTCAGGAATTATGGTATATCACATTACCTGCAATGAAGGAACAGCTGATGTTTGGTGCGGTTATGACTATTACAAGTTCATTTGCCATACATGATCAGCTGGCAGCTCTGGCAGGATTTCCAAGCGTCAATTATGCAGCCCATACGGTTGTTTCACATCTTATCGACTACGGAACCATCAGATTTGAAATGGGTTATGCGTCAGCAATAGCAACCCTGTTATTCATGGTAATGATCATTTGCAACAAGTTTGTACAAATGCTTTTAAGAAAGGTTGGAAGATAAATGCGTATTCTGCCATTTAAGCATAAAAAAAGAGCTAAACAAAGTCATTCTTTGGTAGGAGATGTATTCAGCGTAGCAATACTGGTAATACTTGGAGTATTTATGGCACTGCCTCTGGTACTTGCTGTCAGTAACTCGCTAAAACCATTGGAAGAGCTGTTCATATTCCCTCCAAGATTTTTTGTAAGAAATCCGACACTGGACAACTTTCATGATGTATTCGTACTCATGAGTCAGTCATGGATACCATTTACCAGATACACCTTTAACACTGTATTTATTACCATTGTAGGAACACTGGGACATCTGGCAGTTGCAAGTCTCTGTGCTTATGCCCTTGCAAAATACAAGTTTCCGGGACAGAAGATCATATTCTGGATAATCGTTACAGCACTTATGTTTTCAACACAGGTAACTGCTATTCCAAACTACCTGATCATGTCCAAAATTGGCTGGCTTGATAGCTATGCAGCGCTTGTAGTTCCGGCAATAGCCAAGCCTCTTGGACTGTTTCTTATGAAACAGTTTATGGAGCAGATACCTGATTCACTGCTTGAAGCAGCCAGGATCGACGGTGCCAGCGAATTTACCATATTTTGGAAGATTGCGATGCCACAGGTAAAACCGGCATGGCTGACACTTATTATTTTCTGTTTTCAGGATTTATGGAATCTACAGGGATCAAACTACATTTTTAGCGAAAATCTAAAGACACTTCCATATGCGCTTAGTCAGATATCTGCAGCAGGTATCTCAAGAGCAGGAGCAACAGCAGCGGTTGCTGTGATCATGATGATCGTGCCTATTGCAATATTTATAGCCAGTCAGAGCAATATCATAGAAACAATGGCATCATCAGGAATCAAAGAGTAGGAGAAAGGATTTATGAATATACGCAGTCTCTCAAAATTAAAAAGATCCATTCTGCCTTGTGCCATAGCAGCACTGACTCTTATCACATCTTTAGGATGCACCGGTCAGACTGTCATGGCTGCAGAATCCTACAATTCTTATAATTACAACTTTTGGGGAGAGGCAATCGCTCAGCCACAGACTTTTCTATATGAGAAATCATTTTTTACAGAAGGATCTGATTGTACACTCAGCTTCCCAAAGGATATGTTTCTTAAAAACGATACTTTATACATCGCAGACACAGGAAATTCAAGGATACTGGTCATGGATCCTGATGGAAATATCATTTCTGAATATACACACGGAAAAGATAAGAGCGATGTTTTCAAAGAGCCCCAAGGAGTTTTTGTAACAGATGAAGGGCATATATATATTGCTGACAGTGGAAATGGCAGGATAGTAGAACTGGATGAAAAGGGAGAATTTGTAAGGGAGGTTGGAAGACCTGTAACCTCTTTGATATCTGATTCCCAGGATTATACACCAACTAAAGTTGTCGTAGATCACTCTGAAAGAATCTATGTTATAGCCTACGGAATCAATATGGGATTGCTTGAATTTGATAAAAACGGTAATTTCCAGGGATTTATGGGTGCAACAGAAGTTAGTGTCAGTCCATTTACCTACATCTGGAAAAACTATTTTTCTACCAAACAACAGCAGGAGCGTATGGCAACGATCGTTCCTACAGAATATAGCAATATCTGTGTTGATAATGAAAACTTTATATACGCAACTATCAATAATCTAAGTACTGATGATCTGGCATCCGGAGCTGATGCCATTAGAAGACTTAATCCGACCGGAGATGATGTCCTTCGCAGATTGAGCAATTATCACATCATAGGCGACCTTAACGGTTATAGCGGAGGCTGGTCATCCTTTTGTGATGTAACAGTCAATGATGACGGTTGTTATTTTATACTGGATGATGCCGGCGGCAAAGTATTTGCCTATGACTATGATGGTAATTCTCTATTTGTATTTGGCAAAAAAGGTATCAAAGAAGGAAACTTCCAAAAGCCTGTTGCCATTGCTCTGACAGATGAAGAAGACAGGATATACGTATTGGACAATATTCTTGGCACTGTCATTTCATTTAAGATCACTGACTATGGTTCAAAGCTTCTAAGTGCCATAAGACTCAACAACATGGGTGATTCAGAAGGCGCAACAGCTATGTGGAACGAAGTATCCAGATACAATTCCAATAATGAGCTGGCATATATCGGACTCGGAAAAGCAAGCATGGATGCAGAGGATTACAAGTCCGCAATGAACTATTTTAAGCTTGGAAATAACAGAAAATACTACTCCAAAGCATTGTTTTATTACCGTAAAGAAATGATGGAAAAATATTTTTCAAAAGGAATGCTTGGCATAGGTATCATTTTACTGATCTTTATAGGAATCAAAGGATATTTCAGCATTAAGAAATGGGTAGGTAAAGCAAGATGCTATATGGAAAATCTTTAAAGTATGTATTTCATCTTATTTTTCATCCCTTTGATGGTTTTTGGGATCTTAAATTTGAAAAAAGAGGGTCTATCCCTGCAGCATTTACTCTGGTACTTCTGACAATAATAACTTTTTCAATAGAAAAACAGAGTACAGGATTCTTGTTCAACATGAACAGACTCTCAGAACTGAATATCGTAGTGGATGTTACTACAGTACTTCTTTTATATATCTTATGGTGCAGTGCCAACTGGTGCACCACTTCACTAATGGATGGCAAAGGAAGGATGCTGGATATCCTCATAGCTGTTGGCTATTCGCTGGCTCCACTGGTGATCATAAGACTGCCACTTGTGTTGATCAGCCACTTCATTACTACCAATGAAGGCAGTTTCTATACTGTTTTTCAGACCATCAGTATACTTTGGAGCCTGCTACTGTTGTTTTTGGGAACCATGATTACCCATCAGTATACAGTTAAAAAGACAATACTTACATGTCTGATAACACTGCTTGGTATGGGAATACTGATGTTTATTGGACTTTTGTTTTTTAATGTTATCGGAAGAATGATGACTTTTGTTGTGACTATATATAAGGAGCTTAGGTTTAGATGAAGATTCAAAAGCATTTAAGGCAAAAGGCAATAAAATGCATGGCGGCGATATTGGCAGCGGATACTATTATAGCTGGTTTTTTTCATCCTGTTACTGCTTTTGCAATCAGCGGGCCTACCGATAAGACAGCTCCTGAGGGTATGAAAAAGGTCAGTGAAACAGATGCATTGACACTATATGTCAATGAGGATGATGCAGGATTTGCAGTAAAAGATAATGCATCAGGGAAACTGTGGTTTTCAGGTCCACAGAATGCAGATGAAGATCCTATCGCATCTAATTACTACCAGAGAGTACTAAAGAGCCAGCTTCAGGTTAAGTATTATAACGAAGATGTTCAGGTATCGGTCATGGATAGCTACAACGATGCTGTTGCCGGAGACCAGTTTACTATATCGCCTTTGGAAGATGGCAGTGGTTTTGAAGTAGTCTACACCCTTGGCAATGCCGGGTCTGACTTGCTTCTTCCGGAATCAATTTCAGAAGAGCGATTTCTTTCTTTTACTTCTCAAATGGATGAAAAGGCAGTTAAAAAGATCAATAGAAACTATGTACTGGAAGAAAGCGATGACGGCAATTACTACAGATTGAGGGAAGGTGTTAAAGATTACATCCGTGAAGAGCTTGCAGGCTACTATGAAGCTGCGGGATATACCCAGGCGGATTATGAACTGGATTCACAGCTAAGCACTTCTGAAGGTGGCAGTGATAAGCCCTGGTTCAAGATACCAGTTGAGTATCGTCTAGAAGAAGACAGTTTCATAGCCAGCATCAATCCGGATGAGGTGGAATACAACGATGATGGTTATTATCTCGTTAGCATAGATCTGTTGCCATATTTTGGCGCAGCAGGAAGTGACTCAGAGGGATATATATTTGTTCCTGACGGTAGTGGAGCGCTTATTAATCTGAACAATGGTAAAACTAGCGTATCCGGCTATTCCGCAAGAGTATATGGTCAGGATCTCTCGCAGCAGGTGTTGGGTGTCAAGGAATCAGAAACTGATGATGACTATTCCATCAAGCTTCCTGTTTTTGGATTAAAAGCAGATGATCAGGCCTTCTACGCAATCATTGAAAATGGTGATGGCTACTCAACTATATCAGCTAATGTATCAGGAAAAACAACTTCTTTTAACAACGTGTATTGCACCTTTGATTTTTTAGCCTATGGTGAAGCATCACTTAGTGATGTAGTAGGTTCAAATAGTTATCAGCTCTATGGAATAAGAGATTTTTCTGATACATATCAGATCAGATATAAATTTCTGACAGGAGAAGATGCTGATTATAGCCAGATGGCAAATGGTTATCGTGATTATCTTACAGAAAAAGGTGAATTGTATTTTGCAAGTGAAAGTGCTGTCAGCCAGGATGTACCTTTTTTTGCAGAAATGATAGGTGCCATAGACAAATACAAGACAATGATGGGAATCAGGTACAGATCGGTTGAGGCTCTGACATCCTATGACGAGGCAAAAGAGATCTCAGATAAGCTCCTGGAAAATGGAATAAATAATCAGACCCTGATCTATACAGGATGGATGAATGGCGGTCTGCACAGCAGTGCCAATATAAGTGTCAATCCATTAAGAAAATTAAATGGAAAGCTAAATGTAGGATCATTTCTGACTTCCATGGCGCAAGAAAATGTAGATGTATATATGGGCATAGAACTTCAGAATGTCTACCAGAATAAGTTGACAGATGGCTATTCAACAATGGCTCAGGCTCCGGGATATTTTGATCACACAACCATAACTCAAAAAGATTATTCATTATCTTCCGGAGTTGCTACCGGTAAAAAATCAGATCTTATAAGCTCGAATTTTGTTGTATCCAATTCTCAAAAACTCCTTAAGGGGCTTGGAAAATATGGAGTTTCCGGAGTTGATATCGGTTCAGCATCTAACAGATTGTATTCTGACTATCTCGAAGAGAGATATGCAGACAGAGAAAAGGCTATAAGCCTGTATGAGAACAGTTTCGACATGTTTGCACAAAGCGGACTGAAAGTTTTATCTGATGATGCTAATGAATATGCACTTAAGTACTCGGCAAAAATGGTAAACGTTCCGCTGTATTCAAATAATTACCGAATACTGGATGCCAATATTCCTTTTTACGAGATGGTAATCCATGGAAGCATTGAGTATGCAGGTGAAGCTCTGAATATGGCTGACGATTACGAAACAGATTATCTCAAATGCGCTGAATATGGTGCAGGACTCCATTATCTGTGGATATATAGAGATAATTCATTACTTAAAGAAACAGATTATGATGATCTCTACAGCATCAATTACGAGACCTGGATTGACAAGGCGATAGCTGATTATGAGCGCCTGAACAGCGTTATGAGCGGTCTGGGAGATCAGAAGATCATAAGTCACGAATATATAGAAGATGAACTTGCAAAAGTTACTTATGAAAATGGTGTTTCTATATATGTAAATTATAGTGATCAAACTAAAAATGCAGATGGTCTGACTATAGACGCCAGAAGTATTGCCAGAAAATGAATTATGGGTCAGCTGGAAACTCGCACCAGTTGCGATTTTCATAAAAAAGAGATTCAAGTGGCAAATAGGCCATCGAAGGAGAAGATAGAAGTATGAACTATTTTAAACGAAGGGACGGACATTTGAGTCTGTCGCTTGTGGGTAAAGAAGCAATAGCAGGATTATTATTCATAATACCTTTTCTTGTGGGATTTTTTGGTAATTTTCTGCCGCTGATAATTGAATCCATCAAATTTAGTCTAAGTAATATGGAAGTGACAAGTAGTGGTTACGTATTATCACAGGCTGGAAATAATGGATTTGAACACTATATCAGGTTACTCACTATAGATCCGGATTTTAATCAGATGCTGCTGAGATCCTTGGGAGAGATGGCTTTAAAAGTACCGCTTGTTATCATATTTAGTTTTTTTGCCGCTAATCTTTTGAATCAGGAATTTAAGGGAAGAGCTATCGCCAGAAGCATATTCTTTTTCCCTGTAATACTTACATCCGGTGTGATACTGGGACTGGAAAATTCAGATCTTCTGGTCAGAACCCTAAGTGATACGGGTGCAAATGTAGATGATACGGAGGCTGTACTGAATGTGGTTTATTTCATAAGGACTTATACAGATCTTCCGATGAGCATTATCAGTTATCTGACATCTGCCATAAACGGAATCTACGACATAATTATTGCATCAGGTGTTCAGATACTTATCTTCCTGGCAGCACTTCAGTCTATATCACCTTCTCTATATGAGGCTTCTAGTATTGAAGGTGCTACAAAGTGGGAGAGTTTCTGGAAGATAACATTTCCAATGGTAAGCCCGATCATCCTTGTAAATAGCGTCTATACAATAATTGACACTTTTACAAATGAAACTAATGAGATGATGTCTGAAATCAAGAGCACCATTTTTACAGAAATAAAATATGGCTATGGCAGTGCGATGGCCTGGTTTTATTTCATCTGTATCGCAATTGTCCTGGCAGTTGTAGGAAGCATTATATCAAGAAAGGTATTTTATTACGATGAGAGATGAGCAAAGCGAAAAGTGGTTGTTATGGTCAGAGAAAATAGGGAGACTGCTTCTGAAAATAGTAAGGGGAACGGTTATCGTAGGTATATGTTTTATCATTCTCCAGCCTTTATTTGTTAAACTCAGTGTCTCATTCATGAGTGAAAAAGATCTGTATGATTCAAGCGTTAAGTATATCGCCAAGCATTTTACATTAAGTAACTATCAGATGGCGCTTAGTGGTATGGATTATTGGAGAGTGCTATTTAGAACTTTGGTCTTATCAGTGACGATTTCTCTGTTGCAGCTATTTGCATGTCTCTTAACTGCCTATGGATTTGCCAGATTCAGATTTCCATTCAAGAATCTGTTATTTGGATGCGTGATATTTACACTGATTGTTCCGCCACAGGTCATCATGCTGCCGCTCTTCATGAAATACAGATTTTTTGATATATTTGGGCTTTTTTCCATGATAACAGGTGGACCTGTCAATCTGATCGATTCCTACTGGCCATTTATCATGCAGGCCTGCACATGTATGGGTATCAGAAATGGCTTATATATTTACATGCTCAGACAGTTTTTCAAGGGAATGCCCAGAGAACTTGAAGAAGCTGCTTTTGTAGATGGATGCGGCAAACTCCGTACCTTCATCCAGATAATGCTTCCAAGTGCGGTTCCTATGATGGTCACTGTATTTTTATTTGGTTTTGTATGGCAGTGGACAGATTCATTTTATACATCGCTGTACCTGAACAATACCAAAGTCATCTCTTCATCACTTAGTTCTCTTGCAGTGAATGTATATAGTTCCTATGAAGGATTTGGCGGATCAATGAATTTCATCAGTCCGGGATTCGTTTCCATGATCAATAACACAGGTACTGTTTTATCAATTATTCCGCTGATTATATTGTATCTGATCTGCCAGAAGAGCTTTGTAGAAGGAATAGAGAGATCAGGTATCGTTGGATAATCGGTAACTATACTGCAAAAGCAGTAATAATATTTTTTATAAAGGAGAATAAATATGAAAAAGAAAAGAGCAGGGTTACGTGTAATGGCAGTCATTACAAGCGCAGTAATGGTTCTTTCAGTTGCGGGGTGTGGCTCATCTACAGGAGATAGTACAGCTACAACAACTGACCAGACTGAGCAGGCAACTGAAGTTGCTTCTACCGAGACAGCAGAGGCTGCAACTGAAGCTACTGAAGAGGCTGAGCCAGAGCCACAGTATGATTTTGGAGGAAGAGTTGTAAGGATCGGTTCATACTATGACATGACTCCAGATCCTGAGAAGAACGCAATCGAGGCAGCACTTGCAGAGAGAATTGCTTACGTTGAAGAAAACTACAATTGCAAGATTGAATTTGTTGACCTGGGCGGAGACTATGTCAATGACTATGTTACAAGTGTACTGGCTGGCGATCCTGTAGTAGATATCGGATACGCTGTTACTACAACAGTTCTTCCTTCTCTGATCGAAGGTGGAATCGCTTATCCTATAAGTGATCTTGATGTTATTGATTTTTCAGAGTATAAATGGAGATCCGATGTTGTAGATGCCGGTTTTTACAAGGGTAAGAACTATACAATGCTGTTGAAGGATCCTGAAATCAGATACGGTATCTTCTGGAACAAGACATTATTTGAGCAGAACGGCCTTCCTGATCTGTATGAGCTTGCCAACAGTGATGAATGGACATGGGACAAGTTCAAGGAAATAGCTCTTCAGGGAAATATTGATTCTGATAATGATGGAACAATTGATATCTATGGATTCAACGCAAGAGAAAATCTTGGCTGGTGTTATCTCTATTCAAACGGCGCACAGGTTGCAGAGAAAACAGATTCAGGCATGAATATTGACCTCAGCGATGCTAAGGTGGTAGAAGCTCTTACAGCAATGCAGGACTTCACAACAACTGTTGATTATAGAAAGATTGACTGGTCCGTAGACAGCTGGGATTCACTTATTGGTGACTTCCGTGATGGCAAGTCAATGATGTGCCTTGAAGAGTTCTGGATCTCATATGCATACCTCAATGAGATGGAAGACGATTGGGGCTGGGTACCATTCCCTAAGGGAACATCAGCAACTGACTGGTCCTGCTATGGTAAGGAAAATGGTTGCAGAATCATGCTCAATGGTATTGAAGACCCTGAAACAGTAGCACTCATCTATGACCTGATCACAGATCTTGCTGACACTCAGGAAGACTGGGATGACATGCTTGAAGATCAGCTTGAGAGCTGGGCTGACGATGCTGATACAGTAGAAAATGTATCTTACATCTACAACAACAAGATTGCTAAGATTAACTCTGTAAACGGTTTTGGTGATCTCAACTCAGTTATCAACACTATGATCGATGAGATTGCAAGCGGTACATCTTCACCTCAGACTGCTCTTGATACATATCAGTCACAGATTGACGCTGCCCTCGCAGATCTTGAAAACCACGACTACGATGCAGATATGCAGGAATATATAATCACCGATGAAGCTACAGAAGGTGAATCTGCTGGAGAATAATAGGATATACTGACTTATAAAAGAGAGTCAAGTCCGGATGTATTATACTTCGGATTTGATTCTCTTTTTTGCATGCCACCTTTGGCAGAAATGGAGATGGTGGTATAGGTATGATACTCGTTTTGGGATTCCAATCTATGGCGAAGATGATGAAATAACTGGATATAATGTTTTTCATGCTAGACTATTGATTCGACATGCTGCTAGCGGTAAGAAATATTTATATGACGTCATGGAAATAAAAAAAGAAACGAGCAAGCCCTGTCAGGTCGAAACCCTACCCAGTAAAAAACCCATTTCTTGATTTTATATTAGATGGACTTTAGGTTATTGTCAATATTGTTTTTTTCAGTATTTGCGTTCGAATAATTCGTTACGTTACTGTTCAAACTGGTCAGTGTGGCATGCAAATGGTGGAAAGGGAAAGCCGAGATATGGTATTATTGTGTGGGGAAAACATCTTTGGGGGACATAATAATGCAGTTTGGGGATCATCATTTTTTCAATAAATTCATTGCATTGGTCTGTACTAGTGCTGTGGCACTTTCAGGTTGTGGACTAAATTCTGGAACAGGGGAAGAAATGCCAGCTCTTGATACTTCTAGTACCATTACTTCTGATTATGAAGAGCATCTTGATATATCTATTGCCTATTGGCAGATAGATAAAGCCTTGGAGAACAGAAGCAGTGATCTTGTTTTACAGACTATCGAAGATAAATTCAATATTACAATTGAACCAGTGAATATTACTTGGGATGATTACTATTCCAAGATTGAGTTGTGGGCAGAAAATGGGACACTTCCTGATGTTTTCATAGGTGATTACAGGAAGTCGCCTACCATGGGAGAGTGGGTCACGCAAGGACTATTGCATGAGATACCTGATGACTTGTCGCAATATCCAAATCTAGCTAAGTACATGGATTCTCCTGAAAAGGATACTTGTCAATTTAATGGCAAAACGTACTGTATTTTCAGGCAGACTTACAATGAACAGGCTGAGACTATCAAAGACAGGACAATTCTATATCGCTGGGATCTTGCTCAGGCAGCTGGTATCAAAAACGAGCCTGAGAACTGGGATGAATTCAGAGAGATGATACAGGCAATCATTGCTGCTGATCCGGAACATACAGGCATAAAAGGGATGACTGCCAAAGACCACACCATGCTGGCAGCACCTCTTTTTACATACAGCATTCCTCTGGCTGCTGCAGGATATTCCTCTTTTTACTGGGTTGATAATGGTGATCAGTATGTGCCGGCCATATTTGCCGGGGAGACTCTTGGCGCAGATGCGCTTCCAACATGGCATCTGATGAGGGATATGTATCAAGAGGGTACTATTGAGGATGACATTATCCTAACTACTACCTCACAGGCTGAGGAAAAGTTTCTTAATGGAAAAAGCGCTGCAATATGCATAGATGGTGGTATAAGTAATACCAAGACCTATGAAAACATGGGGCAGTACTGGAAGGATGTTCACGGATCAGAATTTTTTGATGATGTAAAATATCTGGATATCATGCCTTCCGTAGATGGCAATAAATATTACACAGTCTGGGACTATGCCTGGAGTGAGACATATATCAATTCAAATGTATCTGATGAAAAAATGAACCGTATTCTTGCATTATACGATTATTTACTATCAGATGAAGGCACAATTCTTAGCAATTTCGGAATTGAGAATGATACCTACATTATCAATGAAGCAGGTGATATAGATATTATCTATGATAAACCATCAGATAAATATCATAGCCTTGAAATGCTTGGTTCACTTACCTGTTGGAATTATGGAATACAGGATTCATCAAGATATCCGGATCTTGTTCCTGAAGAGTATGTCAAGGCTGATGAAGAGCGTGTGGAGATGGCAAAGCACTGCACTATTCCAGAATACAATTATGAATGTACAAGGGCTCTGTATGAATCGGGATACACATTTTCCATTGATGTTAACGACATTTTTACAAGAATCATGTACAGTGATGAACCGGTTGAAGATGTCTGGGATAAGATAATTGAAGAATATAAGGAAAAAGGGCTATTGCAGGTAATTGATAAGGTTCAGTGATTGACCTGCAAAAATAGATTTTTATAGCTTGAAAAAAGCAAATCTGCTATACTCATAGGCATAACTATTGAGAATTTTATTAGTAAAGGTGTTGTGTGAGTAATATGTACGATAGAAAAACAAAAGAAGATATGCCTGTATTGGCTATCTGTTACGATTTTGATAAAACTCTTTCTCCTGATGATATGCAGGCACAGGGTTATATCCAGTCTGTAGGCTATGATGTTGCTGAGTTTTGGAAGGATACCAATACTATGGCAAATGAGCATGACATGGATGTGAACCTTGCTTACATGTACAAAATGGTGTTGGAAGCTAAGGGTAAGCTCATTTTTAACAAGGACAAGCTTGCTGAATATGGTTCAAAAGTCAAGGTATTTCCTGGTGTTGAGACATGGTTTGAGAGAATCAGAGAATATGGCAGACAGAAAGGCGTAATTGTAGAGCATTACATTATTTCATCAGGTCTGAAAGAAATGATCGAAGGAACAGCGATGGCTGATTCTTTTACAAGAATATATGCCAATTCTTTTTACTATAACGAGGAAGGAATTGCTGAATGGCCGGCTCTTGTAGTCAACTATACCAACAAAACTCAGTTCCTTTTCAGGATTGAAAAAGGTGTTCTGGATATCAATGATCCTGGAGTAAATGATTTCTTTAGTCCTGAGCAGCTCCGTGTCCCATTCAGAAATATGGTCTACATCGGAGACAGCGATACTGATATCCCATGTATGAGACTGGTTAATTCACTTGGTGGCCATTCAATTGGCGTTTTTGACCCTGAAACTCAGGACAAGACTAAGGTCTATAAGATGATCAGAGATAATAGGATCAAATTCTTTGCTGCAGCTGATTACAATGAAGATACTGAAATTGATCTGCTTGTAAAGGCTATCATTGATAGAACTGCAGTCAATGAAAAGCTTGAGTTAGAGCACCAGAAATCTGTTGAAGAAACTAAGGCAAATATGTAAATACATGATCAAGAGGGGGTAGGCTATATGCCGGAATGTAATGTTTGCCATAACAGATGTAATCTTAAAAACGGTGATATTGGGCTTTGTCACGCCAGAAAAAATGAAAATGGCGTGATAAAGTCTATTAATTATGGTGTAGTTACATCTATCGCTCTTGATCCAATTGAGAAGAAGCCTCTAAACCTTTTTTACCCAGGTTCAAAGGTAATTTCAGTTGGCAGTTATGGATGCAACCTAAGATGTCCTTTTTGCCAGAATCATGAGATTTCTATTGGTTTTGGAAAAGAATATGACGGTGAGACAAGATATATCACACCTGCTGAACTGGCTGATATTGCTGAAAATTACAAAGCATACGGTAATATTGGAGTTGCTTTTACATATAATGAGCCTCTCATAGGATATGAATACTTGATCGATGTCTCGAAAGAAGTTCATGCTCGAGGTCTTAAGACAATTCTTGTATCAAATGGGTGCGTGACCAGAGCCATTGCCGAGCAGGTTGTTCCACATATTGATGCAATGAATATAGATCTGAAAGGCTTTACTGAAAGCTATTACAGTGATGTCCTCCATGGTGACAGGCACATGGTAATGGATTTTATCGAATATGCTTTTCAATACAGTCACGTAGAGGTCACAACCCTGATTGTTCCTGGCTATAACGATAGCGATCAGGAAATGGAAGAGTTGTCTAAATGGCTGTCTTCACTGGATAGTGGTCGTGGGAAAACAGTAATTGCGCTTCATATCAGCAGGTATTTCCCACGTTTTAAGATGACAGATGTTCCTGCGACAGACGTTGATAAAATATACCATCTGCAGAAAATTGCGGCCAGGCATTTGAACAATGTATTCGTGGGAAATGTTTAATCAAGACATTTATCTAATGTCTTCATTCTGAAAAATACCATATAGAGATGCGCAATCCATACGACCGCAAGGATTGCTCTGCCTACAGACACTTCATCCATCATTTTGATTGAAAATATCTATTGTTTTTCCATCATTATGATGGTAACATACTTATAAGAGGTGTATGTATATGAGAAAATATATTATTCCAGACAGCATTTCGCCAGAAGAATTAAAAGAAATAAGGATTAAATTATCAATGACGCAGTCTGAGCTTGCTGCTTTTTTGGGTTGCTCAAGACCTACAGTAGAGAGATGGGAAGAAGGAAAAACAAAAATTTCCGGACCTGTGATCACATTGATGGAACTATTAAAAAGAGACCTAACAATACCTGAAAAGCTTGCCATTCCAGATGAAAGATACAAAATGAGATTGTACTATATGTATAGGTCAGAAGTATGCACCATAATTGATATTGATGAGACTGCTCGTAAGGTGAAAATCAAAAATTTCACTGATAATCCTCAAATGCGCGCATTTGGCGTAAATACGGAACCCTCTTTCGAAGAATATGAAGAATTCATTGAGTCTAGATGCTTCCCAAGAAGTAGAGATAAACTAAAGCTCGAACTGAAACGCTTGGATATCCCTTTTTATGATCCAATCCTGATCATTGAAAAAACAGAAGGACGAATGGCGGAGGATGAATTTTGGATAAAAATAGACAGATAAATGACTATATAGAATTATTTGAAGATGATATAAAAGATGACGGCAGGAATTCTTCTAAAGGGAATCAGTTAAAATGGGAAAATAATGGCTTTTGGTATAAGGCTGATTACCTTGGATATGAAGGTCTTGCTGAATATATTGTTTCTAATTTACTGATCAAATCAACTTTACAAGCAGACGAATATGTAATTTATGAGCCTGTTAATATAAAGTACAAGTCAGTTACATATACAGGGTGTAAAAGTCAAGATTTTAGCAACGGTCATCAAATCATAACTTTAGAAAGATTATTTAAAAATCAATTTGGAGATGGACTAAATAAAGGAATCTATTCTATTACTGATCATAAGACCAGACTGGAATTTATAGTTCAACAGGTTGAAAGAGTCACCGGAATCAAGGATTTTGGAATATACATGAATAAATTACTGACAATTGACGCCTTGTTTTTGAATGAAGACCGCCATACACACAATATTTCCGTAATGATAAAAGATGGAAAATATATCTTATGCCCTATATATGATAATGGCGCATCGCTCTTATCTGATACAAAAATGGATTATCCTTTAGGTGCTGACATATACGAAGAAATAGATGATGTTAGATCTAAGACTTTTTCTGATAGATTTGATGAACAGCTGGAAATATCTGAAGTTTTGTATGGAAATAACCTATACTTCCACTTCACAGATAAAGATGTTGATCGTATTCTTGCCAAAACAGACATATACTCTGACGATGTGAAAAACAGGGTTAAAGATATTATCAGTGAACAAAAAAGAAAGTATTCATATTTATTTAGAAAAAAATAAAGAAGCGAGATTTACTTTATAATCAAATCAATCCATCAAAATGATGATTTATCGCATGAAATGGTCAATCATTTTGATGGATGCCTTCATTTCAAACTGTTACCACATTGTTCCCTATATTCTCTTGGAGACATTCCGACATGCTTGTGATATAAGCGGCAGTGCAAGTATTTTTTCCAAAATTACTAATGAAAGCGTGGTAAAAATGAAACATAGTAAAAAAATAATGGTATGTTCTTTAACAATTTTGTGTATGATTCTAAATGCTTGCGGGAGCGAGGGAAATGTTTTGGAAGAAAATAATCTAGAAGTGACTGAAGCAACATCTGCTGTAGAAATAAGTGATGCTGTGGATGGAAGCAATGATTCTAGCAATAACGACGATTCAGAAGATACGTCTTCCGATACTTGGAAATCAGCTATAGATAACTTGCCGGAGGATTTCATTTTCGGAATGGACGCATCTTCTGTGTTAGTAGAAGAAAAAAGTGGAGTTAAATACTATGGCTTTGATGGTCAGGAACAGGATGTTTTCAAGACTCTGTCAGAAGCAGGAATTAATTACATTCGACTTCGTGTATGGAATGACCCATATGATGAGAATGGAAACGGGTACGGAGGCGGAAATAACGATGTACCTACCGCAATAGAGCTTGGTAAAAGAGCTACTGAATATGGAATGAAAGTATGTATTGATTTCCATTATTCTGATTTTTGGGCAGATCCTAAGAGACAGCATGCTCCTAAGGCATGGGAAGACATGGATGTCGATGAAAAAAGTTCAGCCCTATATGAATTTACCAAAGATTCACTCACACAGCTCTTGGACGCTGGTGTTGATGTGGGTATGATCCAGATAGGAAATGAAATTAACAATGGTATGTCTGGCGAAACCAAGTTTGAAAATGTAGTTACACTGCTTAAGGCAGGAAGTAGTGCAATAAGAGAAGTTTCGGCTGAATATGGAAAAGATATAGACATAGTTGTTCATTATACAAGGATTACTGCAAAAGCCGATGTGCTTGATCTTGTTTCAAAATTATGTGATAACGACTTGGATTTTGACATGATCGGTATGTCATATTACCCATTCTGGGATGGTGGAATGGACAATATGAGTCGTGTTCTTGAACTGATTCAGGAAAGATATGGAAAAAAGGCATTTCTTGCTGAAACATCATATGCTTATACAACAGAAGATGGTGATGGTGCCGGAAATAGTTTCAATGCAGGTGATGAAGTTGCCGGATATGAAGCTTCAGTGGAAGGACAGGCAACAATTCTACATGACATATGTGAGTATGTAAATAGTGTTGGCGGACTTGGTATTTTCTATTGGGAAGGAACGTGGATTCCCGTCGGACCAGCTTCTCAAGACAATTCTTCTATATGGGAAGAATTTGGAAGTGGATGGGCTAGTAGCTATGCTGCAGACTACGACCCTGAGGATGCTGCAGTATACTATGGCGGATGTTCATGGGACAACCAGGCATTATTTGATTTTGAAGGACATCCTCTTGAATCTTTGAAAGTTTTTGATTATATGCGGAATGGTAGTGACAATTAGTATTAACAGATTCTCTTATTGATTTTTAAAATATAAAGATGTAGAATTCCATTTAGTAAATCAAATATGTGAATGTTCATCGGAGGGTGAGTTATTCTTGAAATAACAAGCTGGATAAGATGACTGGTTGAAATATCAGTTATACTTATCCAGCTTTTTTCGATGGGAAAGGAAATATGACTTGTGAAAGATCAAAAGAATTTTACTGAAGGAAAAATATTAGGACCGCTTTTACGATTTGCTCTACCTGTACTGTTTGCGCTGTTTCTGCAATCATTATATGGCGCTGTGGATCTTATGATTGTTGGAAAATTTGCTGAACCGGCAGATGTGTCAGGAGTATCTACAGGATCTCAGATAATGATGACTTTGACCAATCTTGTCAGTTCATTATCAATGGGAATGACAGTATTTCTAGGACAAAAGATTGGTGAAAAGAAGGCGGCAGAAGGCGGCAAAATTGTTGCAAACGGTATAATCTTATTTTTTATTATAGGCATTGTATTAACTATTTTTATATCAGTTTGCTCAGGATTACTTGCCAGCATTATGAATGCTCCTGAAGAAGCTTATGATATGACTGTTTCTTACGTCAGAATATGTGGTACTGGAGCTATTATTATAATTGCCTATAATCTTATTGGAAGTATATTCAGAGGACTTGGAGATTCAATCACCCCGTTGGTAACAGTTTTAATTGCTTGTATTTTCAATATTATTGGCGACCTTGCTCTGGTTGCAGGATTCAAAATGGGCACAACTGGAGCTGCACTTGCAACTGTTGCTGCACAGTTTATAAGCGTAATAATATCTCTGGTACTGATCAGTAAAAAGACGTTGCCATTTAAGCTTGATAAGTCTTGTTTTAAAATTAATAGAGAAATCATAAAGAAGATAATATTTATTGGCGCTCCTGTGGCACTTCAGGATCTGCTTGTTGGAATCTCATTTCTTGTAATTCTTGCTATTGTTAACAGTCTTGGGGTTATAGCTTCTGCCGGTGTAGGCGTTGCAGAAAAAGTATGTGGATTTATTATGTTGATCCCATCAGCATTTGCTCAATCTATGTCAGCCTTTGTTTCTCAGAATAGAGGAGCTTGTAAATATGATAGGGCATTCAAAGGATTAAAATATGCGATTGGAGTTTCGCTTATATTTGCAGTTTTGATGTTCTATTCAGCATTTTTCCATGGAGATATGCTATCAGGAATTTTTGCCAATGATGCAGATGTCATAGCCGCATCCTGGGATTATCTGAGGGCATATGCAATTGATTGCCTCTTCACATGTTTCCTATTCTGCTTTATTGGATTTTTTAACGGTATGGAATATACGAGATTTGTGATGGTACAAGGCATTGTTGGAGCTTTTTTGGTCAGGATTCCTGTTTCATATTTCATGAGTAAGCAGGATCCTGTATCCCTTTTTCACATAGGACTGGCCACCCCCTGCTCAACAATCATCCAGATTACGATGTGCTTTATATGTCTTATGATACTAAAAAGAGGTCTTAATAAAAAATAAAATTCTTTGTATAGCTCGATATGGTAGTTATGTTTAACATGAAATATTGTGAATTTGCTAAGTAGCCTAACACAAATTAATTGAATAAACACTATATGGCTGTTATAAGTTGTATATAATATAAGCATACATATGATCTTTTTATATAAGAGGATGATATATGTAACTTAAAAGCATAAGGCGAGGATTCCATTATGAGTGATTACCCATATAGTATACGTGATGTCCATATCAGTGACCCTTTCATACTGGCAGATGAGAAATCTGGTTTTTATTATACGTACGTGCAATTCATTGATTCTGAGAGATTCCCAAATATTAAATCCGATGAGTCATGTTTTTATGCACTAAAATCACCTGACCTGAAAAACTGGTCAGAGCCTAAAGTATGCTTTAGAAAAGGTGATTTTTGGGCAGATAAAGATTATTGGGCTCCGGAATGTCACATTTGGAAAGACAGATATTATATTATTTCTTCGTTTAGAGCAGAAGGGACATATAGGGGATGCCAATGTCTCGTAGCAGATAGTCCGGAAGGTCCTTTTGTGCCAGTGGGAGATGGGCCTGTGACTCCAAAAGGATGGCAATGCCTCGATGGGACTCTATATGTAGATGGGGACGGAGCTCCATGGATGGTATTCTGCCATGAGTGGATGCAGGTATATGATGGCCAGATATGTGCTATAAAATTGAGCGAAGATCTTTCAAAGGCAATATCAGAACCCAAGATCCTGTTCCGTGCCTCTGATGCGCCATGGCGTGGAAAAGCAGCAGCTGATGGCGGGTTAGTTACAGATGGACCATTTTTATACAGAATGAAATCAGGTAGTCTTATCATGTTGTGGTCTAGCTTTTCAGAAAGAGGGGGCTATACTGTAGGATATGCAAGGTCTGTAAGTGGCACTATTCATGGACCATGGATTCAGGAAGAAATTCCTCTTTACGCTTTGGATGGTGGTCACGCTATGCTTTTCAGGTCATTTGATGACAAGCTAATAATGTCATTGCATTGTCCTAATATCCATGAGAAAAAAAGAATACTCTTATTCGAAATGGAAGAAGTGGGAGATAAGCTTGCAATAGTAAATGAATTAACAGGTAATTGGTACAATAGTGCAGGCGGCAGCGCCGAAAGGTGGCGCTATGACGTTCCATGTAAGGAATTGCCTGATTTATGAACTACCCTTTCCGATGTGGAGTCGGTGAGGGTAGTTCATGGTATAATTATCCCATAATATAGTGGAGGTGTAACTATGCCGCAGATAATACCAATTAAAGATTTAAAAAACACATCAGAAATATCAGAATTAGCTCATAGTGTAGATGAGCCAATTTATGTTACAAAAAATGGATACGGTGACATGGTTTTAATGAGCATGGAAACATTTCAAAGTGTTTCAGATGCCTTAAAAATGTATCAAAGTTTACTTACTTCTGAAAAACAAATAGCCGAGGGAAAAACACATGACGCAAGAGAATCTCTAGGTAAGCTAAGGAGCAAATATGGCTTATAATTTAATTGTTACCGATGAAATGGATAAGCTTCTTGAAAACTGCGTCAATTATATATTGCGAAAATTCATAAGGCATAAAAGTGTCAATAAAGTCAACAGAAGGATTACTTTTTGCATGGTAGAAAATAAAAGATACGTTTCTAGGAGATAAGCATATGACATACTTCATAAACATACTGCTTTTATTTTTTATTTATTCTTTTGTAGGTTGGTGCATTGAAGTTACTTTAAAATATAGGCAGTTTGGAAGGTTTATAAATAGAGGATTTTTGACTGGACCTTGGCTTCCAATCTATGGTTCTGGAGCTGTACTTATTACTTTGTCAAATCTAGGAGTAGAACAGTTTGAGTCTGCCTATGGAACCACTTTTGCCATATCCTTTGTAGTGTGCGGCATCGTTGAGTATGCCGCTAGCTATTTTATGGAGAAACGATTTCATGCAAGATGGTGGGACTACAGCCAAAAGCCCATGAATTTGCAAGGCAGAATATGGATAGGCAACCTTATCTTATTTGGTATAGGTGGCGTAGCTATTGTTTGGATAGCAAATCCCTTTTTCTATGGAGTACTAAATAACATTAGTTTGATAATACGCCAAATAATTGCCGGAATTCTGGCGGCGGTTTTCATAACAGATTACATAGTTTCACATTTTGTCCTAAAGCTTGTGAAAGTTGGTGTCGAAAGTAGTGATGCTGACAACACCGAAGAGATTAGTAAAGAAGTTCGACTTTTACTAAGTGACAGATCATATTTCTATCGAAGATTTGCAGATGCTTATCCAGATGTTATATATAGAACAGAAAAAATTAACCAGCGTATAGAAAAGATTAAAGCAGAAACAGAAGTATTTAGAATGCAGATGGAAGAAAGCTTTAATGAAATTAGTAGCCAAATAGAAGAAAGCACTTCGCAACTAAAAGAAACCCTTGAGCCTGTAGGTGTTACCAAGAATATAATCATAGAAAAGCAAGCTCAACTAATCGATTTATTATATGATGAAGCATATGTTTCCGATGAAATGAAAGAAATAAAATCTCTAATTGATAAAAAATACGACAGATTAAAAGAATTAAGAATCATTAAGAGAGAATAATACTTTAAAAAATCGCTGATAAAAATATATGGGGCTGTAAAGAAATGATTTCTCATTTTTTCACAGCCCCTTTAAATCATTCTACATATTCATAACTACCAACAGTATATTTACCATTTGATGAGCCTGAAATGTAAAATCCTGTTCCATCAGTGATATTTGAAGTAATATCTATAGTCTGATTTCCATTTCCATCTGAGAAAATAAGTCCATCAATATCTGCTGGGATTTCTATTTTATATATAGCTTCATTGTATTCATTTTGTCTAACATAGGTCATTTGAGTTCCTGGCCATGAAGTTGTTCCCACATTATCTTTCCAGGTATAAGCATAAACGCTGTTCCAATTATAGTTATTGGAGAAATAAACTGTTATGCTATCTGAATCATTGTTATCAGAATCATCATTATCTGAACCATTATCATTAGATGAATTTTCTTTTAATAATACAGCTATTCCTGTTGAACCAATATATCCGCTTATTGTAGAACTTGTTACTATAAAAGACCCGCCATTAACAGCATCTGTGTATGTGCCTTCTTCAAGTTGGCCGTCGGGATTAGGAACAGACACATTTTGATTACTGCCTGAACCAAGAACCAGTGTTGCACCTGTTTCTCTAGCAACAATTGCTACATTATCAGAAGTACTGTAATACTCAGATTCTCCAGCGCATTGGTTATGAAGTTTATTTACTGCAGCCACTTCTGGTGATGTAAAGTGAGTGCTTCCTTTGGAGCCTATCTTTATATCTGTTTTTTCTGTTGCATATGGACGAGAAAAATATAAAGCAGTTGAATTTGCCTTGGATGCAAGGATTGCATAGGATCTGTCTATAATGTTCTGATCAAGATATTTAGTCCAAGAACCTTCTGCTACAGTGTTTGAATATGTATCATGACTCTCTGCAAAATACACTACTTCATTGTCATCGACACCATCTACTAGTGTCCAGGAACCGTATGCTGATGGAACTGTTCCATCCTTGATGCTTCCAGTTACTACAGCACTATAGACAGAGTCAGAAACAGACATATAGTCGGTGTATTCACACATAAGATAATTAGCATATGACGTGTTATCTGTAACCGGAGTATCAAGGATTTCACCATAATTGAACATAGATGAATCAATTACAGCACTCCAGAATCCGCATGACTCAGAAGGAAGTGAAATATGTTTTGCTGCATCCCATCTGATTCCGTCCACTCCATAGCTCTTAAGTTCTGAGATGTAATTAGCAACTTTATATTGAACATAAGAATTTTCTGAATTCAGGTCTGGCATTCCTATATCATAATGAGTGACCTGATATCTGTCAGAGTATGATATTGAACCAGAGCAGTTATGCCAGTATTCGGATGCCTTAAGTGAATCGTCAATATATGTATGATCTCCGGCAAGGTGATTGGCTACAACATCAACAATTACTTTTATACCGTAATTATCAGCTTCTGAGCATAGTCTTTGAAGATCATCAGCTGAGCCAAGTCCTGCATCACCTACGTAGAAACCGCTTGGCTGATACAAGTAATACCATATTGAATCTGAGGTATTTGCAGCCTGCGCAGGAGAAGTCTGAACAGATGTAAAGCCTGCAGCTGCAATATTTGGTAGTTCATCAATTATCTGCTGATAAGTCCAGTCAAAGCAGTGCAGAATAGTACCATCTGCGATATTGTCCTGTAATCCATAATCGTTTGATGAAGCAGCTTGCGCTGTAACAGGCGCTTGCATAAATCCTGTTGAGATAATACCTAAAGAAATCAAAAATGATAAAAGACTTTTAGACAACTTTTTTCGAATCATAGAAATCCTCCCAATACTTTATTTTGTTATAAAAGAAATACCTGGGTCACCATATAGATGTAACGCAAAAACGTTTCCGGTAACGTTTCCAAATCTATGAGTAAAAGATACATTATTAGACAATGCGCTGTCAATTACTAAAATATTTTTCAGAGAATAGCACAAAAAACATATTCGCAATTTAGTTAATTTTTAAAAGAAGCCGGATTATTTTGTAGACTTACAGCGAATATGAGATATTCGTAGTACTATTATTGTGAATTTGCAAAAAAACCTATCACTAATTTCCTGAAGTAATAGTATAATGGCAGTTGTATGTTGCCTATAATATAAGCATACAGATGATCTTTTACATGGGAGGAAAAAATATGTCAAAGAGAAGTGTCGGCTGGATATTAGTTATAATTGGATTATTCATGCTATTTAAGATGGTAAGAGTATCTTCATTTGGATTCTACAGAATCGGAAGAGTCAATACTTCTGCCATTATCCTTGTACTTTTGATCATTTCTGCAATAGCAGTAGTGGTAAATAAAAACAAATTTACTATAGGCTGCCTGATAATGTCACTTGTCTTATTAGTTGTAGCATTGATGCTTGGAACAAATCTTTATTTTGCATATGCTTCACTGGTTGATATCCTGCTGGTATTTGTACCGATTGTGGCTGGAGCTGGACTGATTATAAAGAGTGCTCTTGAGAGAAGTGCAAAAAAGAAAGCATAAGGCAAGGATTAAAAATTTTTATAGGAGTTAAGAAAAAGTATGAAAAAAATTGTTAAGTTATTTGTAGGGGTAATCGCTGCAAGCAGCATACTAGCTGGATGTGGTGCGCAGAAGGGTATTAAAGAAGCTGAAGCGCAAAACGTACCAAATGTTCAGGAAACTGTGAATACAGCGGAAGTAGTTGAAAGTTCCAGCACAGAAGCAACTAATGAAGTAGCTGAAAAAGAAACATCAGCTGAAGCTTCAACCTCAAGCAGCGAAGAAGAAACAACAATCGCCGATGCAGACAGCACAACTCTGTTTGATCAGTTTATGGCTGGAGAAATTGATGCCATCTATTATGATTATGATGGTAATGAGCAAACTATAAGTGCTGAAGATCTGAGTTTTAATGGTGAAGAATGGGATGCTACAATATTCTTTGGCTACAAGGACGTTGATAATGATGGCGAGGAAGAATTATTGTTGCAAGGACCTTATGGTTTTGACTTGTTTGATATTCAGGATGGAAAACTAGTTCTTTTTGCCAGAGGTGAAGGAGCAGGCGCAACATGTCTTTTAGCCGATTATGAGGATAAAATCTGGGTTGTCTATGCTCATGCATATGCGGATGAAGAATATTACAACTTTGACTTGTATAATGGATCAGAAACTATTGAAAATAGTTTTGGTATTATTGCTGAAACAGATGAATCAGGTAATACGACATATAAGTATAATAATATGAACGGTGAAACGAATACTATTACAGCGGAAGAATTTGAAGAAATTGCTAGCTCTATCCTAGATTATTGATGAAAAAATGACTTTCTAATGATGTCTTTAAGATTTCACTGGAAAGTCATTTTACTTTTACTGCTGATAAAAAATTTGATGCTAAATCTTTATCTGCGGAATCTTTTCTATATATGCCGTAGATATCCCAAGAATAGGCGTCTTTCAGGCTGATAGCTCTTATATCATCATTATCTTCCAAGAATCGTGGAGATATTCCTATTCCAATTTTGTTTTTGACAAGCTTGTACATGGCCTCGCCTTCTTCAACTGTGGCTACTATATTTGGCTTGTAGTCGCATAAGTGGCATGCGTTGACAACATCGTGATATATATGATGTTTTTCATTCATTAGGATCAGTTTCTCATCTCGAAGATCCTTGATCTCTACAATATCATTATCCCAGAATCGATAATCTCGATGAACATATACAACCATATCTATAGACAGTACAAGGCTTGCAACAAGGTTACTATCGGTGGGCTTGCCAACAACAAATCCAAAACTGATCTCATCATTAAGTACCTGGTCCAACACTTTTGCATTTTCATATTCTGACCAACTGCCCAAGATCTCAGGATTATCTTCCATAAAATCTCTAACCTTTGGAATATCAATGGCTCTGATGGTTCCTGCAGCAAACCCAACTTTAAATCTTTTTTCCCTCTCATCTATTGATTCAATAGAAAGAAACATTTCATTTAGATTTTGGACTATGACCTTGGATTTTTCGTAGAATACCTTACCACTTTCTGTTGGTATAAAGCCTTCCTTAGAGCGCAGAAAAAGAGTTGTTCCACATTCATCCTCTAGGCTTTTTATAATCTTACTAAGTCCCTGAGGAGAGAGGAATAACTTGCTGGCGGCCACCTGAAGGTTTCTTTCTTCATATACGATTTGAAAACATTTTAAATTGCGAGTGTTCATGGACTAATTTTACCATAGTTTCTTATTTATATGTTTTCAAATCATAAGAAAGCTCTTTTCTATGATATTAAAAACCCCTTACCTGACTGGTACATGTCAAGTAAGGGGGGTATATAAAAGGGAGGTTGTATTTAGGAATATTTTGGTGACTCACATTCTTTTTTCATTTGTATATTTTAAGAATGGAGTTATTCAATATCTATGATCAAATGTGGTTGGCAACTTCAAATGCATCCCAGATACCATACATAATGTTAGATACCTGTTTTGCATCACCAAGAAGGTAGATTTCATCTACATCATTCTTGTACTGGTTGTAAAGAGTATTTTCACTAGCGTATCCAACGCAGAGTACTACGCTGTCTGCTGATAACTCTTTAGTCTCTTCGCCAATGCTTGCCTTAAGCACACCATTTTTGTACTCAGTAACTTTAGCGCCTGTAACAACATCAATGCCGTTGAATGGGATCAGCCTTTCAAGCATCTCTTTATTAGCAGAGCAAAGAGGTCCGTTTACTGCCATAAGCTTATCAAGCGCTTCTACGATAGTTACTTTTTTGCCCTTCTGTGCAAGATCAAGAGCAAGTTCGCAACCAACGAGTCCGCCACCAACTACAACTACATTGTTGCCGGCATCTTTTTTGCCAAGAAGTACCTGCTCAGCTGAGTATACTTTCTCATCATCGCCGAGAGAGAACATCTTAGGACGAGATCCTGTGGCAAGGATAACAGCGTCAAACTGTTTGTCGAGGATTTCTTTTTCTGTAGCCTTAGTATTCATATGAACTTCTACGTTAAGACGAACCATTTCATCTTCATACCACTTAGCAAGTGCAATATCATCTTCTTTGAACGCTGGAGCTCCGCCTGGGATGAGGTTTCCGCCAAGTCTGTCTGATGCTTCATAGAGAACCGGCTCATGACCTCTTTCTGCAAGTACACGTGCTGCTTCACAACCTGCAACACCACCGCCCACAACGAGAACCTTTTTCTTCTTAACGATTGGGTTGTACTTATTAAGTCTTTCTTTACCAGCCTGTGGGTTAACTGCACAGTTGATAAGAGAGTATGTCTGGATACGTCCCATACAGCCTTCCTGGCAGCTGATACATGGACGGATCTGGCTAAGGTTGTTTCTGCGGATCTTATTTACAATATCAGGATCAGCAAGAGTTGGACGACCAAGTGAGATCATATCGCAGATATTGTTGTTCAGGCACTTAAGAGCTGTATCTGGATTGTCTACACGACCAGCCATGATTACTGGAATATTTACATTTTCCTTTGTGATTCTAGCAAATTCCTTATATGGAGCCTTTTCCATATACATTGGCGGGTGATTCCACCACCATGCATCGTATGTTCCGGCATCTACGTCAAGGGCATCATAACCATATTTCTCAAGGAGTTTAGCTGCTTCGATACCTTCTTCGATATCACGACCTTTTTCTTCAAATTCTTCACCTGGAAGAGCACCTTCGCGGAAATCTTTGATCATGCTCTTAAGTGAGAATCTCATTGCTACAGGGAAATCCCATCCACAAGTCTTTGCAATCTCTTCACGGATTTCTTTGGCAAATCTGAGTCTGTTCTCAAGAGATCCGCCATATTCATCAGTTCTCTGGTTGAAGAATGAGATAGCAAACTGATCGATAAGGTATCCCTCATGAACAGCGTGGATCTCAACACCATCAAATCCTGCGCGCTTAGCATTATAAGCGCCCTTACCAAAGCTCTCTACGATTCCGTGGATCTCTTCTACAGTAAGTGGACGGCATGTCTTGTCAAGCCATCTGTGTGGTACAGCAGAAGCAGAAACTGGTGGGAATTCACCAAGGTTAGTTGGGATAGTAACTCGACCAAATCCACCACTCATCTGAAGGAAAATCTTTGATCCATAAGCATGAACACGCTCAGTCATCTCACGGCTGGTTCTTACAAACTGAACCGGGTTGTATGTTGAATTAGGTGTATTAGGGAAAGAAGGCTTCTCAACCTCTGTATCTGAAAATGTAACACCTGTTATGATAAGACCAATGCCACCTTTGGCACGTCTTGTATAGTAATCTATTCCTCTGTCATTCCATCCGCCTTCACAATCGCCAAGACCAAGTGGTCCCATAGGTGCCATTGCATAGCGGTTCTTGATTTCGAGCTTACCAATCTTGATAGGCTCAAAAAGTCCCTGGTACTTCATGAAAAATCCTCCTACCTTGTTTTTGTAAATAGAGTTTAACTTGCCATTTGTTAAACTTTTGTCATATAAACGATTTTATAATAGGTTGTGTACTATAGCTATCAACAAAAGGTGGATAGTAGTAAACAATTAGTTTCATGTGAGTCACTGGGGACGTATCAAATTGGCTCATTGCTAATGATATTTGAAATGTGTCATAATAAAAATGAGTCAATTTGATACGTCCCCGGTGACTCATTCAACGGCTAAAAAAAGGAGATATTTTTATGGCAAAGGTAATTCTTTTAAATGGAAGCCCTAAGGCAAAGGGCTGCACGGCAACAGCATTAGAAGAAATGATCAATATTTTTCAGGAAGAGGGCATTGATACAGAGCTTATTCATGTAGGAAACAAGGATATCAGAGGCTGTGTATCCTGCGGATATTGTGAAAAAAATGGAAAATGTGTAGTGAATGATCTTGTTAATGAGGTTGCGCCTAAGTTTGAAGAGGCTGATGGCTTAGTTGTTGGAAGCCCTGTATATTATGGTTCTCCAAATGGAACAATCCTGTCATTTATGGACAGACTGTTTTATTCAACTTCTTTTTCCAAGAATCTAAAGGTTGGTGCCGCAATTGTCAGCTGCAGAAGAGGCGGTAACACAGCAAGTTTTGATGTTTTAAATAAATATTTTACCATCAGTAGCATGCCAGTAGCATCAAGCACCTACTGGAATATGGTTCACGGTTTTACCGCAGAGGATGTAAAAAAGGATCTTGAAGGTCTTCAGACTATGAGAAATCTGGCAAGAAATATGTCATTTATGATCAAAGCATTTGCTGATGCCAAAGAGAAATACGGCGAGCCGAAGGTTGAAAAGGGCTTCTTTACAAGCTTTCCAGATGGAAAATAAGCATTAAATTTTTTTGAGGGGGTGGTGATAATCATGAGATTTTGTGAATTAAACAATGAGCGACATGGAACATGCTATTACGAATTATATAAGGGCGAGTGGAATCCGGCTCTTCCTGAGTTTTGGAGAGATGATTCACTTTATATCCATGATGACACTTTTTACCAGTATCCAGAGCTGAATAAAGCAATCAAAAATGTAATTCCAACATTCGATACTTATAGCGAAACAGCAGTAAACAAGCAGGAATGGGAAGAAATCGGAAAATTGCTAGAAGATAGTGATCAGGATACGAGGGATTTTTATGCTGAAATAAATGAATGGGCAGAGCCTGTATTGCAGACTCATGGCGTATTCACAATACTCGGATTATGACGGTATGATGGGGCTGATCACTCCATCATACTTTTTTATCTGGGGGCCAGAGGGTGGATTTCGATACTTGACACAGTCAACTATTTAAAATATACTTGACTCAGTCAATGAAAGGAGACAAATAATGAAAGTGGTCAAAAATATAGTAATTGGTATATGTATATGCTTATTATTGGTAGTCTTATTCTTATTAGTTTATATAATAACTTATAGAAATCCAGCAGATAAAAAACTTGCCAACGCTGGAATTGTAGAAAAGCAGGTACAAGTAGGAGATGTTCTTTTTAACTATGCAGAGGGACCTGATAATGGCCCTGCAATTGTTTTACTGCATGCTCAATTATTGGACTGGTATTCATACAGTTGTGTTTTACCAAGCCTTTCAGAAAACTTCCATGTTTATGCTATTGATTACCCCGGACATGGAAAAACTATAGTTCCTGAAGGATATGAAATGAGTGCTGAGAATATAGGTCAGGATTTAGGCAGATTCATTGATGAGGTAATAGGGGAAGATGTATATGTTACAGGCAATTCTTCAGGTGGTTTATTAGCCACATGGCTTGCTGCCAATAGGAAAGATATTGTTAAAGCAGCTATTTTAGAAGATCCGCCACTTTTTTCTTCAGAGTATCCTGAGGTAATGCAAACAGTTGCATATAAGGCATTCACACAAAGCAACAATGCCTTAGAATCAGAAGAGTACGACGGAGATTACCTGATGTACTGGATAAATAATAGTAAGCAGTTCTTCTCAACATATGTTTTCGATGGGGCTGAATATCTAATAAAAGATATGGTTTTACTATACAGAAGATTTAATGAAGGAGAACCAGTTGAAATAGCATTCATGCCTGTATCTGTGCAGGAAATGCTTAGAGGAATGAATTATTATGATCCTAGATTTGGAGCTGCATTTTATAATGGAACATGGAATCAGAATTTTGATCATGCAACTGCTTTATCAGAAATTGATTGTCCAGTACTATTGATTCAGGCAAACACCGGGTATCTGGATGATGGAACTCTGGACGGAGCAATGTCAAAAGAAATGGCTGAAAACGCAATGAATCTACTAAAAGACGGAAAGTATGTCTATGTTGATGCAGGGCATGTTACCAATCTTGAAGTACCAGAGGAATTTGTAAGGATAGTGGAAGAGTTTATTATGGAGGACTTAAATGACTAAAAATCTATTACAGAGTGTAGGTGTTCTATACAGGACATATCTTAGTTATGCAAATGAATTTCTTATGGATACAGATGTGTCTTTTTCGGAAAGCGTTGTTATATCAAACATTGGCCTAGCGGAGGGCATAAGTCAGGAGGAGATTTCCCTGTCGCTATATATAGACAGGGCTGCCATCGCAAGAAATGTTAAGTCATTGGAGAAAAAAGGATATGTTAAAACGATGCGCGCATCTTCAGATAAACGCACAAAAGAACTGTATCTAACAGACAAAGGGCATAAGATGTATGACTTTATCGAAGAGAAAAATAAGGAAAGGCTTAATCATTTATTCAAAGATATCACCAATGATGAGCTAGAGGCATTTAAAACTATATTAAATAAAATTAAACTATGAAGTTGTTGTACTATAATAGAAATTTTTTTATATGATTCCTGTTTTTTTGTACAGCAAAGGTGAATTTATCGTAAAAATATGTGAAGCTGAAAAAAAAGGGGGATACTTCATTGAAAATAAATGCAAGAGTCATTATATCAAGTTTATTGTTAGTTGTTATGATCATTACCGGAGTCGGTTGCGGAAAAGCAGTTCAGAATACAGCTCAAAGTGACCAGGCGATTACGATTGAATATGATTCAGCTGTAGTTGGCTATCTGGGACCAGAGGGCACATATTCGCAGGAAGCTTGCGGCGTTTTTTTCCAAAAAAAGGGGACATATATTCCATATGAGACAGTAGCAGAAGCTGTAGAGGCATTGAAAGCCGGAGAGTGCACGTATGCTGTCATACCTCAGGAAAATACTATAGGCGGCGCTGTAATTGATTATCTAGATATTGTCATAGCAAATGAAGAATTATCAGTAGTAGGAGAAGTTGAACTTCCTATAAATCAGAACCTGCTTGCCTTACCCGGAACTGACCTTGGATCAATCAAGAAAGTATATTCTCATAAACAGGGAATTGCTCAGGGAAAAGAATGGCTTGCTGCAAATCTTCCACAAGCAGAAATAATAGAGGTCTCCAGTACTTCAGAGGGAGCACGTATCGTTGCTGATGAAGGAGATGCAACTCAGGCTGCAATAGCGTCCGCAGCATGCGCTGATGTATATGGATTAGAAATCCTTGCAAGCAGCATCCAAAACAATGATAGCAATAAGACTAGATTTTATGTCCTTTCTACAGAAGAACCATCACATGGTATGAGCGAGCGATGCGCGTTCATCTTAACCGGCAAGGCATCTGATCTCCCTAGTATAATGGCTGGGCTTGAAAAGAAAGGCATTGAGCTTGTGACAATACATGAGAGACCTGAAAAAACAGAATTGGGCAATTATGTATATGTAATAGAGTGTGCCAATTGCAATTATGAGCAGATAAGTGCGCTGGTGGAAGATGTGTCTTTCGGCTTCAGATATCTTGGAAGTTTTGAGGTGGATTGAACTTTTTAACATAGCACATTCCGATTACCTGAATTAAGATATGGCTCTAATGCTTCTGATTTACTGCATATATCGTCATAGCTTTCTAAACAAAAGCTTTTTGATAAACAACCGGATTCTACCCCCATTTTGATAATGTCGTCTTTGGATATATCCTTACCTTTACCATTCACAGATGTTGTATGCTCGCCCCAATACGTATCACTGTAAGTAATATCATATGCTGGTGCAAGTTTCCATCCATGAAGATCAGTATGTATAAAAGAAAAGTTTTTTGTATGGTCATCTCGGTTATGACTTGCAATATTAAATGTCATAATCCTATATAACTGCTCTTTATCTGATTTAGCGTCTTTGGTAAGAGCCCGAGTCAATTTGAAATATGTTTCATAGTCACATGATGGTGCACGAAAATCAGCTTCCAAGAGAGCAGCAAATGTGATAGTAAAAATCTTTTCACCATTCTTTCTATCAAATCTTTCTGTTTTAAAGTATCCGTCACATACAGAAGATGGAATCAGCAGCGTATCCGTCATGATTATTCCGCAATTTTTAGCACATAATGAATAATCGTATTCACGTTTGCCACTTATTTCAGGATCATTTTTTGATGGAAATTTTACTATCCAATCACGGTTATCTTCAGAAAGAAGTATTTTAGGTCGAGTGCCTCCACTTGAACCACCCAATTTATACAAAATGTCTAACTGGTCTGATTTTTTGGATGAGAGAATATTCTCACATTCTTTTGCTATTTCATCAAAATCTAACCCGGTATTCATGTAATTAAAATCAGATTCCTTGGATGGTATGTATTCAAGAGCCCCCATTCCGCTTTTGCCAATATATGCAAGTCTTTCTAATGTAGTTATTTCGTCTCTCTTTATGCCTATTGATTGTAAATATCTATCAAGAAGCAATTGTCCCCAACTATCAGGAAGACTGTCGGCGAAAACTCCAAATAAACCACCAAAACGATCTAAAGATCTTTCATTTGGAACAAAAACGTCATTTCGTAGAGGAAGAGAGAATGGGCTAATAGAAAAACCATTTTTTTGCCATTCATTAGTATACTGAAAAGCAACTCTTTTATCAGGTGTTTCTGCTAGTGTACCTACCTGCTGTCCATGGTAATAAACATCTAGAGTTCTATTTACTTGCATTAATTACCTCCTCGATGCTGTTGTATACCGGTTCTGTAAACAAACTATTAATCTCTTGTATCAAGCCTAATTCCATAGTTAGCTTTATGAATGATTCAAGTGAAATTTGTCCTGTTTTTTCAAATTTACGCAGAGTAGCATAACTAACATTACTTCTGCCTGCCAGCTCTTTTTGCGTGATTTTCTTTCTTCTTCGTATTTCTTTGATTCTCTTTGCTAATTTCATAGCTACATCAGACGGAGTGTCCCATAGGTAGTTTGTATTATCCATAATCACGTCCTTTCAATTGCTACTATTATAGCATTATTGCGCAAAAATGGCAATAAATTGCTATTATAGTAGCATTGTAATGATTTTCTATACTATGCCCACTTTTAGTCATACTTAAAATAGAAAAGCTTTTTGCAGATCGGTCACAGACAACTTGACAAATATGAATGCCCTTCAGGTAGCATTAGTCTTGCATAAGACAATGAAAACCGTGAAGGGCATTTATAATAATCACTCAGATATTCGATCCAAAACGGTAAAATCCCAATCGTTATAGTATAGGTATAAGCTATCTGACAGGTGGATGCCATTATTTTCAGCTAAAGAAATGATTTCGTCTAACATTTGCTGCTTTTGAGAATCTGTATAAATATCTGCTGAATTCTCTTTTATTCGAATAGAATCGGTATCCAATACTACCGCACCGTCTACATACTTAAAATCCGCTTCAACAATGTCGTTGTAACAAAAATAATGCTGATCAAGAACCACCTTATCATTACTTTCAGAAGAAGCGTAAGTTCCAGACCACGAACCATCAGAATAGTCGGAGACTATATATGAATCATATACTCGATCCAAAATGGTATAATCAGTCTGTCTAGTGCCATAGTGAAACAATATTTCGTGAATACTGCCCATACTAATGCTATCATTTTCAGCTAAGGAAATGATTTTGTCTAACATTATCTGCTTTTGAGAATCTGTATAAATATCTGTTGAATTCTCTTTTATTCGAATAGAGTCAATATCCAATACTATCAAACCGTCTCTAACCTTAAAATCAGCTTCAACTACATCGTTGTAACAAAAATCAAACTGATCAAGAACCACCTTATCATTACTAAATCTACCAGCATAAGTTCCCGACCAAGAACCATCAAAAAAATTCCAATATCTTTTCAACAAAATAGGAATTGTAATGATCATAAAACAAGTCAGCAAGACCATTACGACTCTTTTGCCACGAATACTCAAGGAAGCGTTTAATTGTTTTCTTTTTATCCACCATCCGATTAGATAAAAAACTAATACAGATAAAACTGCATCTATAAAAGTAATATACCAAACAAGGGCATAGAATATTATTTCTTCGCCTCCAAGATATCTCGTATCCAAAAATCTCACCATGGCAAACAATAATATTAGCCGGAATGCAGTGAACGCCACTTTCTCTTTTGCCGATGGAGACTGAATGATCATATAAAACAAAATACTACACAAACACGGAAGCAGGAGAAGAAGTACGATGAAAATAAAATCCATTCCCCATGCAGCCGTTAGACCTGATAGAAGAAAAATATAATCTGTTACTATGGCTACTATGATTATTTCTATTGCTCTAATAAATTTTTTCATAATCACAGTTTAGTATTAGTTCATTACTAGTTCAAGCATATAGTGGCACTGATATCGCACTTCTATGCAATGGCTTTCAGGATGCATGCAGATTATTCATATCTAGTTAGCGGTTTCCGCCTTTTCCGCCTCCGAAGCCGCCACCATTTCCTCCAGGGGCTGTGCCTTCAGGAGTAGCGCCGCCGGCATTCTGTCCGCCAATAGCGCCGCCTTCACTTGGAACCGTGCCTGTAGGGTTCTGACCACCCATACCACCTCGGCCACCACCAATGGCACCGCCGCCCATCATTGACGCTGTGATTTCAGTGATCTGAGTTCCATTTACGGTTACTGTTCCGCCATTAAGAGTAGCTGACTGGTCATAATCAAATGCTGAAGAAGCTGTAATTGTTATATTACCGCCATTTATATAAATACTTCCATTTGCGTCAATCGCATCAGTATCACCACTGCCCATTGTGATGTCAATTGTACCGCCATTAATCTCAACAACTACACTGTATGAACTGCTCTTTGCTGTAGCATTGATACCATCGTCAGAGGCTGAAATTGAGATGGTTCCATCATTTATAGTCACATATGTTCCTTCAATACCTTCAGCTGCAGTAATATCGAATGTACCGCCGTCAATTGTCACCCAGGTTGTTCCCTGAAGACCATCATCTGAGGCATTTATAGTAAAATTACCACCTGAAATGTAGATATATCCTACGGTTGTATCTTCATCATCTTCACTATGAAAAGCATCTTTTCCGGAAGTTACCGTGAAAGTACCATCACTAACTGCAATTGAATTATGAGCTTCAATGCCATCTTCTGATGCATTGATTACGTATGTTCCTCCGGTGAATTTGACATCATCTTTTCCAGATATACCGTTGCCGTTAGCGGATGTGATATTAAGTGTGCCGGTTCCGTTAAAGGTAAGATCATCCTTAGAATAAATTACGGCATCTGTATTAGTATCCCCATCGGCCACGAACGAGCCTGTGACTTCAAGAGTGTTTTCAGAATCAGTAGTAGTTATAAATACTTTATCTGCAGAAATTACATATATTGCGGGAAAATCGGTATTGGTAATTGAAACACCATCCAACACAAGCTGCACCTTGGCATTCTCATCCTGCGTATCAACTGTTATGGTTACATTGCTTGCAGTTCCGCTTATTACATAAACGCCTTCTTCTGTTATTGTTACATCTTCTCCATCTGAAATGGTTATATATTCAGCATTTTCAAGATCAGCTTCCTGTTCTGAATCACGTGAAGTAAATATATCATCAGTACTGGTTTGTGTGACTTCAGATGAAGTAGAGTTTTTGCTATTGGTTTCATCTGATGATGAACTTACTGTTTCTGTGACTTGTGTAGTTGTGTTTTCCTGTGCTGAAGCATCATAGCTGCATCCGGATATAGCAATAGCAGTAATAATACCCAGCGAAGTTAAAAAAAATCTTTTTTTGATCATGTAGGTGTCCTCCTGACAACAATTCGTGATTTGTTTTTAGTTCGTGGAGTATCTTGTATTGCGAGCTACCATTCGCATTTTTTATAATTCTGTATCACTATTGTACGATATCTTCCTAAATTCAACCTAAATATGAAAGTTATTTATTAAAGATTTTTTTATGCCCAAATAAGGTAAAAGGAATCCTTCCGAAAAACGGTTCACCTAAACTTGTGTTTGACCCAGTAAATGACACAGTAAATGGTTGGATCAGCTGGTTGGATCAGATAAGGCAGGAAGCTGGCTTATAAGAACACTAAATAATTGATTCATGAGCTATACAGCTTTGTTCAGATTTATAAGGCCTGGTGTGGGAGTTTTCTCCGAAGCCAGGTTTTTTATTGCTTTAATTTTCCATGGAAAACTATTAAAATTAATTGATGTAAAGATTTGTTAAGAGCATGAGAAAAGAGGTTTCAGAAATGAGTGACATGCCATCAGGGGAAATAGCTATATGTGACGAATGTGGAAGCGAATTTTTAAAGAGTGCATCAAAGATGAGCTCGTTATGCCCTGAATGTGCTTCTATACTATATGGTTACGAGAACTGCAACCATTCCTTTAAAGGTGGAAAGTGTGTGAAATGCCTGTGGGATGGAAGCCGAAGCGAGTACATAAAGTCATTGCTGGCAAAGAAGGAATTACCATACAGGGCGGTAGAACAATGAACAATACCAAGTGGAATGAGATATTCAGAGCTTTTTACTATGATAATGAATTAATAAAGGATGCTCCACTCATAAGGTGGAGAACAAAAGACACAGAGACCGGCTGCTTGAGTAATTGGGACGGCACATGGGCTCATTTTGGTTGTGAACCAAGGGATTGGGACAAGATTGAATATCTTCAGATTCAGCTGACGCCGGAAAATAAAACTTATGCTATGGAATGTCTTAAAAGGATCCATGTTCCCGGAACAGTTGAAAATGGGGTTGCTACAGTTTACGGCTACAGAACAGATGTTGATTATATCTAAATACTGGAGATAGAAAAATGAAAGTATTCAATCTGATAAATAAAAAGTATAAAGAGAAGATAAGTTTACAGGAACCTTTAAACTGTGTAGATACTCTTCCTAAAGAGTTGATAGCAATACTTAGGCATTCAAACGGGATAATGGAAATTATGATTCATCCTAAGACCGGAGAAATGATGGAAATTGGATGGATCATCTATCCCTATGATGAAATCAAAAAGTGGAGTTCTTATTATCAGAATGAGTACGGATTGTCAGGCGTGGTGTTCTCGGATGATGGTGCAGGCAATCCATTTTATTTGTTTGATGGTAAGGTTTATGAATATGATCCTATAGATAACGAATCAGAGCTAATTGCAAATTCACTTGAGGAATTTTTCCGGAGTTAAATGATACATTAAATTTGAATTTATATGACCATCTAACTAATTCGTTGATATGAAATGAATATAAATAATCTATGCAACTTTCATAGGTAATCTTTATGCCCGGATTGAAGCAGGCAAGTATAAAAGTGATGGACAATCTCACGAGAGTCCTCTTAGTGATATGGAGAAAGAATCGCTTCGAAAGCAGGGGGTGCCCGGTATATTTATCGACTGAACAAAAGGGTACAATAGTGGAAAATATTTTCCAGGATAAACTACCATGGAGATCATATGGAATACAGGATTGTTGAGGGTAAAGAGAATATAAAAGTTGAGGATGTAGTCAGTACAGGCGAGGAATAAATAAAAAGAAAAGGGGCTGTCGCACTAAGAAATTAGTGCGGGATGATTATCTGAATTCTATGTATTTAACAAGGATGCAGACAGAATGAATGAGATAAACAGTGAGCTTGAACGAATAAAAGGTGAGCTTGGAAAAGCAGTGGCAGAGGTATTAGACCAATGAAACTAAGGAAGCTTCGAAGCGCTGAAATTACAACCATATATCAGGAACGGCTGGTCCACGATTTTATCAAGGATGAGCTTAAAAAGCTTCCGGTAATCCTAAAAGCTGTTGAAGATGGTGTATATGAGTGCCTGGGATTGTTTGATGATTCTGAGATAATCGGGTACACGTTTCTCGTAAAGCAGGGAATGAACTTTCTTGTGGACTACCTTGCCGTTTATCCAAAGTACAGAAATAAAGGGCTTGGCAGTGAAATCATTAAGCTGCTACGTGAATATATGTCGGGAGCAGGGCTAATAATCCTAGAGGTAGAAGATCCTGCTTATACTAAAGAACGAGACCTTAAAGAACTTCAGACAAGGCGCATCGGGTTTTATGAAAGAAACGGCTGTATAGATACCGGGCTGCGGGTACGGTGCTTTGGAGTTCCATTCATCATACTTGTGCTGGAAAATAGTAGTATCAGATCCAAGGAAAAGCTTTGGGAGATGTACAGGTCCTTTTACGGGGCAGTTTTTTCAAGGAATATAGTGGAGAAAAACATAGAGTATTTGGGAGATGAAGTAACAGAAGGTAATTGAGGTGATTTGCCGCAAATACACCTTGGTTTCATGGAGGCGTTCCTGATGGGAATTGATTTAAAAAAACTCGAAGAGAAGTATTCTAAGAATAAGCCCACATTTTCACCATTAGAGTTAGCTATATGCATTGCATTAGTCATGATTGGATGTGCATTGTTTTGCGCGATGCCTGATGAAATGGGAATTTGGGGCTGGATATTGTTTGTAGTAGGTACTTTCCTGAATGTTGTAGGAGTTTTCAGACTTGCTGCTATGGTTCCAGAGGTTAAAAGTGATCTGGGCAGTAAAATAGTAACAAGTGTATCCTTAGTTGCTGCAGGTTTTATACAGTTTATTGGATTACTGTATTTATATAAGAGCGGTGGAACAGGGAAAGGAGCTGCTATCGCCACGCTTGCACTATGTATCTGTCTTGGGCTGATTATATATGCTGTTGACTTTGAAGATAAGAAAAATCAGAAAAAGATAAAAATAGCATGCGGAATCATTACTATTATTCTTATTGCTATAGCAGTCATTCTTAATATCAGAGATGATTTTTCTGGTGCCAGTGTTTCTGTAGGAACAATACTTTTGATAGAAGCGGTGATAACCGGTAAGATTGGATTGCCAGTTTTTAATAAGTAGGAATGGCTTTTAGATGCAGCTTTTAGATGAGTTTAGATGAGGTGGGGCGATATGAGTATCTATTCGTTAAATCCTTCTTTAACGAGAACAT
>SVGC01000026.1:0-46886 GCA_015056495.1 Butyrivibrio sp.
AAATGTATCCACACATGTAAAAATATGAAGTGCAACCGTAAATCTGCTTGATATCTGCATTTTTAATCTCTCCATTTCATTTCGGTCGGCGCAGAACAATCGTACACTGGACGCTTTACGCCCTCCTATCACCATTTTACTTCGTGGCAGATGTAGTTGCAATGGTTACAGTCAAGACCTGAAAGACCATCTGCAATTGAAGTATTATGCTGGATATATTTATCTCCATCGTAGTAAGAAGTGAGCTTGTCAGGATTCTCCCCACGAAGTACATCGCCTACAAATCCGGCAACAACCTTACGTGTCTCTTCCTTATCTACATCTTTCTTCTCAAGAGTTCCATCAATCTGAGTATGTCCTGAAGGATTAGGAGCTACCTTGTCTGCCAGATTATCCCAGTGCTCTGCAATCTTACCGTCTGCATCGAATCTGAAAACATCGAATCCAACCTGCTCTCCTGCTCCTGCAAAATTATATACTGTCTGAAGGAAAACCTTATCTCCATCCTCGAATGCACGAATGTTATTAACTGTTGTTTTTACAGGTGCCTGTGCAAGTCCTTCAACTGCTGCTACAAATGCATCTGCCCCTGTTCCAAATGCGAGGTTATGCTGAATATAACCTGGTGCAAGAAGTTCCTTTGCCTTTGCTGTGTCTCCTGATACGAATGTTCCGATGAGAGCTAATGCTTTTTCCTTATTTGTCATGATTATTTTCCTTTCCGGGCTCTGCCCTGCGAGGTAATTATCCTCGATTGTTAAAAAGTCCGCTGATGTAACCGTTGCGGTTTCATCTGATATTACAAATATATCATCTCTGAGATGTAATGTCAATAGTTACATCAAAATAATTTTTAAAAAAATAGTGACTATAAATCTTTCGACTTATAGCCACCGTTTTTATATCAAAACACGCTTATTTTAAATTCAGTCATAAAATTTCTCTCCCCATCGGTTCACCCCAGTCAAAATCGCAAACCGTTATTTCTCCGTTATATTCTGCCAACCTTTCTTCAAAAGTTTTATGGACAAACTGCTTCTTTAGCACAATTGTGTCATCCTTTATTTCAATGTCCAGTACATCAGAGATTTTTAACTGCATTTTATCAAGTATATCCTTTGGAATCCTTATACCCTGACTGTTTCCCCAAGATCTTATTGCTACTTGTTCCATGGAATCAACTCCTCATCATGTATATACTTTATACATATAATTATATGTGTTTCAACTTATCTTAACCTCTGCAAATCGCGATTCGCCTTATTCTATTAACTTTCCCCATTATTCACATCTGCTAAGAGATGAACTGCCGCTGTATTTCTCTGAAAATTCTTCGTCGTTCCATGTCGCATAATACTCCAGAATATTTTCATCTCCCTCAGCAGACTTATAAGTATACTGTACACCATTTTCAGATTCAGCTTGGATTATATAACCGCCTTCTGCCATCTCCTCAAATTGCGAAATGCTATCAAAATATTCGGGAACAAAATTATTCTTTTCCATATGTCCATAGATGATCTCTGAATCACTGAACTGTACATAGTACTCCGGTTGCATTTCTCCATCAGCCTCATAACCTATAGATGCTGTTTGCCATGTACCGGATATAACAGGCTCACTCTCATTTGAAGTTAAAGAAATTGATGTTGGTTCATCAGCTCCACCAATTATATCTGCGTCTTCATTCTTTGCTCCGCATCCAACTGTTCCTATTGTCATTATTAGCATAAATGCTACAAATATTGTTTTCTTCAATTTAACATATTCCTTTCCAGTGAAGTCACCATGCTTTAAAGCTGTCTCCATCAATTTGTTGATATCGGCTGCCTTAGTGAAATCTATTTTCATTATATCAAAATATTACTCTTTTTTTCTTTCCAGACATCTATTTAATCGTGACAAAATAATTCAAACAGCATCTTTCTCATGCCTTTTATATCTAGAGGCTTTTTGTCAGTTTCATATGTAAAGATCAGATTTTTACCTGGGTATATTCCACTGGCTCTATACAGATCCATTTTATCCATAGCACCTTTTGTAGCTGCATACCAGTCACCATCATGAATCGCCTGCTGAATCGTCACGTTCTCAACAGCTGTCTGAGCGGTGATGTCTCCAATATTGGATGTCTGTACTCTGATACCACTGTCACCCAAAAGCCTTTTTCTGTTATAATCACGCTCATTGCGAATAACAATGCTAAGACTCTGCTCGTAACCATCAAGAATGCGATTGAACATACCATAGTTATCAAGAATAATCTCAACGCGCTTTTCAATATCAGCTCTGATGTAACGCTCCACAATATTTCTTCTAGCCATCGTCTCCCTCCTTTGAAATGATGCTAAAACACTTGGAAATTTCCTAGAATCTTAAGACTCTTTAATCATAGAACAGCATATAATAGCTATCGAGATGCAATGCGCAAACACCGTTTGCATTATACGAACATAAAAAAAGCCCCAACCAGGGCGAGAAATATCTATATAACGAAAAACAGAGCTAACATCACACAATGTGCAATGCCGCTCTGCAAAAGTCAAACTTTTTCTTTGTGATTATATTTTACTCATGGGCAAACCAACTGTCAACCACCATTTTCAGAAAATCAAACGTGCTCTTGAGCATAGGATTATTCTTATAATAATCCTTATTCTTGTAGGCTCTGTCCATAACTTCATGAAGTCCTTTAGCTTCCTTAGTGTGAACACCACTGCTTGAGACAATCTCCTTTTGCATATATAGGAGCGTTACAATCTGTTGAACCCTATCATTACTCATGCGGTTCTTTCTAAAATTGGTATTCATACCTTTTATATTCATCAATGCCTTAGTTACTCCAGCATTAGTGTCATGACTTGCTGTTCTGGCTTTTAAATCATTGAGAATACAGTTACTATGAGCTGAAGCATTTCTGATTTCCTTGCAGGTCAAAAGCCGGTAGAAATTGTTCTTCATTTCTTTATCAGCAAACCTATCTGCGCAAAAACTGTATAAAGAAACAAGCCGTCCGAACGGAATTATTTCAAGGAATGCCCATATTGGATAGTTGCCATCATATTTACTGATGATATCTCCACAATATATATTGCCTCTGTTACGATTGATTTCACCTTCATATACTGATTTTTGCTGTTCGCTAAGCGAATCTATATAGTCCTGAACAATCTGATATCCATCCTCAGAAGCCTCTTCTACCTTTCTAAGGATCTGCAACTTGGTATGATGTTCTATGTCCAATGCCATAGGAACAATCATGTATCTCAACTGCATATCTATTACAGCAATATCTACAAGATACGCAAAATCAAGATCTATGTACTTACCTTTATTTTCACCATCATGGTGTTTTCCATAGTTTTTTCTATATGATGTAAGTTTAAAATAATTATTGTGCTTGATTAGATAATCTCTGGCACTATCTTCATCCATTATTTCAAATCTAACACCCTTATCCTTCAAATGCTGAATCTGCTCATCAACAGTCAGTATTGGTTTTACATTATCCATACGTATTCAATCCTTGCTATAACTTTCTGCTTTGTTTTATAGGGAACAACAACACGTCTCTGATTGCCGCAACTTTTGTTAGTAACACCTCAAGCATATCTATTTAGTAACCTATAACTCCTTATAATTGTAACACTCAGAAAAAGCATCTATATAATCTCCCTTATGCTCTTTTCAAATTCTCTTATGTTGAACGGACATCCATCCTCTTCAAAAGTCAGGATGAGATTCTTCCCCACAAAAATTCCGTTTCTTCTATATTCCTCTATCTTGCGCAGATTCTTTTTCCGATATTTCTCATCATCCATCCTGCCAAGGTGCTCGTGATATATAACTTCTCTCGTCCTCTTGTTAAGTAATGTAAAATCAGGGTATTTGATGACACCGCTCTTGAGCCGCAGCTCGCACTCATATCTGTATGGAACTCCAATCTCAAAGTACATATCCGCAATCATCATCTCCGACTTGGATCGCACCATCTCATCACGCCTAGTTGTATATATTTTTTCCTCTGGTTTATAAGTGCTGATGCGGAACTGTTCCTCACTCCATCTTCTGGCATACTCCTCATCACTTATCAAAAGTGGAGACACGAGAATTTTTCTTTCCTTCTTGAGACCGTCATATACCGCCTCTGGAGTAATAATTCCCTGATTATCTTCCTTTGTTTTTGGGAAGTTGGTGCCCGCACCTATAGCTCTTTTTACAATTTTTAGTTCTTCCTGCGCTACATCAATAATCTTTTTCAGATAATCCTTCTGCGCCAGCTCTTGTGCTATCTTGAAATCGCTTTTTTTGATGTACTTCCCGTGAGTATCGGCAGAGTCAATAATCTTGTAATACTGCGGATTCCCTCTACAGTACGAGATCCGCAGCTTTCCCTCTGGCAATTTCTCAATCTTTTTATTTGCTATGGCTATACTCGCTTCCAGTTGCACCTTTCTTTTTTGTAATTCACCAATTATCTCATTATAATTTGTCATAGATTTTCCTCTGTTATTATTTATCTTTATCTTTTTCATACACTCTCTTTTCATGCACCAGCCATCAGGCCTATGATCCGGTCCTATCACCCTATCATCTGGTCCTATCATCCATGCCATACGGATAAGTTCAATGCTATTCTTTATTCCTATCCGTACAACATAGCTATCTCTTGTTCCATGCTCTTCCCTTGTACGGATAAGATTACAGACTATACGCCATCTTATCCGTATATTATGTGGTATAAGAGCTGTCTACTGACCGTTTGTACGGATAAGATGGCTCTTTAATAGCATTTTTATCCGTACTTCATCTTCCAAAAGAGCTTTTCCTGCGCCGTTTGTACGGGTAAGATGGCTCTTTACTGGCACTTTTATCCGTACTTCATCTTCCAAAAGAGCTTTTCCTGCGCCGTTTGTACGGGTAAGATGGCTCTTTACTAGCACTTTTATCCGTACTTCATCTGCCTAAAGAGCTTTTCCTGCGCCGTTTGTACGGATAAAATAGCTCTTTACCGTAAAGTAAATCCCGAAAAATAAGCCTCAATACGTAAATTCCTTAATGTAACCCCCAATAAGTTAATACCATAAAGGAAGTCATCAAAAAAATCCCTCTAAAAAGCAAAAATGGAATAGTAATCCGTGAATAGGACTCACTGATAGCGCATTCGCGCCGAAATTCAAAAGATTGCCACGCACCAAATGCCGCGCCGTTATTGGGCTGCATTGATCAGGTGTGGTCAAAGTGTTGTCAAACAAAATAAATTATTGTCAAAATATTTGCTCTGGGACCCGCATAAACGCTGGATTCCAGAGCAATTAACATCTTCGATGTACTTAAATGTTCATTATAAAAAGTGGAGATAAAATCTTCCAAAACTCGCATGAATACTGGGTTTTACTTATCTAAAGATTTCAGCGTTGGAAAGAGCAGTACGTCTCTGATACCAGCACTATTTGTCAGCAGCATGCAGAGTCTGTCGATACCGTAGCCGATACCGCCTGTTGGTGGCATACCGATTTCAAGAGCATTGAGGAAGTCCTCATCTGTGTGCTCTGCTTCTTCGTCACCGGCTGCTGCGTTAGCATCCTGAGCAGCAAAACGCTCACGCTGATCGATAGGATCGTTCAGCTCTGAGTATGCATTACACATCTCCCAAGTATTGATGAAGAGCTCGAAACGCTCAACCTTTTCAGGATCTGAAGGTTTCTTCTTAGTAAGAGGTGAGATTGCAAGTGGGTGATCCATGATAAATGTAGGCTGGATCAGCTTCTCTTCGCAGAACTCTTCAAAGAAGAGGTTTATGATATCACCCTTAGTATGGCGATCCTCAAATTCTACGCCACGCTCTTTAGCGATAGCCTTAGCTTCTTCGTCTGTCTTAATTGTATCGAAGTCAATGCCTGTGTACTTCTTGATAGCATCGTTCATTGTAAGACGCTCAAATGGCTTACCAAGGTCGATGATGTTATCACCATAAGGAATCTGTGTTGTACCACATACCTTTTCAGCAAGGTAACGGAACATAGACTCTGTAAGTTCCATCATTCCTTCATAGTCTGTATATGCCTGATAGAGCTCCATAAGTGTGAACTCTGGGTTATGTCTTGTATCTGTACCTTCATTACGGAATACACGTCCGATCTCGAAGACTCTTTCCATACCACCCACGATCAGTCTCTTGAGGTAGAGCTCAAGGGAGATACGAAGCTTTCTCTCTTCATCAAGAGCATTGTAGTGTGTAATGAATGGTCTTGCAGCTGCGCCACCTGCGTTCTCAACGAGCATAGGTGTCTCAACTTCCATGAAATCTCTTCCTGCAAGGAAGTTACGGATCTCACGGATGATTGCTGATCTCTTCTTGAATGTCTCTTTAACATCTTCATTCATGATGAGGTCAACGTAACGCTGTCTGTATCTGATCTCTGTATCTGTAAGGCCGTGGAACTTCTCTGGAAGTGGCTTCAGAGATTTGGCCAGAAGAATAAGCTCATATGCATGAACAGATAATTCGCCAGTCTTGGTCTTGAATACAAAACCTTTGATACCAACGATATCACCAATATCCATCTTTTTGAAATCAGCATAAGCCTCATCACCAAGGTCATTACGTGATACATATACCTGAATACGGCCATCACGATCCTGGATATTAGCAAAAGAAGCTTTACCCATTACTCGCTTAGACATCATTCTACCAGCAATAGATACAATCTTATCAGCTGGAATATCTTCTCTTGAAGGAGTGATAGTCTTGCCATCTTCTCCAACTTCAAGAACTGTCTCAAGCTTATCTGCATTATCGCGGATTTCCTGAGTATGGTGTGTCTGATCATATTTTACAATCTGGAAAGGATCCTTACCTGCATCCTGTAATTCCTTAAGTTTATCTCTTCTTACCTGTAAAAGACGACCAAGCTCTGCTTCTGTCTGTGGCTTTTGTTCATTGTTCTGCTGATTATTCTCTGCCAACTTTGTTTCCTCCATATCAAGCCCCAAGGGCATATAATAATATACCCGCTTCTTAGTAATAACTTTTCAATTATTTCCAATCCACGGGTTAGTTTCAACTATTATGATCTCTGAATCTCAAGTACTTTATACTTAAATACTCCAGCCTGTGTCTCAACTTCAACTGTCTGGCCTTTCTTAGCTCCGATAAGAGCTCTACCAACAGGTGACTCGTTTGAGATCTTTCCTTCAAGACTGTTTGCTTCTGTAGAACCAACAATCTTGTACTCTACATCTTCATCATAATCAAAATCGTGGATCTTAACTCTGCAGCCGATGTTGATCTTTTCAAGGTCTACATCTTCTTCAACTACTACTTCTGCATTCTTAAGAATCTTCTCAAGTTCTTCGATACGAGCTTCGATGTCTCTCTGCTCATCTTTAGCTGCATCGTACTCAGCGTTCTCTGAAAGGTCGCCCTGAGCTCTTGCTTCCTTGATCTTCTCTGCTACTTCCTTACGTCTTACAACCTTGAGGTTTTCAAGCTCATCCTCATAGCGTTTAAGTCCTTCGTAAGTTAAAATATTTTTCTTTTCTTCCATGTTCGTATCCCCTTCTTCATAGTATTCTTTTAATAAAACGGTACTACTTCTTTATATATAAGAATCAAATTTCAAGTTCCAATTTAACTTAAGTATTATAACCATGATAGCGCATTGTGTCAACGGTATAGGAAACACCTTGAATTCACAGGCTTGCACCGACTTCCATTCTCACAAAATATATGCTCTTGCGACTTCAAATAACCTATTTGCAACAATCCTTATCTAATTCCCTGTAAAAAGATATCTCCACAAGCTTTCTTTAGTGATTCCATATCTTCCATCTGATTTATGATATTTCTGAATCTTGCTGATCCAGGATATCCTGCAGTATACCAGGAGACGTGTTTGCGCATCTCTCGGATGCCTATGTATTCGCCTTTATATTCAAGCTGCAGATCAGCATGTCTCATTACTGTATCATAAACTTCCTGAGGTGAAGGTCTGTCAGGTGTTCCTTCTCCTTTTAGATACGACACAACCTCTCTAAATATCCATGGATTGCCCTGCGCTGTTCTGGCGATCATGATTCCATCACAGCCGGTCTCTTCAAAAAGAGCCTTGGCACTAGGTCCGTCTACTACATCTCCGTTACCGATGACTGGGATATTTACTGCATCCTTGACTTTGGCAATGATAGACCAGTCTGCCTTACCTGAATAGTACTGTTCTCTAGTTCTTCCGTGAACAGCGACTGCTGCCGCTCCTCCCTGCTGAGCTGCAAGAGCACATTCCACAGCATTGATACTGTTATCGTTAAATCCTTTTCTGATCTTGACTGTAACAGGCCTGTCTGTGGCTGACACCAGCGCTTTAACGATTTCCTCTATGAGCTCAGGCTTTTTCATAAGTGCTGAACCTTCACCGTTGCCTACTACCTTTGGTACAGGGCATCCCATGTTGACATCAAGGATGTCATATGGTTTATCAGCGATCATGCGGGTTGCCTCTGCCATTACATCAGGCTCTGAACCAAACAACTGTAAGGATACAGGGTGCTCTAACGGATGAATGTCCATGAGCTTGTCTGTATTTTTATTTTTATAGGTGATTGCCTTGGCACTGACCATTTCCATACATACAAGGCCTGCGCCCTGTTCATGGCATAGCAGACGAAATGGCAGGTCAGATATGCCTGCCATAGGTCCAAGTATCACATTGTTATCAAGTTCTACGCTGCCAATCTTCAGCTTTCCAAATCCACTCATCCAAATATACCATCAAAAAAATCCATATTTGCCAAAAACTTTCAGATATCTTCTTTTCCAAGCTCCTGCAAGAATCACAATCATACTAAAGTTGACCCAATCTCTCAGATATCTTTTTCCAATCTCCACAAGACTCACAAAAATACTAAAGATTACCAAAATCTCTCAGATATCATCTTCTCCAAGTACATCTGAAGCATTCTCATGAAGTATGCATATACGGTAGTACATTGCAACAGCTTCAAAAAGATCCTGTCTCTGGCGTCTTACTTCGCCTACAAGCAGACCTGCTCCTACTTCATCATATGTGATATCATCTTCATCAGCATTGGTCTCAATAGTAACTTCACCATCATCTTCAAACTCAATAGTGAAGACGCCTCCAACATGCTGAGTGAACAATACACAGATGATATGAAGCTCTTTCTGTATACTTTCAGGTATCTTCTTAAATAGCGGGTTGAAGTAATACTTCTGCTCATATGCATTGGCGCCGCACAGGATGATCCTGCCATTGGCTGATACACTGCCAAGGCTTCCATCTTCTGTAACCACGTCGATATCTGTAACTTCTTCTCCTGTTTCAGCGTTAGTAACCTTACCGGTCTCCTTGTTGATAATAAGGTGCTGACCCTTACGCTGGATATCAGTTGGATCAAAGGTCTGTGAATGGATCCCCTTATCTACATCTTCAGGTGATCCGCCCATGCTGAATACTTCTCTTGTCTCGCCTTTTTCATCTTCTTTATCTTTTTTTATGTTATTACTAAAGGAACGTCCCGTATAATCATCCGGAAAATCATCCATAAATATATCGCTCATTTTTACCTCTACTCTCTACTGATCACTCAATCTTCAAATTTATCAGTCTTTGGCTTGCTTCTCTTATTTTTTTCATATAAGAGGAAAAGACCTTTAAGTGTAAGGTTAGGATCATATATATCTATTCTGTCAGACTCTTCTGAGATCAGTCTTCCAAGACCACCTGTGGCTACGACTTTCATGTTTTTATCGCCAAATTCTTTTTTCATCTGATCTACAATGTAATTAGTCTGACCAATCTGTCCATATACAAGGCCTGCCTGCATACTGGACACTGTTTCCTGTGCAAGTATTGACTTAGGCTTGCGGATCTCTATCTCAGGAAGTTTGGCTGTGCCTTCCCACAGAGCCTTGGCAGACAATCTGATTCCAGGTGATACAACGCCTGCGCAGAATTCGCCTTTTGCATTTACTATCTCATAGGTAGTGGCTGTGCCAAAATCAATTACCAGTACAGGACCGCCATATAACTCGTAACCTGCAACTGCATCTACAATAAGGTCTGGTCCTATTTCTCTAGGATTTTCTGTAGTGATACTGATACCTGTTTTAATACCAGGTCCTACTACGTATGGCTTTTTATCCAGGTATTTGATAAAAGAGGATACCAATGAGTGCATTACCTGCGGAACTACACTGGCAATGATGATACCTTCTATATCTTTTTTCTTGATTCCCTGAGCCTCTAGCATGGCCATTTCAGAGATTCCGTATTCATCAGAGGTATGTTCTGTTTTAGTCATAAGTCTAAAAGAGCATACCAAGTCTTTTCCTTTAAAAACACCAAATGTAATATTTGTATTTCCTACGTCTACAACTAAGATCATCTTTTTCTCCCTGTAGAAAAATATCGTCAGAGATACATTGTACCCCTGACGTATTAATTTGCATATTAGATTGTAGCATACATTACTGCTTTAATGGTATGCATTCTGTTCTCAGCCTCTCTAAATACGATGGATCTTGGAGATTCAAATACTTCATTAGTAACTTCCATCTCATCAAGACCATATTTTTCCTTGATTTCACGACCAATTGTTGTGTTGAGATCATGGAATGATGGGAGACAGTGCATGAATACACAGTCTGGACCGGCATTGTTCATGATGTCCATTGTAACTCTGTATGGAAGGAGGTCATGTATTCTCTCTTCCCAAACACTGTCAGGCTCGCCCATGGATACCCAGATATCTGTGTAGATAACGTCTGCACCAACTGTGCCGTTTACAGGATCTTCTTCAAAATCGATCACTGCGCCAGTCTGCTTAGCTATCTCCTGGCATGTATCAATGAGTTGCTGTGATGGCCAGTATTTCTTAGGAGCACATGCTGTAAAATGCATTCCCATCTTGGCACATACAACCATAAGTGAGTTACCTGTGTTATATCTTGCATCACCCATATATACAAGGTGGATGCCTTTTAACTTGCCAAACTGCTCTTTGATAGTAAGGAGGTCAGCAAGCATCTGTGTTGGATGGAACTCATTTGTAAGTCCATTCCAAACAGGAACTTTGGAATATCTTGCAAGTTCTTCAACTTTTTCCTGCTCAAAGCCTCTGTATTCGATACCATCAAACATGCTTGCGAGAACTCTTGCTGTATCGGCAATGCTCTCTTTTTTGCCTATCTGAGATCCTGATGGATCAAGATATGTGGCTCCCATTCCCAGGTCACGTGCTGCTACTTCAAAAGCACATCTTGTTCTGGTACTTGTCTTTTCGAAAATCAGAGCGATGTTCTTGCCCCTATAAACATCTGTGAGAACTCCGTTTTTCTTTTTTTCCTTGAAATCTGCTGCAAGCTCTACAAGATACTCGATCTCTTCCGGTGTAAAATCCAGCAGTTTCAAAAAGTCTCTTCCATGTAAGTTAAATTCTCCCATACCTTTTCTCCCATCAATATTTAATTACCAGAATACGTGATCACCAAGTACATAACCTTCACGGTTACCAGCTCTTCTAAAGTGAAGTGCTCCTCCTACAGTAGTCTCACCATTGAGTGCCGCCTGAGCTGCCTGTACACAACTGTCTGCAATCTTGCCACTGTTATATACCTTGGCAACTGTTCCGTTCAGAGCCGGTGTAAACTGTCCTGATGCATAGATTACATCATAGATAGTATTTGGATAAGCTCCGCTCTTAACACGGTTCATTACAACTGCACCAACAGCTACCTTACCTTCGTAAGATTGGTTTCCTGCCTCACACTGGATAAGTGCTGCAAGGAGTTTTACTTCATCAGCATCTGCTGATACCGCTCCACGATTAGCAGTAAGTGCTGCTTTCTTCTTTTCTTCTTCTCTGGCCTCAATGGCTGCCATTGTCTCACCAGAGTCGATCTCAAAGCTTACGCTGACATATTCTGACTGTACATAACCTATTTCGTCGTTGTAGACTACGCTGACCCATCCGTTTCCAAGGTCTTCGCCCATTTCTACAAATCCATTATCTGTCAGAACGCCGAGAACTTCACTGTCCTCATTGGCTTCAGTTCTGATCCTGAGTGCATCTGTTGTGCTGCTTACAATTGTAACTCCAACTTCTGCAGCGGCTGCCTCAGCCTCTTCGCCAAATAACAGATATTCGTCTTTGGCCCATCCTACAAGGTCACCAGACTCAATCTTGGTCCAGCCATCCTGTTGTTCTAAGATACGTCCGCCACAGTCCTTATACAGGACTCCAACCTTTTCCGCATCCTCACTTGGTGCTGACCTGATATTCATCACATTGCTTATGTTAGCCATAACAAGTGTGGATTCTTCCTCTTCAACAGTTTCCTGTTCTGAGCTTTCGATTACTGCTGAAAGTTCTTTGAGTGTATTAATGCTATTCTCAGTTGATTCATTGGGACTGATAATACTTGCTATTCCTACATTCAATGAGCTTAGCTGCTCTCTAGTATTATTAGCCATAGCGGTGTTTCCGTAAGTTTCCAACATAGTAACACTCAAAACTAGCATTGCTGAAAACCTGAGGAATAACCTCTTTGCTTTTTTCATACCTAATCCTTTGCATTGTTAATTGTTACATATTTGTTAAAATAGTTACGAAAGAATCTTAGCAGAGTAACATATTTTTGTCAAACCAACTGTTATGTTAACTAAATTTTATAAACCTTTTGACTTCTCGATACAGGCTTCAACAGCGTCAATAACGGCTCCTCTAAAGCCTTCCTGCTCTAGAACCTTGACTGCTTCTATTGTAGTTCCGGCTGGTGAAGTGACCATGTCCTTAAGTTCACCAGGGTGCTTACCTGTTTCAAGTACCATCTTGGCACTTCCAAGTACAGACTGGGCTGCAAATTCGTATGCCTGCTTTCTAGGCATTCCTCCTGCTACTGCCGCATCTGCCATGGCTTCAATGAACATAAATACGTATGCAGGTGATGAACCGCTGACACCTACTACAACATCCATAAGAGCCTCTGATACAACGCTTGCTTTACCAAAGCTGTTGAGGATTCCCATGACAAATTTAAACTCATCATCGGTAACCTTGCTGTTCTTGCAGACAGCTGAGCATCCCTCACCTACAAGGGCAGGTGTATTTGGCATTACTCTTACGACCTTGATATGTTTTTCAAAAGCGCCTTCGATCCACTTGATGGTCTTGCCGGCTGCAATGCTGACTACAACCTGCTTGTCCAGATCTACGTACTCTCTGATGTCTTCAATTACCAGGCTAAAATACTGAGGTTTTACAGCAAGTACGATTATGTCAGATTCTTTTGCTACCTGAGCATTGGATTCTCTGACCTGAATTCCATAAGTATCAGCAACCTTGTCTCTTGTCTCCTTGGTCTTGGCTGATCCAATGATATCTTCAGGAGCAACGATATGCTTGCTCAAGATACCGCCGATCATTGCCTTTGCCATATTACCAAGTCCGATAAAACCAATTACCATATCCAAATCCTCCTACAATATATGAAATATTAAATATAGAAAAATCTATAGACTTATCATCCACGTCTCTGTCTTGCAGCTTCAAATGTAAGAAGCGCAGCAGATGTGGCTGCATTCATGGATTCAACCTTGCCAAGCATAGGAATGAGTATGTATTCGTCTGCACTATCAGCAACCTCTTTGCTCAGGCCTTTTCCTTCGTTACCGATCAGGAATGCTGTAGGTCCTGTGTAATCAGCCTTATCGTAGCTGTGTTTTCCCTTGAGGTGGGCAGCATAGGTCTTGATGCCTTTCTGACTCAGCAATCTGATAGTATCAGGAAGGTTTTCTACATATATAAAAGGAACTCTGAAAATAGAGCCCATTGTGGATCTTACTACCTTTGGATTGTATATATCTGCTGTATCTCTGGTCATGATGATACCGGACACTCCGGCACCTTCGCTGGATCTGAGCATAGTTCCAAGGTTTCCAGGATCCTGTATGTTTTCCAGAATAAGGACAAGCGGTGCAGGACCATTCTTATGTCCCAGGACATCTGCAAGCTCATAGTGGAACTGACTGACTACAGCCATCACACCCTGCGGTGTCTGAGTATCAGCCATCTTTTTGAAGATGTCATCAGCTACAACTTCTACTTCTGCTCCAATCAGCTTTATGTACTGCATATCCTGTTCATTCTTTTTATTTTGGCTAAAAGACTCTGATATGTAGATCTCTCTTACATTCTTTTTAGGTACTTCAACGAGCATCTTCATGCCTTCTACGATAAAGACATTGTCTTCTCTGCGGGCTTTGTTTTTCTGAATATAAGAAACGATTCTTTTTACTTTCTGATTGGTATAGCTTGTGATCATTTAAACTCCTTTTCGACGGCTATGTGATAATACGATAATATAAAGACCTTGCAGGGAAATTGCAAGGTCTTAGATTATTCTCTTTATGATATTTATTGATCAATATTGATCAGATGATCTTACTGATCTCATACTGATATTCGTTGATGTACTTCTTCATTGCAAGAGCTTCTTCGATGTCATAGTCTACGAACTGGCCGTTACGATAGCCTACCACTCTGTTTGTCTTGCCTGCTGTCAGGATATCTGCTGCATATGCACCCATGATTGAAGCATATACTCTATCCTTACATGTTGGGCTACCACCACGCTGCATGTAACCAAGGATTGTTGCTCTTGTCTCCATACCTGTAGCAGCTTCAATACGACGAGCCATTGATGTTGAATGACCAATACCCTCTGCATTGATGATGATGTGGTGAGTCTTACCACGCTTTCTGTTATCTATGATGTTATCAATGATACGCTGTTCATTGTAATCATACTTTTCTGGAAGAAGGATATCGTCAGCACCGTTAGCAATACCGCACCAAAGAGCGATATAACCAGCGTTACGTCCCATAACCTCGATGATTGAACATCTCTCATGTGATGAGGATGTATCACGAACCTTATCTATAGCCTGCATTGCAGTGTTAATGGCTGTATCGAAACCAATTGTATAATCTGTACAAGCAATATCAAGATCGATAGTTCCTGGAAGACCGATTGTGTTGATACCGTTACGTGAAAGTGCCATAGCACCCTTGTAAGAACCATCACCACCAATTACAACCATACCGTCAATGCCATGCTTACGGCAGATCTCAGCACCCTTCTGCTGACCTTCAGCAGTCTTGAATTCCATACATCTTGCTGTACCAAGGATAGTACCACCTCTCTGTATGATATCAGCTACGCTACGTCTATCCATATCAATGATTTCTTCATTGAGAAGACCCATGTAACCCTTCTTGATACCTTTTACCTTAAGTCCATTTGCAAGAGCCTTACGTACAACTGCACGAATAGCAGCGTTCATACCAGGCGCATCTCCACCACTTGTAAGTACTCCAATTGTTTTTATTTCTTTTGCCATATTATATGTTTCCTTTCACGAAAAACCTCTATGAATTCATGAACATATCGATTGATAATAAATTGTCATTTCAACTATTTATATTATTACAAAAATAGCCATTTAGCAATGACAATATATATTAAATCGCCATAAATTATAGTAAAAATTTATGTTCTATGCTAGAATTCTACATTATGAAGATGACCTATTTTCTGTAGGTCGATATTGTTATGGAGGCAGCCCGTCAGGGCTTTATTTTATGGAACTGTATTCGCTTTTATTTATCCTGTTTATAGGGATGATAATGCTTTTTTATTATACATTTTTAAAAAGATTCCAATGGATATTGCTGCTGGCAGCATCTTTATCCTTTTATTTTGTTGCCGGTTCAGGCAATCTTTTTTTCATATTAATTACTGCACTTACTGTATGGGGCGGTGGATATCTAATAAGCAATATCTCTGCCAATTTCACTGCATATAAAAAGTCTCACAAGGAACTTACCAAGGACGAGAAAAAGGCTCTTAAGGATAAGGCTCTTTTGAAAAAACGTCTTGTACTGGTGTCAGTTCTTCTTATTAATTTTGGTATCCTTGCTTATATAAAATATTGGAACTTTATCTTTAAGACTTCTGCAGGTCTGCTTCTTCCGCTGGGTATTTCATTTTATACCTTCCAGTCCATAAGCTACCTGATAGATATGTACAATGACAAATACGCTTCCGAAAAGAACTTTTTCAGATTTTTACTGTTTGTATCATATTTTCCACAGCTGATCCAGGGACCTATCAACCGCTACGACAAGCTGGGTGTGCAATTTGGCTCAGTTCATGAGTTTGATCCGGAGCGTACCAAGAGAGCACTTCTACTTATTTTATTTGGTCTTATGAAAAAATATGCCATTGCAAATATGCTCTCTGACAGCATTTCACTTGTTTTCGACGGCAACCTGATTGGTATGTCAGGTGCATTGTTCGTTGTAGCTATACTTATGTATTCCATCCAGCAGTATGCTGATTTTTCAGGTGGTATCGATATAGTGATGGGCGTTTCTGAACTGTTTGGCATCTCTATGATGAGGAACTTCAGACAGCCTTATTTTGCAACATCTCTGGGAGACTTCTGGCGCAGATGGCACATATCTCTTGGCGCGTGGATGAGGGATTATATCTTCTATCCTTTTGCTCTGCTCAAGCCTATGCAGAATTTTGGCAAATGGTGCGGCAAGCACTTTGGAACTCACTGCAAGCGCGTTCTACCGGCAGGTATTGCCAATATCCTTGTATTCTTTATCGTAGGTGTATGGCACGGTGCTGAGATGCATTATGTAGCCTGGGGTCTGTACAACGGCATCATCATTGCTATCAGTGATCTGGCAGAGCCTGCATTTAAAAAATTAAATGCTCTCCTTCATATAAATAGTGACAGCAAGGGAATGCACGTATTTCGTGTAATCCGTACTTTTTTCATTGTAAATATAGGCTGGTATTTTGACAGGATATATAAGGTCAGCGATAGTTTTTACTGCTTAAACAGAACTTTTTTCCACTTCAATCATTATGACCTGAAGTACAATCTGAATACTGTCATATTCAATGAAAGCCTGACTACGCCTCTTTATACCATGTGCTGTTACATAATTGCAGCTCTGGCTACCGTGGTTGTGATCATAAGCAGTGTTCTGAAGGAAAACGGCGTTGATGTGTATGCCTTTATTCAAAAGAAAAATATTGTTATTCGTTGGGGTATCCTATTGATCATGATTTTCTTATTCTTAGGATCATTTATGTTTACTACAAGTGCAGGAGGTTTTATGTATGCGAACTTCTAAACTCCTGTTTAAGATAATTTCATTTTTGATCGTTATCATTTTGATCAACAATTTACTGGTATTTTTGCTAAAGCCATATCTTGGTTCAAGTGCAGAGATGTGGACCCTTTACAAACAGAAAGAGGATCTGACCCTTATATATACCGGTTCTTCACAGTGCATAGCCGGTATAAGGCCTGACTATGTTGACAGTGCTTCAGGATATGTGTCCTACAACATGGGTACCAACATGCAGTCTGTTCATAACTCTAAACGCGCCATTGAAAAAGCTATAAAAGAGCATGATATCAAGGTGGTGTTTGCTGTTATTGATTTCCAGACTCTGTCCATGGACAGGTACTCCAATTACAGAGCTGAAGCCAGTTTCCAGAGTGCTGAAAACAGTATAGAGGATCCACTTACAAGGATCACTAACACTATTGGATTTGTTACTGACCCTGAGATCATTGGTACTCCCGGCTCTGTAAACTTCTTTTTTCCATGGGTATATGACAGAAACACTGATATAGCTACTAATGTAAAAGAGAAGCTCTCAGGCCAGGTGCTGGATGCCTCTAAACATAGAGACCAGTATGGATTTGAGTCTTCTGATGAAGTAATGGATTCAAACCTGGTATCAATCTCCCTGGAGGAAGCTAGAGAATGGAGCAATAATACTACGGCCTTTCAGGATCTGTACATTACTGACAGCGTAAGAAAATCACTTAAGGAAATGGCAGAGGTGTGTAGGGAAAATAATGTACGACTTGTGGCAGCTTCCATTCCGTATGCCAACCATTTCTCTGTTTACAGATTGGATGATTATCAGGCTGTTACCAATGAGCTGACTGAGATATTCTCAGGTGACAATTGTGCCTACTATGATTTCAATCTGATCAAGCCAGAGTATTTTGAGATCAAATCAAGCTATTACAGGGATGTAGGTCACCTCAATACTGAGGGCGCTACTGCTTTCTCCACATTCCTTGGAGAATTTCTTGTAACCAGCGAGACTACTGATGTAAGCGATTATTTTTATGATATTAACGAATATTGATCATTGACTGAAAGCAATTAGATTAGTGGCTTTTCTGCGAATTATATTCAGAAAGTGAATCACTATTCCTATTTTAGGAGATTGACATGTATTGTAAATCAATTTTAGATGTGTTAGAAAATACAGCTTCTAAATATCCTGACAAACTCGCATTTGGTGATGTTAGCTCAGATATGACTTTTAAAGAAACAATTGAACGTTCCAAACTGGTAGGCTCATATCTTACTTCTTACGTCAAGAATGGCTCTCCTGTTGCTTTTTATATGGAAAAAAGCTGTCAGGGCGTGTGCGGTATGTTTGGCGCTGTCTATGCAGGCGGGTTCTACAGTTTTATTGATGTCCGCCAGCCTGCTGCAAGAGCTGAGTCAGTTGTTTCAGTTCTTGAGCCTGCAGTGATCATCACTGATAACACTTTTGCCCAGCAGGCACATTCATTAAATGTTGATGTGCCGATCCTGAATATTGAAGAGATACTTGCTACAGCTTCTATTGATGAAGCAGCCCTTGCCCGGGCTCGCGCCGCAGCAAGAGATATAGATCCGCTATACGTCAACTTTACAAGTGGCAGTACTGGTGTGCCAAAGGGCGTAACAGTGTGCCATCGTAGCGTTATCGAATTTATCAGCTATTTCACAGATATCTTTAAGATCACTTGTGATGATATCCTTGGAAATCAGGCTCCATTTGATTTTGATGTATCTGTCAAAGATATTTACAGCGGTATCATGACCGGCGCCAAGGTTCAGATCATTCCAAGAGAGTATTTCAGCTCTCCTATGAACCTGATGGATTATATTGCAGATAAAAAGACTACCGTCCTTGTGTGGGCTGTAAGTGCCATGTGTTTTGTATCCATAATGAACGGTCTTGAATACAGGACTCCAGACACTCTGCGCCTTATCATGTTCAGCGGCGAGGTAATGCCTGTAAAACAGCTAAAAAAATGGCAGGCAAGTATTCCTGATGCTACTTATGTCAATCTCTACGGACCTACTGAGATCACCTGCAACTGCACCTATCATGTACTTGATAGAGCTTATGAAGATTCTGAAGTCATTCCTGCCGGAAAGCCATTCCCAAATGAAGAAGTATTCCTGCTGGATGAAGAAGACAAGCTCATCGGAACTGATACTGTTGGTGTAACCGGTGAGATATGCGTATCAGGTACTTCTGTAGTTCTTGGATACTATAACGATCCGGAGCGCACAGCTGCTGCTTTTGTGCAGAATCCTCTCCACAACAGATACATTGACATCATCTACAGAACAGGTGACCTTGGAAAATATGATAGTGATGGAAATCTGATATATGTATCACGAAAAGATTTTCAGATAAAGCATCTGGGACACCGCATCGAACTTGGCGAGATTGAAACTGCCGCAATGGCTCAGGATGGCGTATCAAGAGCCTGCTGCATTTATGATTTCAACAAGAAGAGAATCATCATGTTCTACACAGGGGATGCTGATAAAAAGCAGCTCACAGGCGCCCTCAAGGAAGTGCTCCCACCTTTCATGATTCCAAATTCTTTCAAGCCTATTGAGGATATGCCCCTAAATAAAAACGGAAAGATAGACCGCAAGGCCTTGGAAAAACTAATGTAAATAAGAAAAGTCAGAGGATTGTTGGTCCTCTGACTTTTTTAATGAGTCAACGGGGAGTCAATGGGGACGTATCAGTTTGACTCATTGTGTGCAATGAGTCACTGGGGACGTATCAATCCGACTCATTGTGTGCAATGAGTCAATCTGATACGTCCCCGGTGACTCACCTATTCTTGGAAAGCTTCATTGTAAGCGCAATCCTCTTCTTAGGAATGTCTACTTCAAGTACCTGTACATCAACGATATCACCTACGTTCAGGGCATCCAGTGGATGTTTGATAAATTTGTCTGTGATCTGAGATATATGTACAAGGCCATCCTGGTGAACACCTATATCTACAAATGCGCCAAAATCTACAAGGTTACGAACAGTTCCCTTTAAGATCATGCCAGGCTTTAAGTCTTTCATATCAAGTACATCGCTTCTAAGGATAGGTGCAGGCATGTTTTCACGTGGGTCACGAGATGGTTTCTCAAGCTCTGATATGATATCTGTAAGAGTGATCTCACCAATTCCCAATTCCTCGGCAAGTTTCTTTTTATCCTTGATCCTCTGTGAAAGGCTTCCTGTTCCGCTTCCTGTCTGCTTGTTATCCTGTGGTTTTGAAGCTGGTATATCATCTTCAACTGCTGTAAAACCAGATCCTGCAAAGGCTGCTGCAAGTGCTGCGCCCATAGCAGTGTTGGTATTCTTGATAACAACAGGCTTTGGCTTATTCTTTTTAGGTGCTGGCTTTGACTTGGTTGCAGTCTTGGCTGACTGAGCTGCCTTCTTCTGAGCCTCTCTTACATCTTCCATGGTGATGCCCATCTTGTCCATAAGCTTTTCAGTAGCTTCATAGGATTCTGGATGCACGCTAGTTGCATCAAGTGGGTTAGAGCCATCCATGATACGCAGGAAACCTGCACACTGCTCATAAGCCTTAGGTCCGAGCTTTGGTACATTGAGAAGCTGGCTTCTTTCTGTGAATTTACCGTTAGCCTCTCTGTATTCTACGATATTTTTAGCTATTACCTTACTGATACCTGAAATGTATGTAAGAAGTGGTGCTGATGCTGTGTTAAGGTCAACGCCCACCTTGTTTACGCAATCTTCTACTACGCCGCCCAGAGTATCGCCAAGCTTTTTCTGGTTCATATCATGCTGATACTGACCAACACCAATTGACTGTGGATCGATCTTTACAAGCTCTGCAAGCGGATCCTGAAGTCTTCTGGCGATTGATGCAGCACTTCTCTGTCCTACATCAAACTGTGGAAACTCTTCTGTAGCAAGCTTACTTGCTGAATATACTGAAGCTCCGGCCTCATTTACGATCACGTACTGAACAGGCTTGTCCAGCTCATGTATAAGTTCAACGATAACCTGCTCTGACTCTCTTGATGCAGTACCGTTACCTACTGAGATCAGGTCGATGTCATACTTCTTGATGAGCTTTTTGAGCTCAGCTTTGGCTTCATCTACCTTGAACTGAGGTGCTGTAGGATAGATGACCTTGGTATCAAGGACTTTTCCTGTAGGATCAACTACTGCAAGCTTACATCCTGTACGGAAAGCAGGATCCCATCCAAGTACAGTCTTTCCTGCAATAGGAGGAGCCATAAGGAGCTGGTGAAGGTTTTTGCCAAATACTGCAATAGCACTGTCTTCTGCCTTTTCAGTCAGCTCATTTCTGATATCACGCTCAATTGCTGGTGCAATAAGTCTTTCATAGGCATCCTTGGTTACATTCTCAAGTACAGGAGTTGTAACAGGGTTGTCTGATGTAATAGTCTTTTTATTAAGATACTGTAGTATCTTATCAACAGGTGCACTGATCTTGACGTTGAGGAATTTCTCAGCCTCACCTCTGTTGATGGCAAGTACTCTGTGACCAAGTACTTTTTTAACAGGCTCTTCGTATGCATAGTACATTTCGTATACGCTTTCAGCCTTTTCATCTTTGGCGCTACTTACCAGTACGCCTTCATCAAAAGTAACTTCACGGATATATGTACGATGATCAGCATTATCTGAAATCTCTTCAGCAAGAATATCCATTGCTCCCTGAATAGCTTCAGGCACGTTCTTGACGCCTTTTTCCTCATCTACAAAAGGTGTAGCCTCTTCAACAAGTGTCTTAGTTGTCTCCTGAGCTCTGATGATATCTGCAAGTCCCTCGAGACCTTTTTCTCTGGCTACGATTGCTCTTGTCTTACGCTTTGGTCTGTAAGGCAGGTAGAGATCATCCACTGCAACGATCGTCTCTGCAGCTTCAATCTTGGCTTTCAACTCGTCAGTCAGCTTGCCCTGTTCTTCAATGCTGGCAAGAACTGTAGCTTTTTTCTCCTCCAATCCACGGAGATACTTAAGTCTCTCGTCAAGATTACGAAGAACCTCATCGTTTAATGATCCAGTAACCTCTTTACGATATCTGGAAATAAACGGAATTGTGTTACCTTCGTCAATAAGTTTGACAGCTGCTTCCACCTGCCACTTTTCAACTTTGAGTTCTTCTTTCAGTTTCAGAATAATGTCCATAAAAACTCCCTCTAACTGTTTGTTTAATGTAAGTGTGCATTAAAAACACCATGTTTATTATTATAGCATTAAAAAAGACTAAAAAACACCTAAACCTCGTTGAACTAACCTTATTCTAGTGGTAGTATTTAAGTTGATATAATCTACACTTAATTACCATAGACAGAAAGGTCCAATGGGGATGGATTCAAATAATAACTACAACAATAATCCTTGGAATAATAATCAGGATAACGATAACTATTTTTACAACAACTACAATTACAACAGAATGCATGACCCGGCTGAAAAGCACGTGATCATGGCTTCTCACGCACAGATGGCAGGGCTGTTGTCCCTTCCACTGGCAATAACCGGTGTATTTGGATTTATTGCATCAGGAATTGGCATACTCTTCGCACTATTATCAAAGGGTACTCAGGAAAAACTGTTACCGCAGGCGCGAAAGGGTATCATGTACGGAACTATCGGTTTAGTATGTAACATAGCACTTATGGGATACATGATGTATCCGGTTATCACTCATCCAACTGAGTACATGACGATCGTCAACGAGTACTACGATGGTGATATGACCACAGTAGAGTTCATGGAGGAACTATCAGAGCTGTTAAACAGCAAATGATCATTGTTTCCACAAATGTGGGAAAGGAGGCCTCTATGAGTCTGATCGGCGGAATATCCTATGGAATGCAGGGAACACCATATGCAAGCGGCTATGGTTTTGATGCAATGTCAAAGACAGGTGCCGGCGCTGACGCTGAAAAAGCAAAGGGTGCCACACTTAATCCCGGCGAATCTGTAGAAAAAGCTCCCGGACGCAAGTCCTCTCCTGCTGAATGTGAGACCTGCAAGAACCGTAAATATCAGGATGGTTCTGACGAGATGGTCTCTTTCAAATCAGCCTCTCACATCTCTCCTGAAGCCGCACCTGCCAAGGTACGCGCCCATGAACAGGAACATGTAGTAAATGCTTATGAAAAAGCCAAGCAGAATAACGGCGAAGTCGTATCCTGCGGCGTAGCTATACACACATCTGTATGTCCGGAATGCGGACGTACCTATGTTTCTGGTGGTACAACAACCACACAGATCAAATATGCAAACGAGGAGAATCCTTATCAGAAAGATCTGAAATCCGCAGAAGCCGCTAATAAGTGGCTCGGCGCCAATATCAATCTTGCTGTATAAGACTATTAAACATGAACACTTTTAAGACATCTGCAGAATTAAAAGCAATAGCAAAAGAAAATTTGTTGGGACAATACACTACTACAATTGGAGCAACACTCCTGATACTGGCTATCACAATGCTGCTCAATTCAATAGTCACATTTGTAGTCAATCCTACAAACCTGATCACTCTTATAATTTATGAGATCGCTATCTTCATAATCGAGTTGCTGATGGGTGTATTTGCATCCGGAAAGGCTTATCTATACCTGAACATCGTATATTCACAGCCTTCAACAATTGGAGACATATTCTACAGTTTTTCCACACATCCGGACAAAGCCGTTGGCATACAGTTTGTATTTTCACTTTTTTCACTGATAGTCAACTTACCAATCACTATATATCTCAATTTCTATGCAGGACTTGGATATAGCGAGATCGGTAATCTTCTTGTCATCATCAGCTGTGTAGGTGTCATTGCCTATATTTATGCTGTTCTTACATGGTCTCAGGCGTTTTATATCCTTCAGGATTTTCCTGACAGATCTGTAAAAGATATCCTGGCCACAAGCGCAAGGCTCATGAAGGGAAACAGGTTCAGACTTTTCTATATCTCTGTGAGCTTTATCCCACTTATGCTCTTATGCATGATAACTATGTTCATACCATTTTTATGGTTAAATTCCTACATTGAAGCAACTATGGCTGCCTTTTATCAGGACCTCATAGCTGTTACATCTGCCAACATGGCTCAGGAAAACAACACTTGATCATTAATTTTTTTAGATAAAAGAGGGCTTATATTATGGATCTCATAGATGCTATCCGCAGTATCGATAAATCTCATGAGGATGACGTATTAAACCGTCTGACTACTGTTTGGGGCGAACAACTAGATAAAAATAATGTATTGCCGGAATATCCACGTCCACAGCTGTCTCGTGACAGTTTTATCAACCTTAACGGATATTGGGAATATGCTTTTACTTCAAATGACTCTGACATGCCAGAGCAGATGGATGGCCAGATCCTGGTTCCTTTTTCACCGGAAAGCATGTTATCAGAGGTTGAACGCACTCTCCAGCCAGATGAATATTTATGGTACAAAAAAGAACTTCCTATACTGGATATGCCTGCACCGGGATGCAGACTTATCCTTCATTTTGGCGCTGTAGACCAGATCGCTACTGTATATCTGAATGGAAAAAAGGTAGTACATCATGTAGGCGGATACATACCTTTCTCCGTAGACATCACTGATGAGCTCTACTCCGACAACAATATTCTGGTAGTCCGTGTCGAGGACACAACAGATTCTTCATATCATAACAGAGGTAAGCAGAAGCTCCTTAGAGGCGGTATGTATTATACTGCTCAGAGTGGAATATGGCAGACTGTATGGATGGAGTGGGTTCCATCAACTTATATCACCAATCTGTATATAGCACCTTCAGAAGATCTGACTACTCTGAATCTGACTGTATATCTGAACAATAATGACAAGCCTGTCACTGTTACTGTTTTTGATGATGAAGACATGATAAATACACAGACAGCAGCTGCTCCTCGTGATTCCAACGATGTATCAATGAAACTCACCATTGCAGATGCCTGCCTATGGACACCGGATGACCCTCATCTGTATGATCTGGTAATTACCTGTGGCAAAGACACTGTCAGATCTTATTTTGCCATGAGATGGTTTTCTGTGGAAAAAGACGACAAGGGAATCGCAAGGTTCTGTCTAAATCACGAACCGTATTTCCTTAACGGAGTGCTGGATCAGGGATATTGGCCTGACGGACTCTATACTGCTCCTAATGACGAAGCGTTTATTTTTGATATAGAAGAAATGAAGCGTCTTGGATTTAATATGATGCGTAAGCATGCCAAGGTCGAGGCTGCAAGATGGTATTATCACTGCGACCGACTGGGCATGATAGTATGGCAGGATATGGTCAGCGGCGGAACCACTTATGCCAAGCCAGTGGTATCATATCTTCCAACACTCTTCCCTAAAATTTTTGGCAAGATGCATGATGGTCCTTCTCACTATCACATCTTCTCAAGAGACTCCGCAGAAGGAAGACTTCAGTGGCTTGAAGAGATGCAGGAGACTATCAAGACCTTGATAAATGTACCTAGTATCGCAACCTGGGTACTGTTCAATGAAGGTTGGGGCCAGTTTGATGCCAATGACGCAACCAAGCTTGCTCTTAAGATGGATGACACAAGACCTATAGATCAGGCCAGTGGATGGTTTGATCAGCATGGTGGAAATTTCTTGAGTAATCACAACTACTTCAGAAGACTTAAGGCTGAAAAAGATAAATTCGGAAGAGCCTTTGTTTATTCTGAGTTCGGAGGCCTTGCCTGCCACGTTGATGGTCACTCAAGTGTAGATAGGGTCTACGGATACAAACGTTATGACACATTGGAAGAATTTAACGCTGCATATAAAGAGCTGATGGAAAAGAGCTTTTTGCCACTTGGCGAAAAAGGCCTCAGCGGCGGCGTGTATACACAGGTCAGCGATGTTGAAGAGGAAGTAAACGGACTCCTGACTTATGACCGAAAGGTATGCAAGGTAAAAGAATAAAAGAGGAAAAAATCTCCTGGAATCTTTATTGGATTTCAGGAGATTTTTATTGCCACTGTGTGTCGGAATAGTGAAATGAGTCACTGGGGACGTATCAGATTGACTCATTGTGCACAATGAGTCAATCTGATACGTCCCCAGTGACTCACCGCCCCAGTGACTCTTTTAAATTCAGACTTTCTCAACTTCTCCGTCAAAAAGCATCTGCAGCTTGTTCCTTACATGAAGGAATGCAGGTATCAGGAAGATATCGGCAAATACCCACGCAAGAGGGCTGGCAAGAGATATTCCTGTGATGCCCATAAGCGGAACAAGTATCAGGGCTACAAGGACTCTTGCTATCATCTCACATACTCCTGCAAGAATTGCAAACATACTAAAGCCCATACCCTGTATCAGGAATCTTACAATATTTACAAATGCCAAAGGTATGTAGAAAAGGCTGTTCCAGAAGATAAAGGTCTCTGCATAGCCAATGACCACATCATCTGACTCACTGAGGAACAGACTGGCAATAGTGCCTCCTATAAAATGAAGCACAATGAAGGCAAGTATTGAATATACTATTCCAAGTTTGATCGCTGCCATCAGGCCTTCGCTGAGGTGATCCAACTTTTTGGCGCCAACATTTTGTCCACCGTAAGTTGCCATGGTAGAACCAAGAGCATCAAAAGGACAACAGAAAAACATTCCTACTCTTCCGGCTGCAGTTACTGCAGCTACTGCATCAGAGCCCTGTCCATTGATCGCAACCTGTAAGATAACGCTTCCAATTGCTGTAATGGAATACTGAAGGCCCATTGGAACGCCCATATTCAAAAGGATAAAGAAATGACTTTTATCAATCTCCCAGTCTTTTTTCTTAAGTCTAAGAAGCTCAACCTTTTTTACAATAAAGACAATACAGCAGATACTTGAAACAGCCTGTGAAATAACAGTTGCAAGAGCTGCTCCGGTGACACCCATGTGAAATACGAGAATGAACAACAGGTCCAGACCTATATTTACAAAAGATGCAATTACTAGGAATTCAACAGGGTGCTTACTATCTCCTAGCGCTCTGATGATACCTGACAAAAGGTTATACATGTAGATGATAGGTATGCCAAGGAATATCACAAATATGTAATCGTAAGCATAATCAAGTGATTCACTAGGTGTATCCATGGCAATCAGGATATCCCTGCAAAAGATGCTGACTAAAAGTGTCATGACCACGGCAAATGCAGAGCACAGCATGATGCTATGTGTCACGAACTTACGCATGCTATCATAGTCTTTGGCGCCAAATCTCTGGGCAATAGGGATTGCAAAACCACTACACACTCCCATGCAAAAACCGATGACCATAAAATTGATAGCACCGGTGGAACCAACGCCTGCAAGTGCAAGTTTTCCAAGGCTCCTACCAACGATCATGGTATCAACAAGATTGTAGAACTGCTGGAACAAAAATCCGAATAACAGTGGGACCGAAAAGCCCAATATCAATTTCATTGGATTACCAACAGTCAGATCCTTTACAGTATTATTTTCCATTATTTATACCCGCATATTTCTCTTATCAAGCTTCTTACTAAGCTTCATGCCTATAAACTGCATTATCTGCACAAGGATAATAAGAAGAACTACAGTTACTAACATAACTACTGTTTCATATCTGTAATAACCATATCTGATAGCTATATCACCAAGGCCGCCACCACCGACAGTTCCCGCCATAGCTGAATATCCAAGTATAGTACCCATTGCAATGGTACATCCAACTATAAGTGATGTACGTGCTTCTTTCATCATGACTTTCCAGATGATAGTCCAGTTGCTGGCACCCATACTCTGTGCTGCTTCAATGACACCTCTGTCAACTTCGAGAAGTGATGATTCAACCATACGTGCAATAAATGGTGCGGCGCACAGTACAAGCGGAACGATAGTAGCTGTAGGGCCATAGCTCTTGCCGACTATCAGCTTGGTCAGCGGGATCACCATGATCAGTAATATCAAAAACGGGATACTTCTAACAATATTTACAATGAAGTCCATTACCTTATAAACAACTGTCATAGGCTTAAGTCCGTTTGGAGCAGTTACTACAAGGATAATGCCCATTGGTATTCCAAGGATATAGGCAAAAAGAGTTGACATAAGTGTCATATACAATGTCATCAGTGTGCCTTCTCCAAGCATTGATCCATATTCATTAAAAAAATCAGCCAACATAATTCTCTAATACCTCCACTTCCAGCTGTCTATCCTTAAGAAAAGCAAGCATAGAATCTGCAAGCTGTTCATCATCAGGAAGCTGTAATATCATCTGTCCTTTGGCAATACCACCAATATCTCTGGTATCAGCCAATAGAATATTTACTGGTGTCTTGAATTCCAAAACCATATTGGCAACAACAGGCTCAAAGGATGAGTTCTGAGAAAAGACTATTCTCACACACTTTTTACTGCTCATGGATGCAACCTGAGAACTCTGTCCCTCAGGGAACACAAGCTTTTTAGCTGCTGCAGACTGAGGATTGGAAAAGACATCAACCACTTTTCCTGTCTCTGCAAGCTCTCCTTTGTCAATTATTGCAACCTTATTACAGATCTCCTCAACAACAGACATTGAATGAGTGATGATAACTATTGTGATACCATGTTTTTCATTGATCTCTTTAAGAAGTGCAAGGATTGATTTGGTAGTTGTTGGATCAAGAGCACTTGTAGCCTCATCACACAGCAGTATCTTAGGATTATTAGCAAGGGCTCTTGCTATAGCAACTCTCTGCTGCTGACCACCTGATAACTGTGCAGGATAGCTCTTGGCTTTATCAGCAAGTCCAACCTCTGTCAGTAATTCCATGGCTCTCTTTTTAGCTTTTTTTCTATCTACTCCTGCTATCTCCATTGGGAACATAACATTGCCAATAACATTTCTCTGCATGAGAAGATTGAAATGCTGGAATATCATAGCAATACTAAGTCTCTCTGCTCGCAGCTGAGCCGGAGACATGGCATTAAGATCATGTCCATCTACATAAACTGTTCCTGTAGTCGGTCTCTCCAAGAAATTAAGGCATCTTACAAGTGTTGATTTACCAGCTCCAGACATACCGATTATTCCGAATATATCGCCACGCATGATATCCAGATTGATATTTCTCAGAGCTTCAACATTATTATCTTTACCTTTAAAGGTCTTGCTGACATCAGCAACCTTGATTATAACGTCTGACGTACTTTCCATAAAAACTCCCTAAAACTGATATTAATAAAAAACTTGTGGGGCAAAAGGCCATTGTCCCACAAGTTAATATTATCACAGTAGATTATTTTTTTATACTTAATGATTAGACAAGTTTGCTTGATGCTATTTCTTTGTTAGTGAGTGAACATTAACGCTTTTTCAAGCCGTTGACCTGTTTACTCAGCTGTAAACATTGCTGTTGAAAGGTAGCGGTCACCTGAATCTGGAAGAAGAACTACAATGTTCTTGCCCTTGAACTCTTCTCTCTTAGCAACTTCGATTGCTGCCCAAAGCGCTGCACCAGATGAGATACCTACAAGGATACCTTCAGTCTTACCGAACTGAGCTCCCTTAGCAAATGCATCTTCATTTTTTACTCTGATGATCTCATCATAAATCTCTGTATTAAGTACCTTTGGTACGAAGCCTGCACCAATACCCTGGATCTTATGTGGACCTGGCTTTTCTCCTGAAAGAACTGGTGAAGAATCCGGCTCAACAGCGATTATCTTAACGTTAGGATTCTTAGACTTTAAGAATTCACCAACACCTGTGATAGTACCACCTGTACCAACACCAGCGATGAATACATCAACCTGTCCGTCTGTATCTTCCCAGATCTCAGGACCTGTTGTCTCTCTGTGTGCCTGTGAGTTTGCAGGATTGTCGAACTGTCCAAGGATAATAGAACCTGGAGTGTTCTTCTGAAGCTCTTCAGCTTTTGCAATTGCTCCCTTCATACCCTGAGCGCCTTCTGTAAGAACAAGCTCAGCACCATAAGCCTTAAGAAGTGTTCTTCTCTCGACTGACATTGTATCAGGAAGGGTAAGTACTGCCTTGTATCCCTTAGCAGCTGCGATTGCTGCAAGACCGATACCTGTATTTCCTGATGTAGGCTCAATGATTGTTGCGCCTGGCTTAATCTTGCCGCTCTTCTCAGCATCCTCGATCATTGCAAGTGCTACTCTATCCTTAACTGATCCAGCTGGATTTAAATACTCAAGCTTTGCAAGGATCTTTGCATCCTTAACTTCGTTTGCCTTTGAAAAATTCTGTACTTCTAAAATAGGAGTCTTTCCAATTAACTGTGTTGAACTTGTCTTAATGTTTGCCATAGTTGTTTCTTCCCTTCGTATGTATTTTTGTTTTTTGTTATTACTGTTTGTGTGTTACGTTTTGTGGATATTACTTTTTAATTAGCACCACTCTTGTGGTTCCTTGTATAAGCTTTTTCTTATTTCCTATTTCTTTACTAGGAAAAGTATGATTTGATTTTATATCCATTTTATCCGGTTGTCAATTACTTTTTCTAATACATTATTAAAAAATTTGTTATATGAAATATAATGGTTCGTTTACATATAAGAAATGGACTTTCCCTGTTTTTATATGTAGCAGCATGTTACGGCACCTAGTACAGATGTTTTAAAATAACAAGCCTTGCAGGGTCGCTGCAAGGCTTGTTATTGAGTAATATAATATCATGTTAAAATTGGAAAATTATAGACTATCGTATTCTTCAATATGCTGATCAATCCTCAAAAGGAACAACTGCTCCATCATATGTATCTTCGATGAACTGCTTGATTTCATCAGACTTAAGAACTTCTACAAGAGCTTTAATGCCTTCGCTCTCTTCGTTGCCTTCCTTAACAGCGATGACATTAACGTATGTCTGAGCTGCTTCTGAATCGCTTGTCTCATAAGCAAGGGCATCCTGGCCTACTGAGAAACCAGCTTCAAGAGCGTAGTTACCGTTAAGGACTACATATGCTACTTCACCAACTACTCTTGATACCTGAGCTGCTTCAAGTTCCTGAATCTTTACGTTGTAAGGATTCTCTTCGATATCATTAACTGTTGCTGTAAGACCTGCATCTGCTTTCAGCTTGATGATGCCGTTAGCTTCAAGAAGAAGCAGTGCTCTGGCTTCATTAGTTGTATCATTAGGAACTGCAATTACATCGCCATCAGCAATATCATCAAGTGATGTCTTTGTTCCTGGATAGATACCAAATGGCTCATAGTGGATACCACCGGCATTTACAAGATGTGTTCCCTTCTCTTCATTGAAGTTTTCAAGATATGGAATGTGCTGGAAGTAGTTAGCATCAAACTCACCGCTCTCAACAACAAGGTTTGGCTGAACGTAATCTTCAAACTCTGTAACTTCAAGTGTCCATCCCTGCTCTGCGAGAAGCTTAGCTGCTTCCTGTAAGATTTCAGCATGTGGTGTTGGAGAAGCTGCAACTGTGATTGTTCCCTTATCCTCTACTGTCTCTGCAACTTCAGATGTTTCTGTTGTAGCCTCTGCAGCTGCCTCTGTTGTAGCTGCTTCTGTTGCGTCTGCTGCTTCAGTCTGCTGAGATGTCTCTGTTGTGCTCTCTGCACTTGCGCTTCCGCATCCTGCAAGAGCTGATACTGTAAGTACTGCAACTGATGCGCTTGCAACTAATTTGTTAATAAGATTCTTCTTCATAATATTTTTCCTCCTCTGTATACCATTCTCAATAATGGCATGATCCTCACTCATTAATTTCGCTCCGAAAACGAAATTTATAATAAATAAAATACATCAAGTTTACTTTTTTGTACAATTCTAAAAAAGTAGAGCTGGTTATAATTTTTGCCTATATCGAAATCAGAGCATCGCGCGAGTGCGCATCCTTAGCGGAGCGTTTTTTATATCATAGGAAAGCAATTTCCTATGATATAAAAAAGACCGCAACCCTTGCGAGTCTACGGTCCATTTTCTCAGCCTGTCACTATTCTTTTTTGCATCATAATTCTATCATGTATCATCATTATTTCTTTGAATATTCAAAGGTCTGAAGGAATTTCCTGGCTCTCTCAGTCTTTGGCGCAGTGAAGAATTCTTCAGGAGAAGCTTCTTCTACCAACTCTCCGCCGTCGAGGAATAATATCCTGTCAGCAATAGCTCTGGCAAAAGACATTTCATGTGTAACAATGAGCATGGTCTTGCCTGACTGGGCAAGCTCAAGCATTGTCTGAAGAACTTCATGTACCATCTCAGGATCCAACGCTGCTGTCACTTCATCAAAAAGCATAATCTCAGGGTGCATGCATAGCGCTCTTACTATAGCAACTCTCTGCTTTTGTCCACCTGATAACTGTCTTGGAAAAGAGTCTTTTTTATCTGCAAGTCCAACTCGCTCAAGAAGAGCAATAGCCTCTTTTTCAACTTCAGCTTTTTTCCTCTTCTGGACTTTCATTGGTGCAAGGGTTATGTTCTGAAGAACAGTCATATGTGGAAAAAGGTCATAGCTCTGGAATACCATACCAATCTTTTGTCTGATCTCAGAGAGATCTTTGGAGCCCTGTACCACAGTCTGTTCATCAACATATATATTACCTGACTGGATATCCTCAAGACCATTGATACATCTTAATAGTGTACTCTTACCACATCCTGATGGTCCGATTATAACTATTACTTCGCCGCTTTTAACTGTCAGGTCAAAGTCTTTTAATATGACATTATCTCCAAAAGCTTTATGCAAATGCTCTATTTTTAAAATCTCATTTTTACTGCTCATCTGTCACTCCATCTTTTTTCCAAATGCTTAGATAATAGGCTGATTGGCCAGCATACGATGAAATACATCATAAATACTGTAGCAAACATACCAAAAGCCGCATCCGGCGAAGTACGTCTGTTAGCTTCAATAATCTGCTGCGTAACTTTCAGCACTTCAACAATGCCGATCATCATAACAAGGCTCGTAGTCTTGATCATACGCGTTATCAGATTAATTGATAGCGGTATGAGCCTTCTGAGCGTCTGCGGAAGTATGACATATCTATATGTCTGCAGCTTGCCAAGTCCAAGCGCCTCTGAACTCTCATACTGATGTTTTGGGATACTGATCAATGCACCTCGCACAAGGTCACCCATCTCAGCGGTTCCCCAAAAAGTAAATACTATAATAGCTGACACTTCAGCCTCTATATTGATTCCAAATACTCTTGTAGTTCCAAAATAAACAATAAACAAAAGAACCATCTGCGGCATGATCCTGACAATCTCAAGATACACTCTCATAACTGCTTTGATGATCTTGTTCTGCATAGTCATGAGTGCGCCAACAACAAGGCCCAGACCAATACTCAGTACAACGGATATAAGACTGATTCTTACTGCCACCCACAGACCATTGAGCATACGCAGGAAGTTGGTTCCTTTAAAAAGAAGTTCAATCCCCATAAGCTGCATAGCGAACCCTCCTCTCTATATATGTTCCAAGGAGAGACACCGGAAGCAGCATGATCAGGTAAAAGATTACCAGCAAGAACAATGCTTCGATTGTCTTATACTCAAGTCCAATAAGATCCTTAGCTGTAAACATCAGATCCATAAGGCTTATGGCAGAAAAAACGCTGGTCTCTTTAAGCAGGAATATGATATTAGCCATGAATCCCGGAATGCTGATAGATACTGCCTGCGGCAATATGATATAGAAAAATACCTGGTATTTCTTCATTCCAAGGCTAAGCGCACTTTCGGACTGAATATCATCTATGGCACTAAGGCCACTTCTGAAAGTCTCAGTCATATAGCTGCCGCCTATAAGAGTCAGTCCCAATATTCCACAGGTCTGAGCTGTGATCCTGATACCAAGCTTCGGAAGACCGAAGTATAGAAAGAACAGCTGAACCAGGAGCGGAGTATTTCTAAATAATTCGATATATATTTTTACTATTATCTGAAGTATCGGTACCTTAAAATATAGAACAAGAGCACAGCCAAGACCCAGCGCTATTGAAAAAATAATGCCAAGCCAGCCTATCTTTACCGTAAGGCCGAGAGCTTCAACATAGAGCGGTATATACTCTCTTATTACATTCCAATTCATTTCATTTTCCTTCATCACATTAAAGCATTGCGGTGTAAATCATACCATTTTCATAGGAATATGTCTATAGATTCCATTCTAATGCTACATGAAAACAGCGGAGCTGCTGTAACACAACTCCGCCTTTCCCCCTCTTTATAATAATCGTAGCTTATTACCATCATCAAGGAAGCTCTGTATTCTCAACTACAAGTGTATCCTCATAGTCAGCACCATATGTGTCAAGAAGAGTTGCCTCATAATCAGCATGGAAGAAGTTCTCTTGTCCAAGTGTTACGAGTTCTTCGTTGAGCCAGCTAAGCAGTGTCTCATTTCCCTTAGTTACGGCCGGTGCAATTGTATCTGCTGATCCAAGTGAAGGAATACCTACTTCGTAACCTTCATTCTCGATAGAGAAAGCAATTACTTCAGTATTATCATTTGCCCATGCGATACCATTTCTGTTCTCGAAAGCAGTCTTAGCTTCTGCATAAGCATCGTACTTCTGAAGCTTGATATCAGGATAGTTCTTCTCAAGATATGTCTCAGCTGTAGTACCGGAGATAACAATCACTTCATCATCAGCTGTCAGGTCATCAAGACTTGTTACTACATTGTCATCATGAGATACAACACCAAGTGCAACATTCATGTAAGGAAGAGCAAAATCAACTTCTTCTGCTCTCTCTTCTGTTACAGTGAAGTTAGCAAGGATGATATCAACCTTACCTGTCTGAAGATACTCAATTCTGCTGGCTGCTTCTGTAGATACATAGTTGATCTCAACACCAAGGTCTTCACCAATTCTCTCAGCAAGGTATACATCATATCCCTGATATTCACCATTTTCATCTACATAGCCAAATGGACTCTTGTCTGAAAATACTCCAATGTTGATAACTCCGCTTTCCTTGATCTCATCAAGTGTACGATAATTACCAGCCTTTTCCTCTGTAGTTGATGCTGTCTCTGTTGTTGCTTCTTCAACAGCAGCCTGCTCTGTAGCTGTCTCCTCTGTGCTTGTTGCTGCTTCTGTATTGCTGCATCCAACAAGTGCTCCTGCTACAAGCACTGCTGCTGAAGCGCCGGATACTAACTTTGTAAAAATATTCTTCTTCATAATATTTATCCTCCTCTGGATATTTCCTACTATGTCTGTATGATTTGTAGGAATGTTGATAGTGAAGATTTTATACTCTCAATTGATAATAGTCAACACTTATTTCTATAAAATAATCTTATAGCCGGTTATCGGCAACGCTGATAACCGGCTATTAATAAGCATTCACATCAGAATAATCATATCAATCTACTTCATTACATTATCCTTATACTTCTTCAATAGTTCCACATACCTGCTGCCAAGGGAGCTCAAATTGCTTCCTGCACGCTTGATATATATGACTGACATGATTTCCTTATCATCAAGCTTGATAGCCTTGTAGGAATTACCATTGAGGTTCTCGCAGATGATTCCCGAGCAGAGCGTATATCCATTAAGTCCAATCATGAGATTGAGCATGGTTCCCCTGTCATTTACTCTTATGATCCTATCATAGTAATAGGTGCTGAGTACTTCTTCTGCAAAATAGAATGAATTGCGCTCACCTTGGTCAAAAGCAAGACATGGGTAGTCCTGTAATTCCATAAAATTGATAACATCCTTCGAAGCCAGAGGATGTGTGGCTGACAGGTATACATAGACATTGCAGTCAAATAGCTTTTCATACACCAGTGAGTTTTCTGCGATGATCTTACTAAGAACGCTTCTGTTAAAGTCATCCAGGTAAAGAATGCCTATCTCACTCTTAAAATTCTTAACATCATTGATAACATCTGCAGTCTTGGTCTCAGAGATATTGAACTCATACTTGTCCATTCCATAACTGGAAATAAGATCAATAAAAGCCTGAACTGCAAATGTATAATGCTGCGTAGATACGCCAAATTTCTCTCTTTTATTTTTATTGATAAATTTATCTTCAAGCAGATTGTACTGTTCCGTTATCTGTCTTGCATAGCTCAGAAACTCCGCGCCTTCGCTGGTAACGTACGCACCTCTGTTAGTTCTCTCAAACAGTTCGACACCTATCTCATCTTCAAGATCATGTATCGCTCCTGACAGAGCCGGCTGTGATAAATAAAATTCTTTAGCCGCCTTATTGATTGATTTGCAGTCCGCTACTGCTATAACATACCTTATCTGTTGTAGTGTCATAATATTCTCCTACTCTGCCTACATATCCTATATTCCTTCGCCCTGGACGAACTCATGATGCATTCTCTCAAAAGCAAAACGCTTCAATTCACTAAATCTCTCTTCTGATAGATCCACGTCTCCCATTGGATAGTCTCTTCCCAATGACTCATACTTTGGGAGTCCCAGCTTGTGGTACTTTAAGAGCTCATATTCAACTGCCTTAGTTTTAATAAAATCAACAATCTTACCTATTTCCTCTTCTGAATCATTAACCCCAGGAATAACAGGCGTTCTGACCTTTATCTTCAAGAAAGGATATTTGCTCCTAACTCTAGATAGATTCTCAAGTATCTGCCTGTTAGAACCTCCTGTATTTTGAACATGCTTTTTTTCATCAAAACATTTCACATCCATAATTAGGTAATCCAGGAATGATGCTGCTCTGTCAAAGGTCTCCCACGGGACGCATCCGCATGTCTCAATGGTCGTGTGGATATTTTGCTCTTTTGCCTTCTCCAAAATCGATACTGCAAAATCCCCTTGCATGAGAGGTTCGCCTCCGGAGAGCGTAATGCCTCCTCCAGATGTATCAAAAAAGGCTTTGTCCTTAAGCGCCTCATGCAATACCTCATCAACAGTCATCTCTTTTCCAATGACATGAAATGCCTTCGACGGGCATACTTTGTCAAAATCAGCTCCATCAATAGGCGCCTTCTCATTCCAATGAAGTATCCCTTCCCTGTCAAAAGAAGTACCAATGGTCTGCAACTTTTTGATACATTCCCTACAGCCAATGCACTTTCCCTTAGTCCATCCCATCTCAATGTCAGCTCTCTGGGACTCAGGATTGCCGCACCATCTACATCTGAGTGGACAACCTTTTAAAAATACGACGGTTCGTATTCCCGGACCGTCGTGAATAGAAAAATTCTGTATATTAAAAACTATGCCGCTCTCCATATCAAGCTCCCAAGCTCTCATGCTCAGTTCGAAGTATGATATCATCCTGCAGTTCAGGTGTCAGCTGAACAAAGTAGGCACTATAACCTGCAACTCTTACCAGAAGGCTTCTGTAGTTCTCAGGCTCCTTCTGCGCTTTTAGAAGCGTATCTCTATTTATGATGTTAAACTGGAGATGCCACAATTTAAGATCTCTCCAGGCCTTGATAAAGGCTATTACCTTCTCAGTGCCTTCCTCTCCTGAAACACTTGCAGGACTCAGCTTAACATTCAATAATCTTGAAGCTCTGTTGTAGTAGTCAGTATTTTTAGTATTATAGTTGGACAAAAGAACTGAAGTAGGGCCGTTAATATCAGCTCCCTGTGAAGCTGATGCACCATCTGATAGTGCAGCTCCTGCATGTCTTCCGTTTGGAGTAGCTCCAATAACCTTACCAAATGGCACATTTGCTGACTGAGATACATATCTCAGATCCATGTTGATACCAAGTTCTTTTGAATGAGTCTGTGCAAAATCAACTGCCACTCTGTCTATTCTCTTGGCAATCACATCAACATACTCATCATTATTGCCATAAGATGGTGCATTCAGAAGTCTCTGCCTTACAATTTCAAAATCGGCAAAGTCAGCATCCAGTGCCTTAAGTACTTCATCCCATGTAAGAGTCTTTTCTTCATATACATTCTTTTTGATTGCAGCCAGCGAATCTGCTGTAGTTCCAAATCCAATAAAATCAAAAAATCCTATATCAACGCCGCCATCAATCTTTTCACTATGGAGGTCTTTTCCGTTCTTCATGCACAGCTTATGAAGGCTTGATCCAAGAGGAGTCGCAAAATGCTTGGCATGTACTTTATTTGCTACTGCCTGCTGTTTAAATGCAATCTTCAGAATCTCTTCTTCCTGTCTGATAAATGCATTTTCAAATTCTTCATAGCTCTTAAATGTCTTTACATCACCAGTTTCAACTGTCAAAAGCTCATCGCCATACTTTCTCATGCGGCCATTGAAAAGAGTCAGCTCAATTACAGAAGCCAGATTGATGAACGGGCAGGCTGTAGTAAATGTATCAAGATTTGGCATACGTACTTCTGTACATCCGGATACGGCATAATCTCTTGCATCTGCAATATCAGCACCCTGTTTTACCAGTACAGGGATGACATCCTCATCATTGATCAGCTTTGGAAAACCAGAGCCTTCCTTGATAGTCAGTGCTACTTCACGTAGGAATTCATCCGGTGAACCGGCATGGATACGGGCAGCAAGATCAGGATAGTTTAATGGAAATTCTCTTTTATTTTCCAAAAGAATGTAAGACAACTCATTGGTTGCATCATTGCCATCTTCATCTACGCCACCGATAGTAACAGCTTCCCAGTGGGCATAACCTTCATTGAACTTAACTCCTGCAGGACTTACATAGAGGTCCTGATACTGAGCCATTCCAAGCCACATGCACTGGAACAGTTCCTTAGCTTCCTCTTTATTTATGCGGCCAGCCTCAAGATCCTTTTTATAATACGGATACAGATACTGATCCATTCTTCCGTTAGAGATAGTAGCTCCGGTTTTCTGTTCAAGTCTGGAAAAAAGCTGTATGAACCACTGGCTCTGCAATGCTTCTCTAAAAGTTTCTGCCGGATATGCAGGAACTTTTTTGCATATTCTTGATATCTCCAGAAGTTCAGCCTTTCTTGCCTCATCCTCTTCTACAAGCGCAAGCTGCTCAGCAGCCTTACTGTGCCTGTCTGCCCACAATATGATGGCATCTGACACAATAGTAATTGCTCTGTAAAAATCTTTTCTTGATGCAGCTTCTTCACTTGTATCACCTTCAAGTTCCTTAAGATGCTGTTCTGCTTCTTCCTTGATGCCTATAAATCCGACTTCAATTCCCTTTTTATAATCATGAACCCACTGAAGGGCAGATCTCATAGAAGATGTCTCATTAACAATGTATCTTGATGTAAAAAGATCTGATGGCTCATAGGTCAGTTTCAGGACATCTTCAGGAAGAGACTGTGAGAAGTCCTCGTAATATGTCTTTCCAGCCCAATATGGTGCAATTTCATTTTCAATTATCTCAACATCTTCCTCACTAATCTCGAAAGGAGACTCTGCCCTTGTTTTGGCCTGAGATACGAACTGATGTAAAAAGCATCCATCAAGCTCAGGATATATAAGACCATACTTACCCTTACCGCCAACTCTTCCTGCAAGAAGCTGGTGATCATCTATAGAAACATCAATTTTGGAAGCAACGTTATATAGAGCTTTTGCCCATCTAAGTATAAGATTTTCGCCTTCAGTCTCTTTGAAACTTTCAGTAAAATATCTTGCTCTCTGAACGTCAACTATAGACTTTGAATCTTTAAATGTATCGTATATTTTCTGGATCCTGCTGTCGGAATCCACATTTTCATTGATGTAAAAGACTACTTTTCCACCATTTTTTTCAATTCTTTCTTCTTGTGGTGATAATACCTTGCTCATATATAACTGCCTCCAAAACCTTTTTCTACATACAATTATTTAAGATAAGCCTGCACTCTTTCGCTTTCTGCATAGGAACTATTTACATAATCAGCTATGTCATAGCTCTCTGAAATAGCGTCGATACCTACAAGGAAGCTAATAGTATCATTAAGTGCATCTATATCCTCCTGCTGAGGAATTACTGAATATACATATTTAGGCAGGATTGCCACAACCTGCTCTGGTTCAAGTGAAAGATCCTCTGCTACTTTCTGAAGTGTTTCTTCATCCAGATCATCAAGTTCTGCAGCTGCTCTTGCATACTGTTCAAGTACTATCTCAACTATAAGTGGGTTATCCTGTGTAAATGCCTTCCTTGCTACGATAGTGTTAGTGCCTGCAAGACCTACATCACTGCCTTCAGCGATTATCTTAGCTGTGCCATTGTCAACAAGCCTTGTTACTGTTGGCTCCCAGATAGCTACCGCATCAACATCACCATTAGCAAGTACTGTAGCTGCATCACCTGCTGAAATGTTGACAAGCTCAATATCATCAATTGTCAGACCTTCTTCATTAAGGAACTTCTGAGTAAGGTTGTGACCTGTGGATCCGATGACTGTTGCAATCTTCTTACCCTTGAGATCAGAAGCTGTCTCGATATCACTATCTGCTGCAACGAGTACTGCATATGAATCTGCTGCCTGTGCTGCTATTGCAACAACTTCGTTTTCCTGACCAGCTGCAATTGCTGATACTGTAGGAACATCTCCGATAACACCAAAATCAGAATCTCCTGATGCCAGTGACTCATTCATTGGAGGGCCTGACTCAAAATCATTCCACACTACTTCTACTCCATACTCAGCAAGAGCTTCTTCGATATATCCCTTTTCTCTTGCCACGTACAGTGGAATAAATGCTGCTGATGGCTGGATAGCAATATGTACCTCTGTAGCAGTGTATCCTGCTGCACTATCTTCTGAAGCTTCTACTGTTGACTCTTCAGAAGATGCAGCCTCTTTTTCTTCAGCAAGATCTGTTTTTGATATTTCTGTAGATGCTGTTTCAGTTGTTTCTGCACTTGCTGTTGAGCATCCCATGAGAGTTGTAGCTGCAAATGCAAGTGTTACGATAGTTGAAACTAATTTCTTTTTCATAATTGATTCTCCTCTTCCTTTTATTATTTTTTGAAATCACAAGAATTTATACCTTCAAGAATACACATTCTCAAAAAATCCGATAGACGGATTTTGGTTATACATTGTTATAACAAAAACTTATATCGAATAATCTTCCTGTACTGTCGCCTCTTCGAAGAACTCTTCATACACTTTTTTTCGTATCTCCAGAAACTCATAGCTATTTCTGTTCCTTGGCTCCGGCAGCTCTATTTCAAATATCTTCTTTATCTTGCCAGGTCTTGAAGACAGTACTATCAGATGATTGGACAGATACACCGCTTCATCTATGTCATGGGTGACCATGATCATGGTAGTATGAGAAGTCTTCTGGATACGCTTCAATTCGTTCTGCATGGAGATCTTGGTAAAAGTATCAAGGGCTCCAAAAGGCTCATCCAATAACAGAAGCGGAGGCGTATTGACCAGTGCCCTTGCTATTCCGCCTCTCTGAGCCATACCTCCTGATAATTGACGGGGATATGATTTCTCAAATCCCGCCAGACCCACAAGCTCGATATATTTTTTGACAAGGCTCTTTCTGTCCTCTTTATCAACACCGTCAAGGGCATAGCCCACATTCTGCTCGACAGTCAGCCATGGAAAAAGACGATGCTCCTGAAATACTATGCCTATCTCTTTGCTGCAATGAGCAATCTTCTTACCACCAACTGTGATATTTCCTGTGTGATCATTATCAATTCCTGCAATTGCCCTAAGGAGAGTAGACTTACCACAGCCACTGGCTCCGACTATGCAGACAATCTCACCTTTTTTGACTTTAAAATTGATATCCTTAAGAGCATCAACTACCTGACCATTTTCAGAGTATTGCTTGCTCACCTCATTAACTTCTACGTAATCTTCTATCTGTTCTATACTCATACTGTTCCCCATTCCTACCAGGTGATCACTTTTTTCTCAATTACTTTAAGCAGTGAATCCATGACTTTACCGATGATACCGATAGTGATCATTCCAATTATTACTATGTCAGTATTACCAAACTGTCTGGCATTCATGATAAGATATCCAAGGCCTGTTGTAGATGACACAAGCTCTGCAGCCACTACGCACATCCAACAGGAAGTGAGTCCTACCCTTAGTCCTGTGAAAATATTAGGTGCCGCCCCTGGTATTATCCTTAAAAATATCTGCTTTAAAAGCGGAGTCTCCATCACATAGGAAACCTCTGCCAGTTTGGTATCAGCCTGCCTTATGCCATCGATCACATTAATGAGGATTGTAAAAAAGCCTCCTAAAAATATCAGGAATATCTTGCCGCTTTCTCCAATGCCAAACCACAGGATCACAAGCGGTATCCAGGCTATAGGTGGTATAGGCTTTAATATCTGTACAAGAAGCTGCGTAAGTCTATCCAGATGTCTGGATAAGCCGATCAGTATTCCCAGCACAATTCCGCAGGCAGAAGCAAGTACATATCCTTTAAGTACTCGCAACAGTGACACTAAAGCATTTTGTAAGAGAGAACCGTTACTTAATAATTTGATAAATGTATGGAAAATCTTAGATGGTGATGGCATGATCACAGGATTGAGCTTGCCTCCTGCATCCATTACAAACCAAAAAGAAATGATCAAGATGATCAGTAAAAAATATTCTATTATATTCACAACTTTTTTGATCAATACATTATTCATGTGCAGTCTCCCACCCGCTTATTGCCATATTCAGCCATTTCTACAATATCATCCGGAATAAGCGCTAAATAGAATTTCAGAGCAGCTCTTACGAAACTGCTCTGAAAAAGCCTGCACATATCATAGCATTTTGATAGGATTAGTGGGTATATTTATTTCTTATATCTGGTTATTGAAAACCTTACGATGACAGTTTTTTCGCTATTTTTTAGAGAAAAACAATTTTTTAAACTGCAAGATCGTGCTCTGTTCTCGCAATGATTTCATCCTGTACACCCGGATGAAGTCTTGTGAAGAATGCGCTAAAGCCTGCAACTCTTACAACCAGGTCAGCATGGTTCTCAGGATGGAGTCTTGCATCTCTAAGGACTGAAGCATCTACACAGTTGAACTGAATGTGGTTGCCGCCCTGATCAAAATAGCCTTTGATAAGTGCTGATAATGCGGCATTGCCTTCAGCATCCTTGAACTGAGCCGGATTGATCTTGACATTGAGGTGTGCGCTGTTATAAGCGATAGTATCAATTCCTGTTGCTGCAGATGATACAAGTACTGTAGGTCCGTTCACATCAGTACCAGGAGTTGCTGATACACTTCCGTCTGTTAATGTCTGCCTTGATTTTCTTCCGTTTGGAAGTGCTCCTGTAAGGAGGCCAAAGTAGTTGTGAGCACTCTTGGAATATGCATCCGGTTTGATGTACTTGCCAAAGTAGTTTCCTTTTGTCTCCTGCAGTATCTCATAAGTTGACTTGTAGATCTTGCGCACAATTGCTTCAACATATTCATCATTGTTGCCGTGCTTTGGAGCTTTCTGAAGCTGCTTCTGAAGGATCTCATAGCCTTCAAAGTCTGCTCTTAATGCATCACGGAGCTGCTCAAGTGTAGCTGTCTTGTCATCAAATACAACTTTCTTGATAGCTGCCAGTGAGTTAGCTGCATCAACTCCGCAGTTAACAACAAAAGCTGTTGCTACAAACTCTGCACCGTCATTCCACAGATCCTTACCACTTTCGAGGCATCCGTCTGTAAGAGCTGATCTAAATGGAAGCGGGAACTGCTGACTGATAAGGAGGTGATATACATCTGCGATGTTTCTATTGATCCTTATCAGCTTATCGTTCTGTTTTACATAAGCATCTACGATCTCATCAAAAGACTTAAACTCTGTAAAGTCTCCTGTATGTGCACCTATATCCAGTCCTGTAAGTGGATCTACACCATTGTTGATAACAAGTTCAACACCTTTTGCAAGGTTGTAGCCAGGCTGCATCAGATATGCTGTCTTATTTGGGATAGCTGTTGATACGCATCCATATACAGCTGATCTTCTGGCATCTTCAATAGTTGCACCATATCTGCTGTATGCATCAAGACTTCTCTCGATCAGTACATTGGCATTCATGAACTGTGGCATGCCCACACCTGTACGGACTACTTCATAAGCCTTGCTTACAAATTCAGGCTTTAACTTATCATGATAAATAAGTGCAAGTGGTGGCTGTGGGAGCTGGAGATGCTTCTGAGCTTCAAGTATCAGATAATCAACTTCGCCTGTAGCATCTCTGCCATCTGCTGTAAGACCGCCGACATTTATTGTCTGAGCTGTATCACCTGAGTTACCAATATCCATGCTCTGACCATAGTAATAGTTGATATCATTGAGCTTGATAAAGAAGTTCTCAAGAAGGTATACAGCCTGTTCCCTGGTGATATCTCCATTGGCAATATCCTGCTGATAGAATGGTTCAAGCACCTGACCAAGATAACCCTGTGATACTCCGCATCCCACCTGCTCTATCTCAGAAGCAAGGTGTGCAAAATAATGTGACTGAAGTGCTTCTCTAAAGTTAGTTGCAGGATTCTTTGGCACTCTGCTTGTAACATCAGCAATCTCAAGAAGTTCTGCCTTTCTTTCGTTATCTGTCTCTTTCGCAGCAAGCTCTTTTGCAAGTGCGCTATATCTCTCAGCGTATCTGATGATAGCCTTGGTCTCTATGATGACTGCTTCATAGAAATCAAACTTGTCACGATTTTCTTCCTTGATATCAAGTGCATCATAGCGCTCCTGTGCCTCATCGATTATTGCCTGAAGACCCTTGGTGATAGCTCTCTCATAGTTAGAGTTACTAACTCCTGAAGGAGCTATTCCTGCCTCCTGAAAAGCACCTGCATCAACATAGTCAAATTCATTGTAGCCCCACTTTTTCTTGGAGATATCAGCGATTCTGTGATAGAGGCTTCTGTCTCTCCAATAATCATAGGTTTCTTTCACAAGTTCTTTTTTATCTTCAGGAATATCAAACTTATCATCATCCACAAGCCAGTCAGGATTCCACTCAGGATAGATATAGAATGCGCCAACCTCTTTTGCAAGGCTTCCTACAAGGAGGTTATCATCAATATAGATTGTCTTGTAATCCAGCAGATACTCAAAAAATCTTGCTCTCAGAATAGCCGGAGAATAATCTCTGTACTGTTCATAAACTACTTTTTGGAACTCAATCCTTTCAAAGTCGATTGTCTGCTTCAGATTGATAACCTGCTTTTTTAATTTCTCAAGTCTGTCATTATCTACTCTAAATAACTGTTTTGTCCCCATCGTTATTCCCTCCATCATCCTACTAAGTCATGTTCTGTTCTTGCTATGATCTCATCCTGTACTCCCGGATGCAGTCTTGTGAAGAATGCACTAAAGCCTGCAACTCTTACTACAAGATCTCTATGCTGATCCGGATGAGCCTTGGCATCTTTCAAGACTTTGGCATCTACGCAGTTGAACTGGATGTGATTACCATTCTGATCAAAGTAGCCTTTAATAAGGGCAAGCAATGCCTGGTTGCCTTCTTCATCCTTGAACTGAGCAGGATTTAACTTAACATTGAGATGTCCTGAGTTAAATGCTATTGTATCGAGAGCGCCTGCTGCCGAAGAAACAAGTACTGTCGGTCCCTTAACATCTGTACCAGGTGTAGCTGATACGCTTCCATCTGTAAATGCTGTTTTAGCCTTTCTGCCATTTGGAGTAGCGCCTGAGAGCTGACCATAGTAGTTATAACCTGTCTTGGAATATGCATCAGGCTTACCATATTTGCCAAAGTAGTTGCCGCCTGCCTTCTGGAATGCATCAAATACTGTCTTATAAACTCTTCTTGCAATCTCTTCAGCATACTCATCGTTATTGCCATGCTTTGGAGCTCTCTGCAACAGCTTCTGGATGATCTCATATCCTTCGAAGTTGTTGTCCAGAGCTTCTTTGAGCTCAGCCAGTGTAATTGCCTTGTCCTCAAATACCACCTTCTTGATGGCTGCCAGAGAATTGGCTGCATCAATACCTGTGTTGAAGATAAGCGCTGTTGCTGCAAAATCAGCTCCGTCATTCCACATATCTATGCCTCTTTCAAGACATCCATCTGTAAGAGCTGATCTAAATGGGAGCTGTAGGAACTTACTGCAATTATACTGATAGATCTCGCTTGTCTTATGAGCAAGAGCTACATTCCTCTCAGTCTGTTTTACAAAAGCATCATATACTTCTTCAAAGCTTTCAAACTTGGTGAAATCTCCTGTTTTTTCTCCAACCTCAAAGCCTGTAAGCGGATCAACGCCGTTGTTTATCACCAGTTCAAGTCCCTTTACGATGTTGTAGCCGGACTCCATCAGGTATGCTGTTTTACCCGGAATAGCTGTAGATACACATCCGTATACGCAGGATCTTCTTGCATCCTCAATTGATGCTCCATATCTGCTGTATGCATCAAGACTTCGCTGAATCAGTACATTGGCATTCATGAACTGTGGCATACCAATTCCTGTACGTACCAGCTCAAATGCCTTATTAACAAATTCAGGCTTTAACTTATCGTGATAGATAAGGGCAAGAGGTGGCTGAGGAAGTCTTACTTCATGCTGTGCATCCAGTATCAGATAGTCTACACTTGCTGTAGCATCTCTTCCGTCAGGTGTATATCCGCCTACTGAGATAGTCTGTGCTGTATCGCCTGAGTTGCTGACATCCATTCTCTGTCCATAGTAGTAGCTGATATCATTTAACTTGATAAAATAGTTCTCAAGAAGGAATGTAGCCTGTTCATCATCAATGATGCCTTCCTTGATGTCATGTTCATAATATGGCTGAAGTTCCTG
>SVGC01000026.1:46986-54058 GCA_015056495.1 Butyrivibrio sp.
TACTTAACAGCCCTTTCATAGTTAGAGATACTTACTCCGGAAGGAGCATCTGTTCTATCTGAAAAAACACCAGCCTTGATGTACTCACTGTAATTGATGCCGAGGATCTTCTCAGAGAGCTCATCCTCTTTTGGTCCAAGTCCTCTTGTATGCCAATAGTCATATGTATAATCGATCAGTTCCTTGTACTCATCAGGGATTTCAAATCTATCCTCTTCCTTGAGCCAGTCTGCTCTCCACTCAGGATAGATATAAAAAGCTCCAGGCTCGCCTGCAAGATTACCAACGATCAGATTGTCGTCAATGAATATCTTTTTATGATCAAGGAGATATTCAAAAAATCTTGCCCTCAAGATAATTGGTGAATAATCTGCATACTGGTCATAAACTTTTTTAGCAAATTCAAGTCGCTCAAAATCAATCTTCTGCTTCTGATTGACCACCTGATCTCTTAGCTTTTTTAGTTTCTCATTATCAACTTTGATTGCTGCTGTTCCGCTCATGATTCCTCCTTTATACTGCTATTGTCTTAATTGTTTTATTGCTATTCCTATTCTTAAAAGCTTCATCAATACGCGCTCTAAAAGCTTTTAATTCAATCTCATCTATACTTCCTATATCCCCAAGTTCATACTCTCTTCCCAAAATATCGTACTTGCCTGTTCCCAGCCTGTGATAAGGCATCAGCTCGTACTTTATTACATTTGGATGTGGCAGGATAAACTCCAGTATCCTGTCGATATCCTCTCTTGTATCATTGACACCCGGTATCAGCGGAGTTCTTACTATGAACTTCTTATCCGGAAATGTCTTATAAGCTTTAGCCGCATTAGACAGGATCAGTGTGTTATCCACACCGGTCCATTCTTTATGCTTTTTGGCGTCTATCATCTTAATGTCATGTATGATAGTATCCACATGCTCGAGCACATTTCTGACAGATTCCCACTTAACATTAAGAGCTGTCTCGATTGCTGTGGAATATCCGTGCTGATGAGCCAGCTTATATAGCGCTGTGGAAAACTCCGGCTGCAGGAGCGGCTCTCCACCGCTTATAGTCAGTCCGCCATTATTCTTGCTGTAATATATGGCATCCTGGTCAACCTCTTCTATTACTTCCTGTGCTGTATACTCTTTGCCGTAGTAAAAAATTGCTTCTGTAGGGCATAGCTTTATCACTTCATCCCCAATGCTGCCTTTAAAAGAAAGGTCTATGCTTACCTTATCTGTTTCCGGATTCCTTACTGCAAACCCTTCCGGAAAAGGAGCTTTTAGGCACCTTCCACAGGTCTTGCAACCCATACATTCCTTAGGGTCAAAAGCTATCTCCCTTGTAGGACATATACTCTCTGGATTGCCGCACCACTTGCACCTTAGTGAGCACCCTTTTACAAAAACAGTTGTCCTGACGCCCGGGCCATCATGATAACAATAGTGCTGGATATTTATCACATTTCCTTTTGTATTCAATAAATCCAAATTACTGTTTGACATACTTGTCTCTCCTTAGATGCTATATGCATAGCTATCTATAGTAGATCTGAAGGATGAGACTACATTGGATCTGTACTCTTCAAATCTTCTGCTCTTTCTATCTCTTGGATGAGGCAGGTTGATATCGATTATCTCTTTGACGCTGCATGGACGGGTATCTAGTACCACTATCCTGTCGGAAAGATATACAGCTTCTTCAATATCATGTGTGATCATGATCATCGTTGTCTTATTGTTAAGCCATATCTTCTCAAGCTCTTCCTGCATGCTGTATCTTGTAAGTGCATCCAGTGCTCCAAGGGGCTCATCCAGAAGAAGTATCTCCGGTTCTCTAAGAAGTGCCCTTGCTATAGATGCTCTCTGGGACATTCCACCTGAGAGCTGGCTTGGATAAGCTTTTTCAAAGCCTTCCAGATCAACCTTTTTAAGCACGTTCTTAACCAATGATGCAAACTGCTTTTTATCACCCTTGATACCAATCGTGAGATTTTCTTCAATAGTCAGCCATGGCAAAAGTCTGTGATCCTGAAAAACTACGCCCCTATCAAGTCCAGGCTTTTCTACCCTCTTACCATTCAGGACGATGCTTCCTTCATAATCACGCTCAAGTCCTGTTATCAGTCTCAGAAGCGTTGTCTTGCCGCATCCTGAAGGACCGATTATCGAGACAAACTCGCCTTTATTGACATTAAAACTGACATCCTCTATAGCTTTGACAGTTCTGCTCCTGGTTTTAAATTCCTTGGACACATTCTTGATGGCCAGTTTAATGGAATTATCTACGGAGCTGCTTTCTTCAACTTCTATTTCATCTACGATATTTCTATCAATTACTGCATCCATAAAATAATCTCCTTTATACTGCGTATTTCCATGAAAATATCTTTTTCTCCAAAAGCTGTAACAATGCATCCAGCACCATTCCTATAAGTGCTATCACGATCATGAGAGCGATCAGTTTATCAGACCTTACAAAATCCTTGGCATTTAAAAGCGCATATCCAAGTCCTGTCAGTCCTCCAAGCATCTCTGCAGCAACTACTGCCTGCCATGCATTACCGATTGCAAGTCTAAGACCAGTGAAGATGATCGGTGCAGCAGATGGAAAAACGATTTTTGACAGGTATGTCCATCTGTTTAATTCCAGAACCTGTGACAGCTCTGTATATGACTTGGATACTTCTTTCATACCTCTTAGTGTGTTCAGGTAAACCGGAACCAGCACTGCTTTTGCTATTATCAGCTCTTTGGAAAATTCTCCGATACCAAACCACAGGATGATAAGTGGTATCCATGCAAGTGTAGCTATCTGCCTTATGACATTTACTATAGGCTCAAGTATCCTCTCAACAATCTTGCTAAGACCGCTGATGACTCCAAAGGCCATTCCTATGATTATCCCCCAGAAAGAACCAATCAGAACTCTTTTTCCACTTACGACTATGTCTATCCACAAGGTTCCGTTTTCCACCATCTCAAGAAATCCTTTTACTACCTTAAGAGGTGATGGCAGGATGACTTCATATATAACTCCGGCATTACTGAGTAGCTGCCAGGTGATTATGAGGAGCACCGGAACAAATGCTGAATTAGCAAATTCTGATAGCTTGCCTCCAAAAATATTGCTTTTATCTTTTATATTCTGAAAATTAAATATTTTCCTATCTGCGGCATAGCCGGCATTAGTACTTACTTCCATACAGACACTCCTTTATTCGATATAATCTCTGTCATAGATATCAGACAGATCAGCCTCTCCTTCGAATGCTTTGTCATATGTTGTCAGCCATTCATAGAACTCTTCTGTATTGGTCTGAACTTCATCAAGACTAAGACCTGTAGAGAACATTGTTTCCTTGGATACATCCCACCAGTATATTGAGCTTGCTGCAGGTGTTCTGCTGACTTCTTCATTTATCTGAGCTGCGCCTTCCTCATCCACATAGATGTAGGCTTTTGTCAGTTCCTGAACCTTAAGATAAGCTTTTACGATAGTTGGATACTTTTCTGCGATTTCCTGAGTTGTGAAGATAACTCGTGAGCCGCCTCCTCCAACATATACGCCACCTTCAAGGGCTGTATCTATTACTTTGGCCTGTCCGCTTATGAGGATAGGATTAACTGTAGTTCCGGGATGATAGATAATGGCATCTACTTCACCTGCCAGAAGAGCATTTACATATTCTTTGGTATTAACAAATTCATAATCAACACCATCTGTCCAGCCATTAGCCAGTACCAGCTCTTCTGTTACACAGAATGGGCAGCTGGAAGATGATGATGCGATTTTCTTGCCTTTAAGATCTGAAAAAGATTCATATTCAGAGTCAGCTGCAACAATGACGCTTACGATTTCTTTTGCCGGATTGGCTGTAACCCATACAGCAACAAGATCTGCGCCTCTTTCAATGTTTAAAAGGAATGGGTACAACATTCTGTTGGCAAATGTCAGATCTCCTCTGCCCATAAGCTCTTCCTCACTATCCTGAGCACCTTGAACATTAGTAACTTTGATTCCGGCATCTCCAAACATCTGCTCAAACCAGCCATAGCCTTCTGCCACATAGCCTGTTTCATCTGCTGCGTACTTGATCTCAGGATATCCTTCTTCAAAAGTGTTCTGCTCTTTGAAGAGTCTTATTGTCTCTTCAATAACCGGAATTGTTACTTTGTCATCCTGAGTCACATGTCTGTTTACCAGTTCTGCTGCCAGAGCTTTTTCTTCCTCAGTAAGTTCTGCAGTACTTGTTTCTGTTTTATTTGCGCCCAAGGTAGCGGCATTTTCTTCTGTTGTTGCCTTAGCATTATCATTAGTTGATCCACAGGCTGTAGTTAACATTGCTGCCATACTTAGTGTTAATAAACAACTTATAATTCTCTTTTTCATATTCTCGTCTCCTCTTATATCCGGCCTTATAAACAAAAAGAGGCGCATCTATATCATCTTCATATAAAGTCTGATATAGCATGTGCCTCCAGTTTTCTGGTCGATACATATATTTTATACTTTTCATACTGTAATAGTATGAATTGCTTTGATATACATATTATTTCGAATGCGTTTCCTTGTCAACACGTTTTTACTTATGACAAGTCCTAAGTATTTCTTATAAATGTTAAAGCATCACAAACATAAAAGTTTCCAATCCTTCGTAACTGACAGAGGATTGGAAACTTTTTGTAGCAGGAAGTCTATTATATTCATGCAGTTTCGGTAAGTTCTTTTATGTATGAAAGGCGCCCTGTCTCCATTTGGTATACTTTGTCGCCTGACTGGATGATACTGGGGTCATGGGTTACAAGGATCACTATGGCTCCATTTTGGGCCTCTTTTCTCAGGACTTTAGAAATAATCTTTGTATTTTCCGGATCCAGTTCTCCTGTGGGTTCATCAGCCAGTATGAGTTTAGGCTCATTGATAAGAGCTCTGGCAATTGATGCTCTTCGGATTTCACCGCCGGAGAGATTTCTTGGGTATTCGTCTTTGAGATCTTCTATTCCAAGTTCTTCAAGTAGTGCCTTGGCGTGTTTTTCAACCTGGTCATAATACTTGTCATCGGGCTCAGCACCTATTACATATGGCAAAATAACATTTTCATATACTGTCAGATTTCCCAAAAGAGACCTCTCCTGAGAAATATAGCCGATCTTCTTATTTCTGAAATTGCACTTGGCATCGTCTGCCAACTCGGTAATATGCAGGTCATCAGATGTTACGCTGCCTGATGTTGGTGTTGTGAGGCCGGCAATTATATTTAGAAAAGTGCTCTTGCCGCTGCCGGAACTGCCTACTATAACGTTGAACTCTCCATCTTCTGCAGTAAATTCAATGTTGTTCACTGCATATATATCTCTGTTTCCTCTTTTATACTTCTTGGTTATATTCTCTACTTTCAATTCCATGACTTACAGCGCTCCTGTTCTATACTATTCTCCGTCACGTATATTTAGATATACATCATTTTTGACCTGACCATGGATGAGTAATAGCCCTGCCAGAGGTCCCAGCAAGCTGCATAATACAGCTATAACAAGTGCCAGCAGGATCACATAGATGATTCCCGGACTAAAAAACGGGAGTGATAGATTATCTGCTATGGCAACGTTAAATGGAAATATTATGTTGCCGGCTATTACTATACCTGCCACTGCACCCGCAACGCTGATGATAAGAGTTTCCACAACAAAAACTTTTTGCAGCTTTAGTTTTGTCAGTCCTATGGTCCTTAATATGGCAAATTCCTTTTTTCTCTCATTGATCACTACTGCAAATATAGAACTGATAGTGACAAAAGCAAGTATTATCAGCATTACCACGGTAATAATATAGAACACTTTAAAATCTCCCAGGCTATCAGCTATTGTTGTCAGGATGCTCTGCGTATTTATGACTTTGACTCCTTCGATATGCTGGCTTATATCCCTGGCAACAATTTCGATATCCTCAGCTCTGTCTACCTTTATGAGGATTGATGATATCATGTCCTCAGGATATTCCACATAGCTATAACCCTTTTCCTGAGCTGCTGTATACATATCTACTATGGTGTCCATGTTCATATATACTGAATTATCAAGGCTTGTACCTGTAGCATCCAGTCTGGCTGCAATCTTATATTCTTTGCCAAAAAAAGTTATTGTCTCTCCAATATTGCCAGATACCTCGCCACCAATGATGATATCCCCAAAGTTTAATGTTCCATGGTAGTTTTTCTCAAGCCATGGTCCTATTACAAAATCTGTCGCTTCATCAAAACCAATCATCTCAACCGGAAAAGCACAGCAAGGGCTGTCACTTAAAGAAACAAGATAAAACTGACTGCTTATAGCAGAGATTCTGTCGAAGCTGGCAAGGCTCTCTATCTCATCATATATACTACTGTTCATGTAAAAATAACTCTGCTCTGCCTTGAGCAGGATATCTTCCATATCTTTAGAATTTTCTTCCGGCACAATGATAAGGTCAGCTCCAAAACGCTGCTGCAGATTGGAAAGCCCGTTTTGAAGACTCTGCCCTATTATGATCCCTCCGAATAAAACAAAAGCCAGTACTGCAATAATTGCAGTAAGGCCTATTGTTCTGGAACGTTTTCTCTTAAGATTTGAAATTGCAAGTTCTCTTATCACATCTCGAGTTTTCATATTAAACTATCCCTTTTGATCTAAAATATTCCATGTACTCTCTTTTTCTTGTAAGAGCTGATTCCCATTCGATGTAATTGTTGGCTTCAATGATCGGATCTCTGATAAGAGCACCTTCATGATGGGCTCCGGTATCTATTGCAAAAACTGTACTTCCACTTACAAGGTCGTAGCCTTTGGCAAGCCATTCATTGATGCCACCGCTTAGTATCTTGACATTAGGGATTGCAAGTTCTTTTAGCCAAAAAGCTACTATCTCAGCTCTGCCATCTCCATCATCAACCAGTACATAGTCTGCACCGTTTATAAGAAGTGCATCGTCAGTATTTTGAATGATCTGACCGCCCTCATAATTTCTACTACCCGGAATATGGCCTCTTCTTTCGTAATCATCCCTTTGCCTCACGTCCAATATGATAGTATTGGTATTCTTCAG
>SVGC01000027.1 GCA_015056495.1 Butyrivibrio sp.
GGGAGGTTTTTTACTGTAAGCTGAAGCAGCTGTTGTCCCCCTGCAGAGCAGGGGGTTTATTAAAAGATGCTACACAATGAAAAAAGCGCAACCCCTTAAGGTCGCGCTCTGTTTCGATCACTTCATTATAATAAAAAGTCGCCGGTTTCTTTATTATTAACCACAAAGTAAACTCTGTTTTCTTCAGGTTTTACATAAAGATCTAATGTCTTGATATCTTCAAGCTTTCTGACAAGATCGTAAAGCCATACATTCTTGGCATTCTGTACCAGTGTATCGTAAGTTACGTTCTTATCGCCATACTGAAGGATAATGTTAGCCTTTGTATCGCTTGCAGCTTTTGTCTCCTGCTTTTTAGCCGGAGCTGCTTTCTTAGCTGGTGCAGCCTTTTTAGCTACAGTCTTTTTAGCTGGAACTGCTTTTGTCTCTGTCTTCTTGGCTACAGGCTTTTTAGCTGGAGCTGCTTTTGTCTCTGTCTTCTTGGCTGCAGGCTTTTTAGCTGGAGCTGCCTTTTTAACAGTCTCAGTCTTCTTAGCTGTTTCCTTAGCAGGTGCTGCCTTTGTCTCTGTCTTCTTGGCTGGTGCTGCCTTCTTTGCAGGTGCCTTCACCTCTGTTTTTACTTCAGTTTTTGCAACAGTAGCTGCAAGAGGTGCTGCAGGTCTTTTAAGTGTTGCAACTGGTTTGTCTACTGATTTCTTGGTCTCTGCCATTCCTTTTCCCTCCTCATTTTTGGAACAAATCTTTTATAAAACACTACCACGTTAAATCGACAAAACACTTATGCAATAAAGTTTACCCCAACAATCAGCGCTTGTCAAATATCTAAGTCCATTTTTCGTGATTATATAAGCCTTTTGCAATTTTTATCTTTTCTAAGCCAGTTGCCATAATGAATTCAATATTATTTTTTTCCAAAATAACATTGTTTTCAAGCATTATAAAAAGGAGCATGCCACTTAGACATACTCCTGTAAAATATCAACCTATAATACCTGTTATTGTTGCGATTATCACAAGGATACCAAGAATGATCCTGTACCATCCAAATACCTTGAAATCGTTTTTGCGGATGTAACCAAGAAGGAACTTTATAACTATTATTGATACAACAAAAGCTACCACCATTCCTACCAGCAATATAGCCATCTCCATTCCAGAGAAGCTGATTCCAAACTTTACGATCTTTAAGAGGCTTGCACCAAACATTACAGGTATAGCCAAAAAGAATGTAAACTCAGCTGCTACTGTTCTTGAAACGCCTATCAGAAGGCCTCCAAGGATAGTTGCTCCTGATCTTGATGTTCCAGGAAAAATAGCTGCTATCAGCTGGAACACTCCAATAAGAAGTGCTGTCTTAAAATCGATCTGTGACAGTTCTGTAATCTTGGCTTCTTTTCCTTTATTATGGTTCTCAATAAGGATAAAGCCTATACCAAAGACTATAAGTGCAATAGCTACGCAGGTTCCATTGTAGAACAGTGCATCAAATACATCATCAAATAATATTCCAACAACTGCTGCCGGAACGCATGCTACCAGGATCTTGGCCCAGAGCATCCATACATCAGGTCTGTTTACCTTGTGCTCGCTTATTGCTTTTTTGCTCAGATCAAATGGGAATATCTTGTTCCAAAACAGTATCACTACTGCGAGTATTGCTCCGAGCTGGATCACGACAAGAAACATTTCCCAGAAGTCTTCTGAGACGTTCATTTTGACAAATTCATTGAGCAGGATCATGTGTCCTGTAGAGCTGACCGGAAGCCACTCTGTAATTCCTTCTACAATACCGAATAATATTGCTTTTATTATTTCAAGCATTTTCTCTCCTCCATAAAGAAAGAGCCAGTAGGGACGTATCAGAGTCAGTAAGTGAGTCAGTGGGGACGTATCAGTTTGACTCATTGTGCACAATGAGTCAAACTGATACGTCCCCGGTGACTCTTTTTGTCACAGCGTGGCAAAAAATGAGTCAATCTGATACGTCCCCACTGACTCATTTTAGTATATGATTACATTTTTTCATTAATATGTCAAAGATACTCGTTTGCAACGAATTCTCTGAGTCTGTCCATTGCTCTCTTGACCTTGTCAGTATCTATGCAATATGCCATCCTGAAAAATCCAGGTGCGCCAAAGCCATCACCAGGAACAAATATCAGGTCATACTTTTTGGCTTTATTGCAGAACTCTATAGAGCTCTCTTCAAGTGCCTTAGGGAAGATGTAGAATGTTCCGCCTGGTCTCACGCAGGTAAATCCAAGTTCCATAAGGGTGTCGTAGATGATATTCATATTGGTCTCGTAGACTGAGAGGTCACTTGTAAGGTCGCACACTTCTGCAACTGCCTGCTGAATGATGGATGGCGGGCAGTTATGGCCGATACCTCTGGATATCTGCCCGCACATAGGCACGATATACTCAGCATCCTCGCATTCTGGATTAACGGCAACATAGCCGATTCTTTCTCCAGGAAGTGAGAGTGCCTTGGAGAAGGAGTAGCAGGACAATGTATGCTTGTAAAACTTTGATACATAAGGTGCATCTGCATTGTCAAAAACTATTTCTCTATATGGTTCATCAGATATCAGGAATATATTGTGTCCATATGCTTCTGATCGTTCTGCAAGAACCTTGCCAAGTCTCTCAAGAGTCTGAGTTGTATAAGCTACGCCAGATGGGTTATTTGGTGTATTTATAAGTACTGCTGCCGTCTTGTCAGTTATCATGCTCTCAAAGGCTTCAAAATTAATCTGAAAAGCCTCGGTATCAGCAGGTACTATCTTGATATCAACGCCCGTCTGCTTGATGTATGGTATATATTCTGAAAAATATGGTGCAAAGATCATGACTTCATCTGAAGGTCTGGTCACTGCTCTCAAAGCATGGGCGATCGCGCCTGCAGCTCCTGTTGTCGGGAAGATATGCTCCGGCCCGTAGTTCATGCCGAATCTTCTATTTAGGGATTCTGCAATTTTCTTTTTATATACTGGATTTCCAAGGCTTGGTGTATATCCATGGATCTCCATAGGATCCTTCTCCAAAAGCAGATGTACCATTTCATCTGTAAATTCTTTTGGTGCTGGTACAGAAGGGTTTCCAAGGCTGAAATCAAATACGTTTTCATAGCCTATTTCTTTTCCCCTAGCTGTTGCATACTCTGATAGCTCTCTTATCACAGACTTTCCGGACAGCATGTCTTTATATTCCTGATTTATCATATATCCTCCAAGGCATCTTTATTGTTATAAGAAATATATAGGATGTATTTTATCACATTAAAGTGCAAAAGAAAATCTCTGTACATATTTGCTTATGCACAGAGATTCCTTTTGACCCCGTTTATTTTTCCCTGATGCTCAGGTACTCTTCCATATCAGTTATGATGTTTTCAACCAGTGCAAGCAGTTCCTGCTCATCCTTTTCTGTTGTAGTCTGCGTCTTTTGCGGATACATATAGATAAACAGCGGATATCCTGTAGGTTTAAAGCTCATTCTGTTGCCATACTTTTTAAGGAGCTTTGGAATGTTCTTTCCATTTATTTTGGCATTTGGATTGATCTTGATCTCAACGGTTCCTTTTCCGCCTTTGATCTCAGGGATAAAGAGCTTATGTGCTCTATCTCTGATAAGTGATATCCTCAGAAGGTTGTTAACTTCTATTGGAACCTCACCAAAACGATCAATTAGCTCATCCTTCATATCTTCGCTCTCGCCCTGATTTTCTATGCTGGCGATTCGCTTATATATCTCAAGTTTCTGCTCTTCGTTCAATATATACTGAGTAGGTATGTATGCGTCCACATCAATATCTATGCTTGTAGTAAAGTCTTCAAGCATAGCTTCTGTGCCTTCATTCTTAACCTTTTTGACTGCTTCATTGAGCATCTTGCAGTACATATCATATCCTACAGCCTGCATGTGACCTGACTGCTTTCTGCCAAGAAGGCTTCCGGCACCTCTTATTTCAAGGTCCCTCATGGCAATCTTGAATCCGGAACCCAGGTCTGTGAATTCTTTGATGGCTGAAAGACGCTTCTCTGCTATTTCTTTTAGCATCTTGTTGCGCTTATACATCAGGAAAGCATAGGCTGTCCTGTTGGATCTTCCTACGCGACCTCTGAGCTGATAGAGCTGTGACAGTCCCATCTGGTCTGAATCGTGTATGATCATGGTATTTACGTTTGGTATATCAAGTCCGGTTTCAATAATGGTCGTGGATACAAGTACATCAATCTCGCCATCGATGAAATCATACATGATCTTCTCAAGTTCTTTTTCACTCATCTGTCCATGGGCAAAAGCAACATTGGCTTCCGGAACCAGCTTCTGTATCTGAGCTGCCACATCTCCGATGGTGTTGACTCTGTTGTATACGTAGTATACCTGGCCATTTCTGGAGAGCTCTCTTACAATAGCTTCTCTGACCATTTCATCATTGTATTCACATACAAAAGTCTGGATAGGCATACGATCATTTGGTGCTTCCTCAAGTACACTCATATCCCTGATTCCTACAAGGCTCATATGAAGTGTTCTTGGAATAGGAGTTGCAGTCAGGGTCAGAACATCGATGTTCTGCTTCATCTGCTTTATCTTTTCCTTGTGAGTTACTCCAAATCGTTGTTCCTCATCCACTATGAGAAGTCCAAGATCCTTATATACTACATCTTTTGACAGCAGTCTGTGAGTTCCTATCACTATATCCACAAGACCTTTTTTCAGATCTTCTATGGTTTTTTTCTGTTCTGATGCAGTCCTAAATCTTGAAAGAAGGTCTACTCGTACCGGGAAGTCCTTCATACGCTCGTTAAAGGTGTTGTAATGCTGCTGTGCAAGAATCGTAGTGGGCACAAGCACTGCCACCTGTTTGCCATCCTGCACTGCTTTAAATGCTGCCCTTATGGCTATCTCAGTTTTGCCAAAGCCTACATCACCACACACAAGTCTGTCCATGATCCCTGAGCTCTCCATATCAGCTTTGGTAGCTTCTATAGCTGCCAGCTGATCTTCAGTCTCCTGATATGGGAAGGCTTCTTCAAATTCCTGCTGCCATACTGTATCCTTACCAAACTGGTAGCCCTTGGCTTCACGTCTCTTGGCATAGAGTTCAACAAGGTCCTGCGCAACTTCTTCAACAGCTGCCTTTACCTTGTTCTTGGTATGGCTCCAGTCGGCGCTTCCAAGCTTATTGAGCTTTGGCTTATGAGTAGTCTCATCGCTTGCACCGTTGGCATATTTCTGTATGACATCAAGTCCAGTGGCCAGCACATAGAGATTGCCGCCTCCGCCGTACTCAATCTTGATATAGTCTTTTACAACATGGTCAGACTCTATCTTTTCAATACCTCTGTATATTCCAAGACCGTGATCTTCATGTACCACGTAGTCTCCGATCTTGAGGTCATTGAAGCTGGCGATCTTTTCGCCTTCATAGCTGTGTTTTTTGCGCTTACGCTTCTTTTTATGTTCTGTAAAAATATCACTCTCTGCCACAACAGCAAACTTAAGAGCCGGATATTCAAAGCCTTTCAGGATGCGGCCATAATAGGTCATGATCTCGCCTGGCTTTAATGTCCTTCCCGGATCTTCACTGTAAAAGGCTGAGACTGACTGATCACGGAGGTCTTCAACTATTCTTTTTGCTCTTGTTCTTGAGCCTGATAATATAAGGACTTTGTAGCCTTCTTTTACATAGCGTTTCAAGTCCTTTACCAGAGCTTCAAAACTGTTATTGTAAGGTGCGATACTTCTTGCCTGTATCTCTACTGTTTTTTCAGGGATAAACAGATTCTGGGCATCAGGAGTCATAAGTGTGGATATCATGACTCTTCTGCCGTTTTCCATTCTGGCTATACATTCGCTTACAGAGAAAAGAAGATCCATCTGGCCTGGAAGTATATATCCCTTCTGGGCTCTATGCATCATGCTCTCTCTAAATTCAAATTCAATAGCATCAGCATGTTCTCTGATATGCGCCGGTTCATCCAAAAAGATGCAGCTGGCGCCTCTTTGGAACAGTTCAAGGAATGTCACTGTTTCATCATAAAAATATCTGATATAGCTCTCAAGGTTAACTGTCATTCCCAGTTCAAATAGCTGTTCTCTAAGCTCTGCTATGGATTCCTTGAGTCTGTGGGCTTCTTCTGTATGAAAATCTTTTCTGAGAGTCTCGATTGTAGCATCAGCTTCTTCCTGAATACGCTCAAAGCCTTTTTCCAACTGCTTTTCAGTCAGTATCATTTCAGAAGCAGGATATATCTCGATGGATTCCAGTTTTTCAATGGATCTCTGAGAGAGGATATCAAAGCTCTTAATGGCTGTTACTTCATCTCCCCAGAGTTCAATTCGGTATGGATTTTCTTCTGTAAGATCGAATACGTCTATGATGTCTCCACGGATTGAGAATTCACCAGGTCTTTCTACCTGATACGTCTTCTCATAGCCCATTACTATGAGCTTTGAGGCTATCTCAGTTTCATCGACCTGTTTTCTCTTTTCTATCTGAAGTATGTTGTCTCTGATCACCTGAACAGGTATCTGTGGAGTCATGAGAGAGTCAAATGTGGTGATGACCGTTATAGGTCTGCCCTCTATCAGTCTGCGCATGCACCTGATGCGCTCTCTTACTATTTCATTACTGTGAACGTCAGCCTGATAGAATATAAGGTCTTTGGCAGGATAAACTGTTACATTCCTGTCATAGAACTTGTAGTCTTCATATATTTCTTTTGCCCTGAGCTCACTATAAGTAACGATGATCTTGTATTTAAAACCATCGCTGAGTCCGTTTATAATATGGAGTTTCTGAGAATCCACACAGCCCGTTATCTGAGCTGACGCAAAAGGCTTCTCAAGATATTTGTTGATTTCTTCAAAGGCTTCAAGTTCATGAAGCGGGGCAGTTATAGCTCTCATTTTTATTCCTTTTTATAACTCTGCTTTTTTGCCGTTAAACTTGTTCATGGCTGAATCTGTACCATTTTCAATAATTTCTTTTACGGCTTCTGCTGCATTTTCTATGGACAGTTCAATTAGTCTGGCATCGTCTCCGGCAAAATGTCCCAGTACATAGTCAGCAAGATCCATCTTTGGTGGCTTGTGACCAACGCCTACTCTTACTCTTGAAAACTCATCATGACCTAGGTGCGCAATGATGCTCTTAAGTCCGTTATGACCGCCCGCGCTTCCCTTTGGTCTGATCCTTAGTGCTCCTACATCAAGGTCTATGTCATCTGATATGACTATAAGCTCTGTCTTGGTATCAACCTTGAAATAATCTGCAAGTGGTCTTATACATTCTCCACTTAAATTCATGTAGGTAAGGGGTTTTAAGAGTATTACCTTTTCTCCCGCTATTGTGCCTTTTCCATATGCTCCATTAAATTTGGTGCCTGTAATACCTATATTATATATATCGGATAATTTATCTATTGTAGCAAATCCAACATTGTGTCTTGTTCCTATATATTTTTTCTCTGGGTTTCCCAGTCCTGCAATTATATACATGTATCAAAACCTCTTCTAACGATTTAGTTCTTTGATTTTACCACAATATCATAAATTAAACTATATTAGGGCACAACAAAAAGGCGTACCAGTTTCCCCGATACGCCTTATATGAAATTATCCCTATGATTTTTTACTCAGCTGCAGGAGCATCGTCTATAGGTGCTGGATCTGCTGCTTTGTCAAAAGCCTCGAGAATGATCTTCTGAAGTTGCTGACGCATATCAGAATTGATAGGATGTGCGATGTCTCTGTACTCGCCGTCTGCAGACTTTTTGCTAGGCATTGCGATGAACAGTCCCTTCTCGCCTTCGATTACTTTGATATCATGAACAACAAATTCATTATCAAATGTAATTGATACTACTGCTCTCATTTTGCCCTGTTTTGCAACTTTTCTTACGCGAACATCTGTGATATTCATGCTGTAACCCCCTCTGCTTATTTTAAGCATATTTTTGTTAGATGACGTAACGTTCGTTGTTCTCTATCACAATCCTGATGCCATTATCCCCTTTGAAGTAAGAGTTCGCCTGGATCGTTCCACGGCTTTCAACGATGCAATTCTCGATATGAGTATTATCGCCGATATAAACATCATTTAAGATGATAGAATTCTTGATATAGCAGTTATTTCCTATGTAGGAAGATTTGAAGATAACTGAATCTTCAACTGTTCCATTGATGATACATCCGCTGGATACCAGTGAATTTCTTACTGTAACACCTACGTTATATTTTGCAGGTGGAAGGTCGTGTACTTTAGTATATACATTTGGGTAATCCCAGAAGAAATACTTACGTACCTCAGGTTTTAAGAAATCCATATTGGTTCTGTAATAGTCCTCAACGGATGCTATGTTGTTCCAGTACTCTTTGATCTTGTATCCGTAGATACGCTTCATATCCTTGTATCTTACCAGGATATCTCTAACGAAATCGTATCTTTCTTCAGCCTGAGCTTTTTCAATAAGCTCGATCAGCTGTCTTCTACGGATCACATAGATACCGCAGGATATCGTGTTTGATTTAGAAACAACAGGTTTCTCCTCAAACTCTTCTATTCTGCTCTCCTCATTCATCCTGATGGTTCCAAATCTCTCTGTATCGATATCAGCACTCATATCCTTGCAGACTACTGTGATATCTGCCTGCTTATCAATGTGATACTCAAGGAGTTTATTGAAATCCATCTTGTATACGCAGTCACCGGATGTGATGATCACATATGGTTCGTGGCAACTCTTAAGGAATTCAAGGTTCTGTGCAATGGCGTCTGCTGTTCCTCTGTACCAGAGGTTTCCAGAAGGTTTAACTGCTGGAGTAAATACATACAGACCACCCTGTTTACGTCCGAAATCCCACCATTTTGAAGAACTTAAGTGTTCGTTCAGGCTTCCTGCATTGTACTGTGTAAATACAGCTACAGTCTGGATGTGGGAGTTTGCCATGCTACTAAGTGCAAAGTCTATACTACGATAAAAACCTGCCACTGGCATGGCACATACTGCTCTTCTGGTTGACAGCTCACGCATTCTGCTACTGCTGCCACCTGCTAAAATTATGCCTATCGCTCTCACTCTATATCACCTGCCTTATCTAATGTCCTACCACTTTCAAGAAGTCCTCCAGGATAATCTTCTGAAGTAGTAATTCCTGAGATCATAGTGTTCTTTCCTATAGAAACTCCACTTGGTACTACTGACTTCTCTCCGATAGTGCAGATGCCTTCGCGATAAATGCCCGGCTTTGTTTCGTTATCTTTTTCTTCTCCGACGCCAAGTCGTACGTCATCGCCAACTGTTACGTTTTCTGCGATGATTGCTTTTTCAAGTACACAATTATCACCGATATGTGTGCCATTCATGATGATGGAATGGTTAACAACTGTGCCCTTGCCGATTGTAACTCCTCGGCCTATTACCGAATTGTGTACTTCTCCAAATATCTCTGTTCCTTCACCTATGATGCTTCGCTCAATTATGCTGTCTGGTCCAAGATACTGTGGTGGCTGGATCAGATTGCTTGTGTATATCTTCCAATATTCTTCATATAAGTTGAATTCAGGAACTATATCGATAAGCTCCATATTGGCTTCCCAGTATGATGTAAGTGTTCCTACATCCTTCCAGTATCCATCAAACTCATATGCAAATAATCTTTTTCCATTATCCTTACAATAAGGAATTACGTGTTTACCAAAATCAAGTCCAGACTGTGTTCTGTTCTTAAGTAGAGATTCTTTTAACGTTTCCCAGGAAAAAATGTATATACCCATGGATGCCAGATTGCTTCTCGGATGCTCAGGCTTTTCTTCAAAGTCTATGATCTTTCTGTCGTCGTCAGTGATCATGATTCCGAAACGACTAGCTTCCTCCATAGGAACAGGCATAACTGCAATTGTTACGTCTGCTTTGCTGGCTTTGTGGAAATCCAGCATAGTCTCATAATCCATCTTGTATATGTGATCACCTGATAAGATAAGGACATAATCAGGATTGTACTGTTCCATATACTCAAGATTCTGGTAAATTGCATTTGCTGTACCAGTGTACCACTCACTGTCTGTACTTTTTTCATATGGCGGCAAAATAGAAACACCACCGATATTTCTGTCCAGGTCCCAAGGAATACCGATTCCGATGTGTGAGTTTAGCCGAAGTGGCTGATATTGTGTTAGAACACCAACTGTATCTACACCTGAGTTAATACAGTTACTGAGTGGAAAGTCAATAATTCTGTATTTTCCTCCAAAAGATACTGCTGGTTTGGCCATATTCGCCGTAAGAACGCCAAGTCTACTTCCTTGTCCCCCTGCAAGCAACATGGCAATCATTTCTTTTTTGATCATTAGGTTCACCTCGTTGTAATTTTAGTAATTATGCAGCTGATCATTATGATTGCATGATTTAAGAAAACCGCTCGTTTTTACCTATAAAAAGTATATCACAAACCGAAATGAAATGTAGAGTAAATTTATAGTTTTCGACCTTTTTTTACACGAATTTTTATAAATTCACCACTTTTTTGACACTACTATTAATTACGATATATAATATTCAAAGTTGCGATGCTTTTAATAAGTAGATACACATATAAAAACCAATGAAGGTACAAGATAATGTTTAATGTAGAATTTAATAAACCGGCTCATATCTATTTCATCGGTATCGGTGGAATCTCAATGAGCGGACTGGCGCACATTTTAGAAGATAAGGGATTTAAGATTTCAGGTTCAGATGCCAAAGAAAGTGCTATGACCAAGGCCCTTGAAGATATGGGGATCAAAGTTTTCTATGGTCAGAAAAAAGAAAACCTTGATGCCTGCGGCGATATTGATGCTGTTGTATATACTGCAGCAGTTCATCCGGACAACCCAGAATTTATTGCAGCCAAGGAGAAGAATATTCCTCTTCTGACAAGAGCTGAGCTTCTTGGACAGATCATGAAGGAATATGAGCTTCCGGTAGCTATCAGCGGTACTCATGGAAAAACAACTACAACTTCCATGATTTCCAAGGTGCTCCTTGAAGCCAATATGGATCCTACTCTTTCAATCGGTGGAATATTCAAAGATATAGGCGGTAATATCAGAGTCGGCCAGTCCAAGTATTTTGTTACTGAAGCTTGCGAATATACTAACAGCTTCCTTAGCTTTTTCCCTAAGGTAAGTATTGTTCTTGATATTGATGCAGATCATCTTGACTTCTTCAAGGATCTTGATGATATCCGCAATTCATTTAAGAAGTTCTGTAATCTGCTTCCTGATGATGGAACTCTTATCATCAATAGCGATATTGATAATATGGAAGAGATCACTGAAGGTCTGTCATGTAACATAATCACTTATGGTTCAAAAGACAGCAGTGATTACTATCCTTCTGATATTACATATGATGAGCTTGCCAATGCTTCTTTCACTATTAATAGGAAGAACAAGGCTCCGATCCAGATCAAACTCAGTGTTCCTGGTGAGCACAATGTCTACAATGCCATTGCTGCTGTAGCAGCCTGCGACCTTATGGGTGTTGATCCTGAATATATGATCAAGGCTCTTCGTGAATTTACCGGTACCAACAGACGTTTTGAACACAAGGGTGTAGTTGACGGAGTAACTATCGTTGATGATTATGCACATCATCCAACAGAGATCAAGGCTACTCTTTCTGCAGCACAGAACTATCCTCACAAGACTCTCTGGTGTGTATTCCAGCCTCACACCTACACAAGGACCAAGGCTCTTATGCACGAGTTTGCAGAGGCACTTTCTCTTGCTGACAAGGTTGTTCTTGCTGATATCTATGCAGCCAGAGAAACAGACCATTTAGGTATCAGTTCAAGAACTCTTCAGGAAGAGATCAAGAGTCTTGGACATGATTGTTACTATTTTCCATCTTTTGAAGAAATTGAAAAATTTCTTTTGCAAAATTGCACTAAGGATGACTTGTTGATAACTATGGGTGCGGGAGATGTAGTAAAAATAGGTGAAAACCTGTTAGGAAAATAATGTAATCAACGTTATCCACTTTATCAACATAAAAATCCAAATTTTTCAACGTGGAAAACAGCCGCTATGAACGGAGTCTAAAATCTCCCATTCATAGCGGCTTATTCTATGAAACGATTTTCTATATCCACACAATCCACACAATCCACACAAAGTGCGAAAGTCCCGAAAGCCGCATAAACTCGGCATTTCTTCGGCGTTTTACCCATTTTATTTTCAAAATCCCCATGCTATAATTTCAATTGTTCGATAGGTTCGGGGAAGAATTGTCGGATGAAATAACTAAAGCAGGTGAAAAGAACTATGATGGGGCGTGTAACAATCAATCCAAGTACTGATGTCAGCTCGACTTCAGTATCCAACATTTTTATTGACGAATATTTGGGGGAAGCCAATGATGCGCAGATAAAGATTTACATTTATCTTCTTCGAATGATGAGTGCAAATCTGCCAACCAGCGTTTCAGATCTGGCTGATAAATTTAATCACACAGAAAAAGATGTCCTTAGAGCCCTTCGTTATTGGGAAAAAATGGGACTTATAAGTTTAGAATATGATTCAGGCAATCATCTTACCAGCATTCATATGGAAGATGTTGTGCCTCATAAAATGGCTCAAAAACAGGCAAAGGCAAGAACTGCAGTGGAAGAAGCTCCAATCATTGTTCCAGCAGCAATGCAGGTAGCTAAGCCTGATAACATAAGACAGATGCAGATTCCAGAAAGCAAAGTTCCGAAAAAGCCAGTTTATACACCAGAACAACTGGCTTCTTTTCAACAGGACGATAGTGTTTCTCCTCTTCTGTTCATTGCAGAGCAGTATTTTGGCAGAACACTCAATCCAACTGAAATGAGCACTATCTTCTATATACATGATGTTCTTCAGTTTTCAGATGACCTTTTAGACTATCTGATGCAGTACTGTGTAGATCATCACAAAAAAGATTTCCGTTACATGGAAAAGGTTGCTATCAACTGGGCCGAGGCTGGTATTACTTCATCAAAACAAGCCCGCTCTCAGACATATAAATATGATGAATCCATCCTTGATATAATGAAGGCGCTCGGTATGGAAAACGCCCCTACTGATAAGGAAGTATCCTTTATCAGTAGGTGGCAGGGGGAATATTCTTTTTCGATGCCTATTATTATGGAAGCATGCGATCGCACCGTAATGTCTACCCAGAAGAATCGCTTGAAGTATTGTGACAGCATACTGCGTAACTGGTATGAGAACAGCGTCAAGACTAAATCAGATATCACCAGACTTGATGCCAATTTCTCTGCTGCCAGTAGCAGAGCCAGACAAGCAAAAAAAGTATCAGCTATTGATATGAACAACCGTTTCAATCAGTTTAAGCAGTCAACTGCTTACAATTTTGACGAGTTGGAACAGCAGATTCTCGATAACTGACAAGGGGAGGATATAAGTTTGGCACTTACTAATTCACAATACGAGGCCATCATGCATGGCTATGAACTAAATAGGCTAGAACATCAGAGAGAGCAGGCAGACCGCCAGGCATATGTTTTTGAGCATGTGCCTGGTTTTAAAGAGTTAGAGGACTCTATTTCTCAGGTCAGCATATCTTATGCAAGAGAGTCCCTTATGCATGGTCATAAGCTTGATAAGCAAGGACTCCGTGACAAGATATTTGAAATATCTTCTAGAAAACTGGCACTTTTAAGAGAGGCTGGTCTTCCTGAAGATTATCTGGATATGCAGTATACCTGTCCGGACTGCAAAGACACAGGCTATATAGCCGGACAGAAATGTCATTGTCTTAAACAAAAGATCATAAACAATCTGTACGAACAATCCAATCTTCAAAAGCTTACAGAAACAGCGAATTTTTCTCTTTTATCCGACTCCTACTACACTGGAGAGGATCTGAAAAGATTCCTGGGTGCTGTTGATACTTGCAAAAATTTTATTAATAATTTTGATACTGACTACCAAAATATTTTCTTTTATGGTACAGTTGGTACTGGTAAATCTTTCTTATCAATTTGCGTAGCCAAAGAGATACTGGACAGAGGTCATTCTGTTATTTATTTCAGCTCTTCTGCTCTATTTGAGAAGTTGTCTGAGTATGCTTTTGACTACAATAATAAAAATGAACTGCATAATTTGTACGAGGATTTATACAACTGTGAATTACTGATTATTGATGACCTGGGTACAGAGCGTACTAATAGTTTTGTAACTTCTCAGTTTTTTTCATGCCTAAATGAAAGAAAGCTGAGGAATCGTTCCACCATCATCAACAGTAATCTCGATCTCGAGGGGCTGCGTAATTTGTATTCTGACCGTATTTTTTCCAGAATAGCTTCTGACTATTCACTGGTAAAACTGACAGGTCCAGATATTAGAATCTACAAAAAGACGTTAAAAAACAGAAAGTGAGGATTTTTCGTAATGCCAAGAAGAGAAGAGAAACGTAATCTGGAAACTATTCCAGTAGGATCCCTGGGACTTATTCCACTTGAGGGATGCCGTTCTCTAGGAGAGAAAGTTGATTATTATCTGGTAAAATGGAGAGCTGAAAGAGAAAATGAGCACAAGGACTCTCTCGCATTTACCGGTTATGAAAGACCATCCTATTTATTAGATGCTGCTGTACCACGTTTCGGTAGTGGTGAGGCAAAAGGCGTTATTAAGCAGTCTGTCCGTGGTGACGACTTATACATCATGGTTGATGTATGTAACTATAGTTTAACTTATTCTCTATTTGGCAAGGAAAACCATATGTCTCCTGATGATCATTATCAGGATTTAAAGCGTATCATTGCTGCTGTTGGCGGTAAGGCAAGAAGAATCACAGTTATCATGCCTTTCCTGTATGAAGGCAGACAGCACAAGAGAACTGCTCGTGAGTCTCTTGATTGTGCACTTGCTCTTCAGGAGCTTGTAGGCATGGGTGTTGATAACATCATCACATTCGATGCTCATGATGCACGTGTTCAGAATGCTATTCCACTTCACGGTTTTGAAACTGTAAGAACTACATATCAGTTCATCAAAGCTCTCCTTCGCAATGTTCAGGGACTTCAGATCGACTCAGATCATATGATGGTCATCTCTCCTGATGAAGGTGGTATGAGCCGTGCTGTATACCTTGGTTCAGTACTTGGTCTTGATGTTGGTATGTTCTACAAACGTCGTGATTATACACAGGTAGTAAACGGAAGCAATCCTATTGTTTCTCATGAATTCCTTGGTACTTCTGTTGAAGGCAAATCTGTTGTCATTGTTGATGATATGATTTCTTCAGGCGATAGTATCTTTGATGTTGCCAAGGCTCTTAAGCAGCGTAAGGCAGCTCACATCTATGTATTTGCTACATTCGGACTGTTCACAAATGGTCTTGAGAAATTTGATAAAGCTTATGAAGAAGGTTTATTTGATCGTATCCTCACAACTAACCTTATCTATCAGACTCCAGAGCTTTTGTCTCGTGACTGGTATATAAGCTGCGATATGTCAAAATATATCGCATACATCATTGATACTCTTAATCATGATGCATCTATCAGCGATCTTCTCAATCCTGTTGAGCGTATCAGCAGCATCATTGAGAGATATAAGAATGGCGAACTTCAGAAAGAGATTGCCGCTGAAAAACAGAACTAAAAATATAGCTCCTGTCCTTAATTGGACAGGAGCCTTTTTATTTGACTCAGATTCCTCTAAATGAGAATTCAAAGTGAAGCTTTTTATCATTTGGTAAAAGGAACTCTTCGTGAGTTCTTGAACCCCAGCTATCGTCTCCACCTACTCCCATCTGAAGCATGCTTGCTCTTACAACAGTATAGTGTACCGGTGGCAGTTCATAAGGGTGCGCAGCATTTTCAAGTTCATCCGGTGTATAAGGAAGTGCACTGAAATTCATATTTTCAGCTTCAAATAACAATCCTCTTCCTCTATTGTCTGTTACTTTAGCCCATCTTACATCAGTTCTGTTTCCTGTCTCCTGTGGTACCAGATACTTTTCCACACAATCTGAAACTTTTGATGTAAATATCCCCAATCTTGCACCTTTATTTCTATCATTGTAGTTTTCAGCAGGACCTCTTCCGTAATATGTCATATTGCTATAGTCCGCATTAAACTTGAACATCATACCAAACTCCGGCATAGGAGGAAGCTTCTTATTACCTTTGTAATCCATAGCTACAGCAATTCTTCCATCGCCGTAGACTGTATAATCTACCAGTACTTCAGCTCTTGGTGTTGTTGGAAGATAATATTTATAAGTAAGGGTTACTTCCGTAGCTTTCTTCTTGATGATCGGATAATCCTTGCCATCGCCTTTTTCTCCAGGCACTGGTCCCATCTGGCAATAGTCACTGGCAAGTTTCCACTGACCATATCTTGCAGCCATTCTGTTTCCACCATCATTGTCTGTAGGAGCTCTCCAGAAATTTGGTCTTGGGATCATCTCTATAAGCTCTTTTCCACCATATCTGTAAGATGTAAGACCTTTTCCTTCACGGGAGAACAATACTGTAAAGTTATCACCGCGAATTCCAATGTTGTAATCGCCAATTACAGTCTCAATCTTTTTCTTGGTCTCAAAAGCTTTTACTTTATCAGAGATAACCTGCTGCCCATATGCTACTTCATGTCCAACTTTGCCCCAGACATTTTCTTCTTTTAATCTAAAAGAAACTGTTATTGCATATTCACCATGACGGATCACCTTCTCATCATTTCTGATAAGTACTGTGTCATTTTTTATCTTATCCACAATAACAGCCGGCAATTTGTAACTCTTTTTGGATAAAGGCTTAACAGCTGTTTCAAGTGCAGCAGTGGCAATCACTACGCCATCTCTTTCAAGTACTATCAGGCAGTCATATTCATCTGTGCCTGTAAACAGGTTTTTGTTGATGATCTCAACATTTGGACAAACCACATTGGCTGTGATGTTCTGATAATTGAACTTCACTTCCTGCATCTTGGCATATGGAGTCCTTGTACCATCAACTATTCCATTTCCGCTAAAGTTATAATCTGTAGGTCTTTCACCACTATCACCGCCGTAAGCCTGATATTCTTCACCGTAGCGGTTCTTGGATCTTATTGACTGATCCACATAATCCCAGATAAATCCGCCCTGGTATCTTGGATCTTCATCTGTGAGGTCTGTATATTTGAACATTCCTCCACAGGAATTGGCCATTGCATGAGTATATTCACAGCAGATAAATGGCTTTTCTTTATTTTCAGCAAGGAACTTCTTGATGCGTTCTACTGAAGGATACATCTGGCTTTCCATATCACTTGTATCAGGATATCTTCTGTCATTGACTATTCCTTCATAGTGAACAAGTCTGTCTGAGTCAAGGCTTCTAAACTTCTGGGACATTTCATAGATGACTTTTCCACCAAAGGATTCATTTCCTACTGACCAGATAACAACAGATGGATGGTTCTTATCAAGCTGATAGGTTGAGTTGACTCTATCAAGCATCATGTCCATGCATTCATCTCTATCACCAGGTATGCTTTCAGATATCGGTCTCTTGTATTTCCAGAAGATTGCCCAGGTTCCATGGGTCTCCATGTTGTTCTCTGCAATCATGTACAGACCATAGATGTCGCACAGTCTGTAGATATATGGTGCATTCTGGTAATGGCTTGTACGGATAGCATTGATGTTATTGGCTTTCATGGTCTGAACATCTTTTACTACTTCTTCGTAATTGACTACTCTACCTGTATCACATGAAAACTCATGTCTGTTAACGCCCTTGAATACTATGCGCTTACCATTTATGCACATGATCCCGTTCTTCATCTCAAAGCGTCTGAATCCAACATTTTCTCTGATCACTTCACATACTTTTCCCTTGGAATCTTTTACCTGAAGTGTCAGCTGATAGAGATTTGGCTTTTCAGCGCTCCAAAGAAGAGGTTCTTTGATATGTTCTTTAATGATCAGGTTATCTTTATTTTTTACTTCTCCGCTGCAGACTTCTTTTCCAACTCTGCTAAGTGTATAAGCTATTGTTCCCTTCTGCGCTGCTGTAGTAACTGTTACTTCAAGGTCTGCATCCTTATATTTATCATCAAGAAGTGTTCTGATCTTGAGGTCTTCAACATGTGCTTCAGGAATTGCAACCAGTTCTACATCTCTGTATATTCCTGAGAATCTGAAAAAGTCCTGATCTTCCAGAAAACTTGATGCAGTCCATTTATATACCTGCACTGCCATCTTGTTGGTACCTTTTTTCAGGAAATCTGTTATATCAAACTCTGAAGGAGTGAAGGTATCCTCACTGTATCCGACATATTTTCCATTTATCCACAGGGCAAAGCCGCTTTCCACTCCCTGAAAGTTAGCATGGACTCTTTTCCCTGCAAAATTATCAGGAATCTCAAACTCTTTGATATAGCTTCCAACAGGATTGAATCTCTGAGGAACCTGTCCCAGCTTGATGTCTTCGCTTCCATCCCAAGGATACTGTACATTGATATATGCAGGAACATCATAGCCTTCCATCTGCATATGAGCCGGTACGCGTATATCATCCCAGCCGGAAGCATCATAATCTGTTTTCTCAAATCCTGATATTGTGCTCACATAATTTTTGGCATAGTGAAATTTCCATAATCCATTTAATGAATAATGAAGACTGCTGACGTTCTGCTCCAATTCTTCCATAGATGCATAGGTAATAAAATCTGCATGGACCGGAAGTACGTTTTCTTTAAAAAACGTCGGATCTGCAACCCTCTTATAATCGAATTTTGCCATAACTCGTTAATCCTCCATAATATAAGTAATAAAATGATTACCATTCTCTTCAAACAATGTAGTTGAATCGTTCATACCATATTTGTAAACAGCCCCTTGTTCAGGATCCAACAACACTGTATTCAAACTGTTAAAGCCTACTATCAGGACGGTCTTGCCATTATTAAGTCTGGCAAGAACAGGTATATCCTGATTGACGTAGTACAACATAGCTTCCAGAGGGCATCCGTCAAGATCAAGGATCTGCGCTCCCTGCAAGGTATCTTCCAATATGTCTATCACGCTGTAACCGTTATTCAGCATAGTATCCACATCTCTGTTAAAGCCTTCGTACTGAAGCATCAGGTCAAGGCATACTGCTGTAGAATCTTCATCTGTCATATCATCCCATGCTTCTGCAAGCCTTGTGATAGTCATGTTCTGATTAGATGTCAAAAGATTTCCTCTAAAGTACACGTAATTATTGTTGTTATCTACAACTACCCCAGGACCATTATATGCAGCAAGTATTGCCTGAGCCTCATCTGTGTAATAACCGCTCAATCCCTGCAAACCATATACATAGTAATATGGCGTCCTGTTTTCTGTATTTATATCTGACTCAACATCCACTTCCTTACTGCCTTCAAACAGTGTGAAATTAGGTGTCTGTACTATAAGCTTCTTGGTATTTATTGTGCTCTTGGCTACCAGCTCAACTATGCTTTCATATATATCCGATGTAACTACTGTAACTGTGTTTTTGCCTGTTTCTTCTTCGAGAGTACTCATGATCTGATCATCATAAGTCTCTGTATATGTTGAATTAGTCTCATCCCAGACAACTCTCTTCATCTGGATCTGGTTATCTGCAATAGTTACACTTATAATATATATCCCTGTCGGAGCATAGTCTTCCAATATATTGCCATCTGTATCTCTTATCAAAAGACTATACATAGCATAGACCGGATTGCCCATCTGGTCTTCATGAATATCTGACTCGTGGATAAGTCCATATACAAGATCCTCACCCATAAATCCGAGAACCTTGATCAGGTCACCGTCATCTGCAACGACCTCAGAAACTGTCTGTGTTGCCAGGTTCATAACATTCAGGGTCTTCATTTCAGAATCCTGCCAGGCTATAACACTATTGGAGTCTGATATTCTATAGCTTCCACCTGCCATATTCTCAATAACTTTTGTCTGGGACTGATCGATGAGGCTTACGCTATATACATCACCTTCATAAGACATGAAGAAGGTATCGCTGCTGTTAACATATGCAAGATCCTCGCTATATGCCATCTGTACCTGTTCATACCTTGAAGATGCTATAAATGCCTGTTCTTCGATGGTGTTGATAGTTGAATTGTAATGATATACTGCAGTTCCGACTCTTCCCTCGTAATTGCCCCTGTTCATATATCCGGATACAATGAAGGACACATTTCCTGCCTCATCTACGCCCAGTATACTTATCAGATGCTGATCGTAAGTGGTTCTTTCATCATTGTTATCATCATCATAAAATCCAAAAAGAAGTGCTATCTTGTTGTCAGTAGCATTGTAAACAAAGAGTCTTCCGGCAGATACAAAGGCAAATGCTGTTCCACTATCATTTTCCACAATCTCCATATCAGGGTCTGATATATGAAGATTGATCAAGGTATCTGTAATATCCTTGCTATCTCCGCTGAACACGTACTCCATAGTACGTTCATAATTAAGCAGGTACAATCTGTCTGAAGTATATTTAGTTCTATACACCTCAGTAACCAGATAAGTCTCTTCGTCTCCTTCATTATTTAAAACAAGCTCGTAATCAAGCTCCACAACTGCTGTCTGTGAATGCAGGTCTGTTACAGATATCCTTGGCTCTGTATGTGAGACAATTTCTAGCTCTCCCCAGGTAACCTGTGACAAGCTGCTGTGTATATTTACTTTGGCAAAAGAGGTATTGTCACCCTCAGAATTGGATTCAAGGTATTTTGTAAGTTCTTCTGAAGAGTCTTTTGTAAAAGTTTTTTCAGAAAAATCTTTTGCGAAGGCAATGTGCTCATCTATGAAATATCTGTCCTCGTCACCGGTCCAGACAACTCTTGAATAATATCTGATGGTCTCTGTATCAGTCTCAACAAGGAATACAAGCATATACTCTTTGTCTTCATCAATGAGATCTTTTAACTGAAAACTACCTTTTATAGTATCGCTGCTCTCTGTGAGATCAGTGACTTTGGTAGACTCAACCAGGCTCGAACCATCTATCTGCCTTACTTCAAAAGAAACACTTTCAATGCTCCTGCCATATTTATCAATAGCAAAGCTTAGTTTCCTGTCTGCATCTGTGGTCATGATATTTCCATGCATGTAATCGCCATCCATCTCCATGGCGTATCCGTGCATGGCATTGATATTATCGGAGCCATCAATAAATGTTACTATCGGATATGTTGCTGCCTCCATATCATAAGTCATATCAACGCTTTCCTTGTTTGACATGTTCTCAATAATGATGATGGATATTATAAATACCGCGATGACATATATTGTTTTTATAATTGATTTCTTCATTCTCTATACCTGAATCCACTTTTATAAAACATTTTTTATGTTGTTAAAGCCTTTAGCTTACTTAAACTGCGTAATTGACTTTTAAAAACTATAAGTGTAATATTTTTATAACACTAAAAAACAATTATTTTTTGTCTTTTTACAGTTTTTGTCTGGAGGTTCTATGTTCAAACCTGTGTTATATCGTGAACGCTTTATTCCAAAAGAACTACACCTTCTAAATGATGATATAATTCTGCGCTGCGATGAAGTTCTTATCGTAACTTCATGGAAAGCCTTCAAAGAAAAGCCTTACTTATCTTATGGACAATCCTGCTATTATCTGAAAAAAGGCTACAAAGTCAGCAAATTCTATACTCCAACCGGCGAATTTCACTGCTGGTACTGCGATATCGTTACTTATACCTACAAGGAAGAAAGTAACTCACTTATTGTTTCCGACCTGCTTGCAGATGTGGTCATCTACCCATCCGGCGAAATGCGTGTCCTTGATCTTGATGAGCTGGTTGAAGCTCACAACAAGGGACTTATAGATACGGATTTATTGAAAAAAAGTCTGCTCTCACTGAACAGACTCCTTTCTGACATACATACTTGTGGCATCGATGTCCTGGGACGTCCCATAGACGATGCTCTCCATCAATAGAATACATGATTTCCTATATTTATACCTGAAAGGCCTTCTACCGGTGTTCTAAAATATACACAGTTTCCTACATTGGTCATGCCGCTCATTGCCTGATCTGCTGCTGTGTAGCAGTCTGCTGTTGCCTTGCCTTCTGCAAGAGCCAGCGCCAGTCTTCCACTGTTTACCGGTGAAAACTGTTTATTCTGATAAATAACTCCCACAACCGTATCCGGATATACTGAACTCAATACTCGATTTACTACTACCGCTCCTACTGCAAGTTTGCCTTCATAAGGCTCAGATCCAGCCTCACAATAAATCAGATTGGCCAGTAGATATCTGTCTCCATCTGCAAAAGACACATCTGAGATATTTCTCCATGATGAATTAGCTGCAAGATTGGAGAGTCGTATTTCTTCAGCCAGCTGTGCTTCCAAAGCCTTGATATCAGCATTCTGCTGGGCAATTTCATCTTCTATTGCCTGAGCTTCCTGTTCAGCCTCTGAAATGCTGCTGGAATACTGGCTTATATTATTGGATGTGGTGCTTACCATACCGGATACCCGGCTCTGTTCTGCAACCTGCTCAGCTTTGTAGGTTTCGAGCTCAGCAAGTTCTGTTTCAAGAGCAGCTTCCTGTTCTTCTATGTATACACGGTTTGCTTCGTAATCCTCAAGCTGCTGCCTGTCATAAGCTGACATGGCATCTATATAATTGCTATGATTTAGAAAATCACCAAAACTCTGTGAAGACAACAGCATCTCTAAGAGAACAAAATTCTGTTCCTCATATATAAACTGAATCCTCTTTTTCATTGATTCATACTGTTCTTCTTCAGTCTGTTTGGCTTGTTCCAAATTATTCTGCGTAGTTTCGATTTCCTGCTCTTTGGCGTCTATCTGTTCTTCAAGACTGGACAAATTGTTACTCACTTCTGTAAGCTGAGTATTTAAAGTATTTAATTCACTTTGAAGCGACTGTTTTGCTTCATTCATCTCAGAGATGTTTTCTTTAGTCTCATCAAGTTCAGACTGATTCTCATCTCGCTGCTGCTTGGCATCTTCAAGAGCTTTCTTGGTTTCATTGATGCCTGCATATGCTGATATAGAAATAGTAGCGGTTGTAATAATCACTATTCCAACCGCTATTATTTGCTTTAATTTATTGAATATAAATCTTTTAACCCCACCAATACTGTTTATCATATAGTAATCTGTATATTTCTTCCGCTTCTCTGATATTGATAGTACCTTACTCCCGCTGCATCAAACATCCTTTTAGATGCTTTGGTTGATGCAGAATCACAATATTTATCGCTATCATATACTACTGTTTTGATACCAGCCTGAATGATAGCTTTTGCACACTCATTACATGGAAAAAGTGACACATATAGTTTGGAGCCTACCAAACTTCCACCCCTGTAGTTTAATATGGCATTTAACTCACTATGTGTTACAAAAGGATACTTTGTAGCAAGTTCATCATCTCCGTCACGATCCCAAGGGAATTCGTCATCGGAGCATCCTTTTGGAAATCCATTATATCCCATAGATAAGATGTTGTTCTCATCGTTTACTATACAGGTTCCAACCTGTGTATTTGGGTCTTTTGATCTCATGGCAGCCAATTTAGCTACGCCCATGAAATACTCATCCCAGGATATATAATCCTCTCTTTTCATTGTCACCTCCCATGTATTGGTATTTTGATTCAATTATTTTGTACCGAAAATTCTGTCTCCAGCATCGCCAAGACCTGGAACGATATATGAACGGTCGTTAAGTTTCTCATCAACTGCACCGATAAAGAGATCTACATCAGGATGAGCTTCCTGAAATGCTTTGATTCCTTCTGGAGCTGCGATGATGCATAAGAAGTGGATGTGCTTGCATCCTTTGTCCTTGAGCATTGATACAGCTGCGATTGAAGAACCGCCTGTAGCAAGCATAGGATCTACTACAAAGATTTCTCTTTCTGAACAATCACTTGGAAGCTTGCAGAAATATTCTACAGGTTTAAGTGTCTGTGGGTCTCTATATAATCCGATATGTCCAACCTTAGCTGCTGGTATAAGTGTAAGCATACCATCAACCATTCCAAGACCAGCTCTTAAGATAGGTACAACGCAGAGCTTTCTACCTTTTAATTCCTTAACTGTTGTCTTGCAGATAGGTGTCTCGATCTCAACATCCTGAAGCTGCAGGTCACGTGTTGCTTCATAACATATAAGAGTTGCAATTTCACTGATAGTATCTCTAAAATCCTTTGTGCCAGTGTCAATCCTTCTTATGTAACCAATTTTGTGCTGAATAAGTGGGTGATCCATTATCACTACTTTGCTCATTTTGTCTCCTCCATTTTAGATATTAATGCAATTCGTCTACTGTGTTTTTCAAGTCCTGAAAATTCAGTATCCAAAAAAGTATCTACGATATCGATTGCAAGATTGTCACCAACCATACCACCGCCAAGGGCAAGCATATTGGCGTCATTATGCTCTCTTGTCATACGCGCTGAAAGTGTATCAGAGCACAGTGCACATCTGATTCCTTTAACCTTGTTAGCTGTAATGCTGATGCCGATTCCTGTTGTACATATAACAATACCTCTGTCACATTCGCCTTCGCTAACAGCTTTTGCAGCAGCCTCTCCAAAAATAGGATAATCACAAGAATCCTTACTGTATGTACCAAAATCCTTGTACTCCAGTCCTCGTTCCTCCAGGTGCTTCATGATCACCTGTTTTAACTCAAATCCCCCATGATCACTACCAAGTGCTATCATTATTGATCCTCCTATTATTATGCTATAATATTTTATTTAATGCAATTTCGTTTATTTGCATTTAAACGTGTTCAACATGATGACCTGCTGCCTTAAGAAGTCTGTTCATTATTGCCTGACCAATGCCGCTTTCATCAAAGGATTCTGAAAACATAACATCGACGTTTTCATCATCAAATTCTCTAAGTATCTTGAAGAGCTGTTTAGCAATTGTTTCTTCATTTTCTCTATTTCCGGCACTTTTTACTTCATCTGCCTTATATAGATCAAATGTTGCATCTGTACAAATGATACCAACTCTTTTGCCTTCGTTCATGTAAGATTTTGCTTCTTTATTGATATATTCCACTACATTTTGCTGACTGCCCTCTACTATAGTGAGCTCTCCCTTTGGAGCGTAGTGTCTGTATTTCATTCCCGGAGCCTTTGGCTTTAACTTGGAATTGGCATCTATTATTGTCTTGTCAACATCAACGCTGCCAAGTACATTCTGCAACATCTCAAAAGTGATATAACCGGGTCTGAGTATCATTGGTGTATCAACGGTAAGATCAACAATTGTTGACTCCAGGCCTATACCTACCTGGCCGCCATCTATTATCATCTCGATCTTGCCATCAAGATCTTCTACACAATATTTTGCCACTGTTGGGCTTGGTCTTCCAGATATATTTGCACTTGGAGCTGCTATATATCCGCCCTCTGCCTTGATCAGCTGTGCAGCAATCTTGTTGCTAGGCATACGTATTGCTACTGTATCAAGTCCGCCTGTTGTTTCCTTAGGAACAGCATCAGACTTGTTCATTATCATTGTAAGAGGTCCCGGCCAAAAGGCATCTGCAAGTTTATATGCAGCTTCCGGTACTTCTGATACGATTTTTTCTACGTCTTCCATGCAGCATACATGTACGATAAGTGGATTATCTGAAGGTCTGCCTTTGGCTGCATAGATTTTTTTGGAAGATTCAGGATTTAACGCATCTCCTCCCAATCCATAGACTGTTTCTGTCGGAAATGCGACAAGTCCTCCTTCTTTCATGATCTTTCCGGCTCTCTCTATTGCTTCAAGAGCTTTTTCATCAATATTATCTTCTTCAATTTTTACTAATTCTGTTTTCATATTACTTATCTCATTTATTAACATAATTTGCTATTATAGGCCAAATGTCAGATGTTTCAAATCCCAGCTTCCATTCTGCCACACCAGCAATATTATAAGTAGACATAACACTTAACTTGGTCTCTATGGATTCTGCATCTTCCATCCATACCTGGCACAGAGTTCCATCAGAGTCTGTATATTCACCATAATACTGACCTGCTTCGTCATTCCATGTCAGTTCAACATTATGACTTGTTACCCAGTTATTGGCAATCTCCATTGTAACTGCTTCACTTGTTACTCCTGAAGCGGATGTTTTCCATATTCTTGTGTAAAAAGGAATTGCATTAATTACTTTAGACGGATCAACCTCAGCTACAGTGTCTGCAATACCATTTTTGACATAAGAGATAGATGCTACAGAACCAGCTTCAGTACTGCCTGCGTAATGCTCATCATATCCCATGATCAGAACATAATCTGCTACAATACCCTGTTCTTCAAGATCATAATAATCATTGAAGTTCATTGGTACATAGTTGTCTACAGATAAAACCAGCTGCTGAGCCCTGCAGGCAATTGACAGCTCTCTGATAAATTCAATAAAATCCTGACCATTTTCAGCTGCAACCATCTCGAAATCCACATTGATACCGTCGATTCCATAAGTCACTGCTTCATTTATAAGATTATTTATCAGGTTGGCTCTTGAAGAAGCATGGGACAAAATAGTTCCTGTCTCAATACCTTCAGGTCCTGTGAAATTATCTACCAGTGCCCATACCTCAAGTCCAAGTTCATGGGCTTTGGTCACATATGACTGTGAAGCATAGCTTCTGATTCCACCTTCATTATCAGAAAGAGCAAACCATGTTGGTGATACTGTATTAAGGCTTGTTGCATTGGCCACAAGGCTTTCAAGCGTATCGTTGCCGCTCTGTCCGCCTACTCCATGAAATCCCATATTGATGGTATAGTCTTTGGATATAGATGTATATTCTGGTTCCTGATAATCATTTACAGCTTCCGGAGTAACTGTCTCTTTATCTGAAAGTCGCTTGTTCTCAACATATCCGATAAAAGAATCTGCTGTCTTTACCTTAGTCCAGGTCTCCATCTCTTCAAGGATGATGACTTCATCGCCTTTGTGAAGGTCTTCAAGGATCTCACTCTTAATGCCGCCTCTAATCCTGAGCTCTGTATCTTTCTTGATAGTAGCTACTGTCTGCTCATTCCACTCAGTTGTCAGCTGCATATGATTTGGATCACTGTATCCTTCATATGAGAAATTGGTATACTTTTTAACATACTCAAGGGCAACATATAATGTATCACCCTCATATCTCGTTATCTGGTAACTTTCAGTTCCGCTATTGCCTTCAGTATCTGACCAGTCGCTTGTTCCAATTGTAGTTGTGATTATGGCTGTCGGTGTTGTATAGACCAGTATTCCATCCTCTTCTCCTACATAGAATCTGTCATTTAAATACTTCTGAACTGATGCAAAATCCATGTAATAGTAGCCATCTGCCAAAAGTGCATGCTCTTCTATCAACTCATTTTGCAAAATAATAGGTACATCTGAATCTCCATTCACTCCAAAATAGCTTTCCAGATCTGCCCACTCTGTACCATAAGAGATTTTCTCATATATCTGAGGCGCCACATAGATAGCTCCTATAAATAATATAAGGGCGATTATAATAATCACCGGAAGTACTTTCTTTTTCATTATTCTCCAGCTCCTCTCAATCGCCCTTTATTATAACATAATACCATTACAAGCACTAATATACTTTCAAACAATCAGGATATTTATAAAGGCGGGATCCTCTACTGTTCGTTAACTGATTATTGTTCGAAAATATGACCAAAAGGATTTTGTGATAATTTCCCTAATTAGTGTATAATTAATGTAGTGGTAGTTTTTGAGATGCCTCACGGTATCTTAGTTACTTTTTAGTTGTAACCTAAACTATAATTGATAATATTGTTGTCGTTTAATGTAAACTTAATTTTTAACCTTGGGATGTTAGGAAGACTTCGTGAACCACGTATTTTCCTGTAAGACTTTTCGTAAAATAGAATACGAAGAAATAATTAAAAATAAGATTAACTCCATGCCTCCTTCCAGATACATATCTTGGTGAGGCATCTCACGAGTTGGTAGTATATAATAGTTTTTTATTTTTGGCAAGACTTTTTTCATCCCTCTATTTTCAACACTTTCAGGCATCATTGGCTTTTTAAGCCCTTATTTTTCTATATTTTTAAAAAAGATATTTTTTTAAGATTTTTATTTTTTCATCCATTTATATCTCTTAAAATACTATTAATTTTCATATATCTTTCCGATACATCTATTGACAGATAGTGTATGATAATTTAGTATTCAAATAAATTAAAACATATTTAGGTAAGGAGGTAGGTCTTATGAAAATTGAGAAAGTTAATGACCACCAGATAAGATGCACCCTTACCAGAGATGATCTTGCACAACGTGAAATCAAAGTAAGCGAGCTTGCTTATGGTACAGATAAAGCTAAAGAGCTTTTCCGTGAGATGATGCAGCAGGCTAACTTAGAATTTGGTTTTGAAGCGGAAGATATTCCGTTGATGATAGAGGCTATCCCAATAAATTCTGACTGTATAGTTCTGATTATCACTAAAGTCGAAGATCCTGAGGAACTTGATACACGATTTTCTAATTTCTCTCCATCTATCGAAGATGAGGATGAAAGCGATGATGATTCTTCAGATGATGATGTAATGGGACTCTTTAAACGTTTACAGCAGGGTGATATATCTGGTTTTCTGGATAATGCCGGCAGTGCTCTCTTTGGCTCTGATTCCAAAAAAGTCAAAGAAAAGACCGGTAGTAAAAAGGCTAATTCACCGTTAGAGCCTGATTCAAATTCTATGTATGAATTTGCTTCAATTCATGACATAACAAAATTTGCCGCTGTGGTTTCTAACAATTTCAATATCAGAAATACTTTGTTTAAGGATTCAGCAGATGGCAGTTATTTCCTGATGTTATATCGTGACGGTCTTGATGATGACGCATATGATAAGTTATGTTCACTGCTTTCAGAATATGGAAGTCAGTTGTACACATCAGCAGCTACTGATACTTATCTTAATGAGCATTTCTCAGTTGTCATTAAGGATAATGCGGTTCAGACTTTAGCAAAGATCTAATATCTTAGGATTTAAAGGACACTATTTTGTGTCCTTTATTTTTTTGCTCAAAAATAAAGGCGGTACCTTGCGGTACCGCCCTATTGTTTATTTATTACTGCTGTGTTGTGTCATACAGAGTAACGAGCTTGTTCAGATAATCAAGGTGTTCCTTAGCATTCTGAGCAGCTTCGCCATTGAGCTTAGCAGCTCTCTCAGGATTCTTGAGCTTCAGTGACAGGTAACGTACCTCACCATCAAGGAATTCCTGGAAGTCAGCTGTAGGAGCCTTGCTATCAAGAGTGAACTTCTTCTCAGCAGCTGGGTTGAATCTGAAGAGGTTCCAGTAACCAGACTGAACAGCCTTCTTCTCTTCATCCTGAACCTTAGCCATACCACCTTTAACCTTAAGACCATGGTTGATACATGGAGCATAAGCGATGATAAGTGATGGTCCTGGATATGCTTCAGCTTCTGCGATTGCCTTAAGTGTCTGGTTCATATCAGCACCCATAGCGATCTGAGCAACGTATACATAACCATAGCTCATTGCGATAGAAGCAAGATCCTTCTGCTTGATATCCTTACCACCTGCAGCAAACTGTGCAACAGCACCTGTAGGTGTAGCCTTAGAAGCCTGTCCACCTGTATTTGAGTAAACCTCTGTGTTCAGACAGAATACATTGATATCCTTGCCAGAAGCAAGTACGTGGTCAAGACCACCAAATCCGATATCGAATGCCCATCCGTCACCACCGATGATCCACTGTGACTTCTTAGCAAGATAATCTTTATTCTTAAGTACATCCTTAGCTTCAGCTGATGTAGCTCCTTCAAGAGAAGCAACAAGTTCATCTGTAGCTGTGCCGTTTACAGCACCATTAGAGAATGTATCAAGCCATTTCTGAGCTGCACTCTTCTGTGCATCTGTTCCGTTTTCAGCAATAGCTTCAACCTTTGTCTTTAAGCCATCACGGATTGCACGCTGTGCAAGGAACATACCATATCCAAACTCAGCAGCATCTTCGAACAGTGAGTTGTCCCAAGCTGGGCCATGTCCGTTTTCATCAACTGTGTATGGTGTTGATGGTGAAGAGTTACCCCAAATTGATGAACATCCTGTAGCATTTGCAATGTACATTCTGTCACCAAAGAGCTGTGTAACGAGCTTGATGTAAGGTGTCTCACCACAACCTGCGCAAGCGCCTGAGAACTCAAGGAGTGGCTGCTTGAACTGTGATCCCTTAACTGTTGTTTCTTTGAACTTCTCAACAACGTCCTTCTTAACAGGTGTTGTTACAGCATAATCAAAGAACTTCTGCTCATAGAGACTTGGCTCAAGAGGCTTCATTGTAAGTGTCTCTGCAATCTTGTTTGTAGGACATACATTTGCACAAGATCCGCAACCTGTACAATCCAGAGCAGAGATAACAACTGCAAACTTGTATCCATCCATACCCTTGAAGTCTTCTGACTGGAATCCTTCTGGAGCCTTAGCAACTTCGTCTGGAGTAAGAGCAACTGTACGAATAGCAGCGTGAGGACATACATATGAACACTGTCCGCACTGTGCACACTTTTCACCATTCCATACAGGTACATTTACAGCAATACCACGCTTCTCGAATGCAGCAGCACCTGAAGGTGTTGAACCATCTGTATATGGAGCAACTTCTGAAACCTTAAGGTTGTTACCTTCCTGAGCGTTAACCTTTGCCTGAATGTTGTTAACAAAGTCAACAACGTCTTTTCTCTTACCTTCTGCAACTGTGAAGTCAAGGCCTTCATCCTTTGCATCTTTCCAAGACTCAGGAATCTGTACTTCGATAAGGTTCTTAGGATCAGCACCAGCATCAATAGCATCCCAGTTCTTCTTAACAACATCTTCACCCTTACGGCCGTATGTCTTCTGAGCTGCATCCTTCATGTACTTGATAGCTTCTTCTTCAGGAATGATCTTAGCAAGCTTGAAGAATGCTGACTGAAGGATTGTGTTGATACGTGTAGGTCCCATACCAACTTCTACACCGATCTTAGAACCATTGATGATATAGAACTTGATCTTGTGATCATACATGTATTTCTTAACCTGTCCAGGAATTTCCTTTTCAAGGTCTTCTACTGACCATGGGCAGTTGAGGAGGAATGTACCACCATCAACAATTTCCTGTACCATGTTGAACTTACGGATATATGATGGGTTGTGACAAGCTACAAAGTTAGCTGTCTTGATAAGGTAAGTTGACTTGATAGGCTTCTTACCAAATCTAAGGTGTGACATTGTTACACCACCAGACTTCTTTGAATCATAGTCAAAGTATGCCTGAGCGTACATGTCTGTATTATCACCGATGATCTTGATGGAGTTCTTGTTAGCACCAACAGTACCGTCAGCACCAAGTCCCCAGAACTTGCAGTTGATTGTTCCTTCTGGAGTTGTAACCAGTGGAGCACCAGCGTCAAGTGACAGATTAGTAACATCATCAAAGATACCGATTGTAAACTCTTTCTTAGTATCATTGTTGAATACAGCAACGATCTGGTTAGGAGTTGTATCTTTTGAACCAAGTCCATAACGTCCACAGAATACTGGAGTAGATTCAAACTTAGTTCCCTTAAGAGCTGCAATAACATCAAGAGCAAGAGGCTCATGTGTTGCACCTGGCTCCTTAGTTCTATCAAGAACTTCGATTCTCTTAACTGTATCAGGAATAGCCTTAACAAAAGCTTCTGTTGAGAATGGTCTGTAAAGTCTAACCTTTACAACACCAACCTTCTGTCCCTGAGCTGCAAGATAATCGATTGTCTCTTCGATTGTATCGTTTACAGAACCCATAGCTACGATGATAACTTCAGCATCTGGTGCTCCGTAGTAGTTGAAGAGCTTGTAGTCTGTACCGATCTTAGCATTTACCTTGTCCATGTACTTCTGAACAATAGCTGGAAGATCGTTGTAAGCTACGTTACAAGATTCTCTTGTCTGGAAGAATATATCTGGGTTCTGAGCTGAGCCCATCTGACGAGGATGATTTGGATTTAAAGCATTTGCCTTAAATTCATCAATTGCATCCTTATTTACCATATCTTCAAGGTCTGCATAATCCCAAACCTCAATCTTCTGAATCTCGTGTGATGTACGGAATCCGTCAAAGAAATTGATAAATGGAATCCTTCCTTCGATAGCTGCGCAATAAGCAACAGGTGTTAAATCCATAACTTCCTGTACACTTGAATCGCAAAGCATAGCTGCACCAGTCTGGCGGCAAGCATATACGTCAGAATGATCACCAAAAATGTTAAGTGCGTGAGTAGCAACGCAACGTGCAGAAACGTTGAATACGCCTGGCAGTCTCTCACCTGCTACCTTATAGATATCTGGAATCATAAGGAGAAGTCCCTGAGAAGCTGTATAGGTAGATGTCAATGCTCCAGCAACAAGCGAACCGTGTACGGCACCTGCAGCACCTGCTTCAGACTGCATTTCTGTAATCTGTACCGGCTGTCCAAAAATATTTTTCTTTCCGGCTGTTGCCCATTCATCTACATGCTCTGGCATAACAGATGAAGGTGTAATTGGGTACATAGCAGCAACTTCTGTGTATGCATATGATGCATAAGCGGCTGCTTCGTTACCGTCCATGGTTTTCATAGATCTTGCCATTTTAAATCCTCCTACCATTTATATGATTTTGTAAATTATTAGATGCTATATAGCACAAAATATCCATGCACAAATAATCCTTTAATATGGAAATTATCTGTGTATAGATACTTTTATCTAACAAATCTGCCATGTTTTATGTTATCATTTACCCCCTTGAATGTCAATTTTTCAAGGCTTTTAGCCATTTTTGCCTTCACTCCCCTGAAAGCCTTTAAAATCAAACTATTTCAATATTTGTTTAAACAATTAAATACAAGATATGCAACATTTTAGAAATTGTTTAGACTATCAATAATTTTTTTCAATTTGTATTTACCTTTATCGCAAAAAGTTCTCATTAACTGCTTGCTATCGATTTTTATTTATATTATTATTAAAAAGTAATAACGATTAGGAATGGCAAATCCTAATCGGTTTTTGGCGTATTTTATTTTATTTTCAGGAAGGAGATTATTATTATGGCATACGTTATTAGCGATGGTTGCATCAGCTGTGGTTCATGTGCAGCTCAGTGCCCTGTTCAGGCTATTTCTCAGGGAGATTCTCATTATGAGATCGATCCTAACACATGCATCGACTGCGGTTCATGTGCAGCTCAGTGCCCTGTTTCAGCTATTTCTCAGGGTTGATAATTTAGAAAATTTAAGCCTTGGCGTTTCGCCAAGGCTTTTTTTCATTTTAGTCACCTTTATGATGTTTTTCCAGATTAGCAAATTTAGTAAATTCTGGCATCCACAGCAACTCTACCGTTCCGATAGGGCCGTTTCTTTGCTTAGCAATAATGATCTCTGCGACACCTTTTTTCTCTGTATCTTTATTGTAATAATCATCTCGATAGATGAACATGACCATATCTGCATCCTGCTCGATAGCTCCAGATTCACGAAGGTCTGACAGCATAGGTCTGTGATCAGGTCTCTGTTCTACAGCTCGGGACAACTGTGAAAGTGCAACTACCGGAACATTCAACTCTCTGGCAAGAGCTTTTAGAGATCTTGAAATATCTGAAATCTCCTGCTGTCTTGAATCTGATGCCCTACCATTACCGCTCATGAGCTGCAGGTAGTCGATCATGATTATCTTAAGATTATGCTCCATCTTGTATTTTCTACATTTGGATCTTAGCTCCTGTATAGAAATACCAGGTGTATCATCTATGATGAGGTTGGATCCGCCAATAAGATCAGCACTCTCTATAAGTTTTTCCCAGTCCATGTCTGACATATTACCGGTTCGTATATGCTGTGAATCAACGTGTGATTCCATGGCGAGCAGACGGTTGACCAGCTGCTCCTTTGACATTTCCAGTGAAAAAATTGCTACAGTCTCATCTCTGTGGAAAGCCATATACTGCGCAATATTTAGTACAAATGCAGTTTTTCCCATAGAAGGACGGGCTGCGATCAGGATAAGGTCTGAAGGCTGAAATCCCGCTGTATCATAGTCAAGATCTGTAAAGCCTGTAGGAAGTCCTGTAACAGAGCCCTTCTGCTTACTTGCTTTTTCAATCTTATTAAGAGAGTTCATTACTACCTGACTTATAGGGACAAATTCTCCAACATTTCTATTCTGTGTCAGCTGGAATACTCTTTTTTCCACATCATTCAAAAGAGCTTCCATGTTGTCTGCTTCTGTATAGCAGCTGTTTATTGTATCTTCGCTGACATGGATCAGTCTTCTAAGGGTAGATTTCTCAGCAACTATCTGAGCATAGTATTTAACATTAGCTGATGTAGGTACTGCTCTGACAAGATCAGTAATATATTCAAGGCTACTTACCTGTGGTGGCACATTTTTTTCTTTGAGCCTATTCTGCAACGTTACCACATCAACAGCCATACCCTGCTTATTCAGTTCCACCATGGTCTCAAATAAGGTTCCCAACTGGCGATTGTAAAAGTCATCCCCCACAATTATCTCAGAAGCAACTTCGATTGCGTCCCTGTCCATGAGCATGGAACCTACAACTGATTGCTCTGCTTCGAGGCTGTTTGGCGATGTACGTCGAATTAGTGTATCTTCAGCCATATTCTTATCTTTCTTTTTCCATATTGTATATGTGTTCTAGTTACTTCAAACCAAAATCCGCAACAGATGCGGTTTTATCAGGCACTTTACCCTCAGATCACAGTTCCTTTACAGATACTCTAAGTGTAGCCGTAACCTGTGGATGAAGCTTTACTGGTATTTCGTGTCCGCCAAAGGATTTGATCGGTTCCTGAAGCTGCATCTTTTTCTTATCAAGTTCAAGACCAAGCTGCTGTTTTGCTGCTGTAGCAATTTCCTTTGTTGATACTGAGCCGAATACTCTTCCGCCTTCGCCGGCTTTCATCTTTACTTCTACAGTCTTTTCTTCAACCTTTTTCTTTAATTCCTGAGCTGCAAGAAGCTGATTTTCAGCTGCTTTTGCATCTCTCTTCTGCTGTATTTTTAATTCATTTAAGTTTTTTGCATTAGCTTCTACGCCAAGCTTCTTAGGAAGAACAAAATTTTTAGCATATCCATCGCTAACCTTTACTATTTCTCCCTTTTTACCAAGTGATTTAACATCTTCTAATAAAATAACCTGCATTTTTACATCCTTCTTCCTGTTAAAACAAACAGATCAAACGTTGAGTTCACCATTATCAATCATGGTATCAAGTGTCTGTTTGATAATATCAATAACCTGTTCTACATTCATATCTGCCATCTGACAGCCAGCCATATTCATATGTCCACCGCCGCCCATTTTTTCTGTAATAACCTGAACGTTGACTTCGTCAATTGATCTGGCGCTTACATATATCTCATTTTGGTACGGTGTACATACAAAGCTTGCCTTGATGCCTTTGATATTCAGAAGTTCATTGGCTGCCTGTGCGCCAACTACTGTCGGGCTTTGGAGACCTTCCCCTGCACAGATTGAAATAGCAAATACTCCTCTGTAGATTTCTGCCTGACTAACTGCATCAGCTCTTGCCTTGTATTCTCCGGCATCTTCTCTGAACAGTTTTCTTACTCTAGTTACATCAGCACCATTTCGTCTCAAAAATGCTGCAGCTTCAAAGGTTCTTACACCTGTCTTATTCATGAAATTATTGGTATCAACCATGATTCCTGAATACATACTGTCAGCTTCATCATTTTTGATCTTTACATCTTCACCTATGTACTGCAATATCTCAGATACCATTTCACATGCTGATGATGCATACGGCTCTATGTAGGACAATGTAGCATTTTCAATTACTTCTGTACCCTGTCTGTGGTGATCCAGTACTACGATTGTCTTGCAGAATCTAAGAAGCTCCGGACATTCAGTAATACTTGGTTTATTAACATCCACAACGACCAATACAGTATTGTTATTGGCTACATCTATAGCCTGCTGATTGTTGATGATCATATCCTGCTCGTATTCAGGATTGTCTTTATACAGATCAACCAACGGTTTCATGGATTTAGTAACATCATTAAGAACAATATGGCATTTTCTGTTGAGTGTCTTGGCAATTCGATAAATACCTACTGATGAACCAAAACTATCAACATCACCAAGTCTATGTCCCATTACTATTACAGTGTCTTTACTTGTAATGATTTCCTTAAGGGCATGAGCCTTAACTCTGGCTTTTACTCGAGTACTCTTTTCAACCTGCTGACTCTTACCTCCGTAATAAGTGATATTCTCAGGAGTCTTAACAACTGCCTGATCACCACCGCGGCCCAGGGCCAGATCTATAGCGTTTCTTGCAAATTCATAGTTCTGAGAATAGGATAGTCCATTCAGACCAATACCGATACTGAGTGTAACGGCCATCTCATTACCGATATTGACTGTCTTAACGTCCTCAAGCAGGTCAAATTTATTTTCACGCAGCTTATCGCAAGACATCTTCGGCATAACTACAAAATATTTATCTTTTTCAATTTTCTTGGCAATACCATCACAGCCTGCAATGTACTTGTTGATCTTTCTATCAATAAGAGCTGTCAAAAGAGATCTTCTGACTTCCTCTACACTTTCAAGAGCCTCATCATAGTTGTCCAGGTATATAAGACCTGCAGCCAGGCTCTGATTATCAACTTCCTGAATGGCAAGTCTAAGTGCAGTCTGGTCAAAAAGATATATAGCTATAAGGTATCCCTCATAACCTCTGGCATCGATGATATCACTGTTGATTGCCATCTCATGTAAAGAGATCTTTTTAAGGCGTGCCTGGTAATAATTGTTCTCATATTCCAGTTCAATAACCGCTTCCTCTTCTTCAGAAGGAAACTTATCGGCAGTTATCTGTGGGAAAAGAGTAGTGATTGGTTTATGGAATCCTTTTTCCTGATGTACTACTCTCTCAAAAGCAATGTTAGTCCACACTACTTTTCCGGTATCGTCCAAAAGAGCATTAGGAAGATCAAGCTCTCTCAAAAGTCTCTTCTGAATCTGCCCATACTGGGTAGCAAAGCTTATGAGCTCATTCATTATGATTGGCTTATTATAGAAATTCAGATAGAACAAAACTATATAATACAGTACTGTAAATACAGTTAGAATAAGCCCTGCAGAAAAGTCTATCGTATAAATAGCTAAATTTAGCAGTACAAGCAATATTCCTAAATACATGAAAGCATGCAAGTAGAAAAGCAGTCTCCCTTTTAGTCTGACTCTTGTATGTTTCTTCATATCAGGCATTCTCCCCGTTAGACAAATTACCACAATCCTTGGTTTTTATTATACACCATATACCCCATTAAGTTGAGTAGCAATTTAAACAACCCCTAATATTGCTTTTATGATATAGGTATTTTGTAGAATTTGTCATAAGCAAAAAACACCTTTTAGAATCACTTCTAAAAGGTGTCTTAAAAATCATATAATCACAAAAGATTACTCTGCCTCGTATGGCATAAGTGCAAGGTGTCTTGCTCTCTTAATAGCAGATGTAAGCTCTCTCTGGTGCTTAGCGCAGTTTCCTGTAATACGTCTAGGAAGGATCTTGCCGCTCTCAGAAACGAACTTTCTCAGCTTTGCTGTATCCTTGTAATCAATAACGTTGTCTTTACCACAGAATACACAAACTTTCTTTCTTCTGTGCATTCCGCCCTTTCTCCTAACTGGAGCATCGGTCTTGTCAGACTTATTGAAAGCCATCTCATTACCTCCTGTCAAAATCAGTTAACGAACAGTTATAGTGATATAAACTGTATATTTTTAGTTGAATGGTAATTCTTCATCAATTCCATCAGGAATATTCATGAATCCATCACCTGCAGCTGCAGGTCTCTCATCATTAGATGGAGCAAAACCTGAATTTGAACTATGAGATTCATATCCTCCATTATTACCTGAAGAATTCTTACTCTCAGCAAATTCCTGATCTTCTGCAACTACGTCTGTAGTATATACTTTCTGACCGTCTTTATTTGTATAGCTACCTGTCTGGATACGACCAGTAACTACGACTTTAGTTCCCTTTTTAAGATATTTCTCTGCAAATTCTCCAGCCTTACCAAAAGCTACAATGCCGATAAAATCAGCTGTCTGAGCATCTGGATTATCTCTTCTCTGGAATCTTCTGTCTACTGCAAGTGTATATCTTGCAACTGCTGTATTGCTTTCGCCCTGTGTATATCTTACCTCAGGATCTCTTGTTAAACGTCCCATAAGTATAACTTTATTCATATTTTTCGTCCTCTTCTATTTAAGCCTCGTCCTGTCTAACGCATAAATATCTGATGACACCGTCCACGATGCGGACACGCTTCTCAAGTTCAGCTGGTGCTGTGCTTTCAGCTTCGAACTGGATGAAATAGTAGAAGCCTTCATTCATCTTCTGAATTTCATAAGCAAGCTTCTTCTTACCCCAGTCGTCAACATTCGTAATCTGACCGCCAAATCTCTCGATCAGAGCCTTGCACTTATCAACTGCTGCAGCTCTAGCGTCATCTTCGATTTTTGCACTAACAACAATGGCTAATTCGTATTTGTTCATGCTATTTGTTACCTCCTTTTGGTCTCTGGCCCATAGTATCAGTCTATGAGCAAGGAATTTATCACAGTTTTTGATATTATCATAATCATGAGTATAAATCAAGCAAAATTTCAGTATTTCTTAAAGTCTGACAATTCGGAGGTTTGTGTCTTTTCTACAGCTCAATTCTGCATATTCTTTTATTCCATATGTTTATCAATTAATGGTTGCATGTATCAAAGCTCATTGTTTTCTGATTCCTTTGATACTCTTTTCAACAGTTTTTCTTGGAATCATGATCTGATGTCCACATCCAAGACATTTCAACCTGAAATCCGCACCTGTCCTGAGTACTTCCCACTCATAACTTCCACATGGATGTTGTTTTTTTAGTTTTACAATATCTCCAACTGCTATTTCCATTTTCCACCTAGTAAGATAACTTTTTGTTTATTTTTCATAGGAACATATCCTGTTAACTGCAGCATATTTTTATCACAGCTGATCCAATATCTCCCCGATCGGTCCCTGTAGTACCAGATCTGCCTGTGAATCTCGAGGCGTAGCCTGCTTATTGATAAGTACCAGCTTATTGCCTCTATAGTAATCTATTAGTCCTGCTGCCGGATAAACAGCAAGGGAAGTTCCTCCTATAATAAGTACATCTGCTTCGGACAGGTATCTGACTGCTTCTTCCATTGTATTCATATCAAGGCTTTCTTCATATAATACAACATCAGGTTTTATCCTGCCTCCACATTCACAATGTGGTACGCCTTCTGCCTTGGCCATAAAGTCAAAATCGTAGAATTTCCCACAACTTTCACAGTAGTTTCTATGGACACTTCCATGAAGTTCAAGGACTTTCTTACTTCCGGCCAGCTGATGAAGGCCATCTATATTCTGAGTTATTACTGCCTTTAATTTACCTTCTTTTTCCCACTCCGCCAGCTTTTTATGTGCCTTGTTAGGTTCTATTCCTTGTACAAGAAGTTTGTCCTTGTAGAATTTGAAAAACTCTTCCGGCATTCTTTTGTAAAAAGTATGGCTGAGTATCTGTTCAGGCGGATATTTGTACTTCTGATGATATAAACCATCTTCACTTCTAAAATCCGGCACTCCGCTTTCTGTAGATACACCGGCACCGCCAAAAAAGACTATATTATCAGTCTCATCAATTATCTTTTTTAGTTCTGCTATTTTTTCCTGTAATGACTCTTCCATGTTTCCCCCTTTCAGATGTGTTTTTTCCCAAACAATATTATACTATGCTTCTATATTATTGCGCATCCTAATCAGAGCGTTTTTTCTCCTAAAAAATATAATAAAAAACCCTCTGCATTTCTGCAGAGGGCATAATAGTCAGTATATATTACTGAAGTCTTGTTGTAAGGCCTTCATCAAAGAGTGACTGTCTCTCATCGATTACTTCCTGGTATCCTGCATCAAGATACTTCTGTGAAAGTTCATCGTAAAGTGCATCGAACTCTTCTGGAGCACACATTACAAGCTGATCTCTAAGTTCTGGATATACGCTTTCCTTAAGCTCTGTACCATACTCTGTTACAGATTCAAGAGAAGAAGCGAACAAGCAGTCTACATTAGCGTAGCCTGACTCGTAAAGAGCAAGCTGGCCCTTGTAGTTTGCAAGAAGGTCATCGTAGAAGTCTTCAGGAAGTCCCTGAGGAGTGATTGCTGCGATATCTTCTTCAATGCTACCAAATGACTTAGAAGCTGTAACGATCATCCAGTAGTCAACGTTGTTGTTGTGACCCTGCTGTTCTTCAAGACCTGTCTGATCAGCTACTGCAACTGGGTTTCCATCTTCGCCAACTGTGTAGTTAACGCCTTCAATACCCCATGTCATTGTGAAGAGGTTCTCTTCCTGTGACATCCATTCCATGTACATCATAGCAGCCTTCATTTCGTCTTCTGTAGCATCGTTAGCAAATGCAACCATTGCACCGAATACGTTGTTTGGTCTGAAAGAGTTGCTTGATCCCCATGTCTCATCCTGGATCCACTGATCTGAGCATACGCATACGCCAAGATCTGCATCTGGGTTAGCTTCATAGAATGAGTTAAGTACGTTCATTGTTGATGAAACATAACCTGACCATGTAAATGCCTTACCGTTGATGAAGTCAGCTTCAACTTCTGAAGCATCTCTTAAGTAATATTCTGGGTTAATGTATCCATCATTGTAAAGTTCATTCTGGAACTTAAGGAATCTCTTCTGAGCTTCTGTTGAAAGAGCTGGGATCTGATAGTCACCAGTTGTTGCCCATGTTGTCTCATCCTGTGGATAATCTCTCCAACCATAGTTCTGATCAGCACCAGCGCCTGATACCTTAGAACCTGAAAGTGGATACTCATGTCCATTCTCTACAAGTTTAGCATACAGTTCAAGGAGTTCTGATGTTGTTGAAGGATATTCATCATAACCAGCTTCCTTTAACCAGTCTTCACGATAGAATGTTACGAATGTGTAGTTTGTATTACCATATGGTCTCTTACCAAGAAGAAGGTAATCTTCTCCGTCAAGCTTTGTATACGCTGTAAGACCATTTTCTTCCATTGCTGCCCAATATGTTGGAGCAATTGTCTTAAATGTTTCTACATCGTATGGCTGTAAATAACCATCAGCCTGCCATGTAGCCAGCTTATCATAGTCATATTCCATACAGATTGTTGGAAGATCCTGACCAGCTGCAAGCATAGCGTAGTCTGTCATAACATCACTTCTTGTGATTCCAACATATTCAACCTTGATGTTATAAGCATCACCGAAGTTTTCCTGTACCCAATTTGTCCAGTAGTTGTTCTCAACATCTGAACATCCGTTACCAGCATCACCTCTGTCATAAACAGGGATCTGAATTGTAACTGTATCAGCGAATGGCTCCCAACCTTCCATTCCTGCTACTGCATCTGTCTCAGCTACTGCTTCTGTTGCTTCTGTTGCTTCAGCTGCTGCCTCTGTAGTAGCTGTCTCAGTAGCTGTTTCTGCTGTATCTGTAGTAGTTGTCTCTGTTGTGCTGCTACATCCAGCAAGTGTTCCCATTACCATAGCACCTGTAAGAGCTACAGCAAATGTCTTCTGAAGAGTATTCTTCTTCATAACAAATCCTCCTTTTGTTTTATATAATTAATCCCCCTTTGGGAAAAATTATCCCTTAACTGCACCAATCATAGTTCCCTGAACAAAATACTTCTGTAAAAATGGATAGATGATCAAAATAGGTATTGTAACAAACATGATACTTGCAGCCTGAAGTACTTCAGGTGTTGACTGTGATACACCACCAGTATCTGCAAGAGATGCTGTCTGAGCCTCAGAAGCAGATGCAACCAGCTGATAAAGCTTATACTGGATCAACTTCAGCTCTGAGCTTCTTGTGTAGTACATGTTATCAGCATATGAATTCCATCTTCCTACTGCATAGAAAAGAGACAGTGTAGCCAAAATTGGCTTTGAAAGAGGAAGTACAATTTTTCCAAGGATCTGGAAATTAGTTGCACCATCCAGGAATGCTGATTCTTCCAAGCTATCAGGAATTGTACTCTGGAAATAGTTCTTCATGATAAGCATGTTATATGGTGAATAAATAAGTGGTAATATCAATACCCATACTGTATCAAGGATATGAACATCCTGATAAAGAAGATAAGCAGGTATGATACCAGCACTAAAGTACATAGGTACCATTAAAAGGAATGTAAATACGTGTCTTCCTTTTAGTCTCTTTTTTGAAAGAGGATAAGCTGCACATGTACATACAATCATTCCAAGTATAGTAAATACCAAAGTTACAAATGCTGAAAATCTCATTGAATATGTCATTGAATCATCGCCGATAACTCTCTGATATGCTTCAAAGGTCAGATCCTTTGGCCAAAAATATACTGCTTTTGACATTACAGCTGTGTTACCAGAAATAGATTTGGCTGCTACGTGCAAAAATGGAAGTACACAAGTCATACATAAAAGCACGATAACCAAGATCATTACAAAATCACTTACTCTAAATTTATTAACGGCATGAGCTCCACCTGCTGAGGTAGACACTTCTTCGCCCTGAACATTCTTTTTCTTAGCCATTTTTTCATATCCTCCTACAGCAATCCTTCTTCACCAAGTTTTTTGGCTATTCTATCTGAAATCAATACCAGGAATAATCCGATAAGTGACTGGAACAGACCAACTGCTGTTGCCATAGAAAACTTACCGTTACCAATACCTTTGTTGTAAATGTATACAGCAAGCTGATACTGGAACTCTTTAACCTGTGTATTTTCAAGTGCTGTAAGTCGTTCAAGGTTACTACCCATAACACGACCAAGGTTCATAATAAGAAGTGTTACAATAGTACTTCTGATTCCCGGGAGTGTGATATGCCACATTCTCTGCCATCTGTTGGCGCCATCGATCATAGCAGCTTCATACAGCTCTCCGTTGATACCTGTGATAGCAGCCAGATAGAGGATTGATCCCCATCCCATACCCTGCCATACACCAATCAGCAGATATGTTATAGCCCAGTGCCATTTCTCGTTAAGGAATGGAATACCTTCCTGTATGATGCCTGCGTTCATAAGTGCTATATTTACAAGTCCTGATGAAGGCTTAAACATTGTAAGTGCAACAGAACCGATGATAGCCCATGATAAGAAGTGTGGAAGATAAAGAATAGTCTGTGAAACCTTCTTAAACTTCTGGAATCTAAGCTCGTTAAGAATAAGTGCCAATATAATAGGCATTGGGAACCCAACAAGCAGATCTGAAATATTAAATACAATTGAGTTTCTTAATGCTCTGATAAAATCTGCATCTTTAAAAATCTTTTGGAATGTTTTCAATCCAACCCATTCACTTCCCGCATAACCTTTAGCAGGTTTGTAGTCCATGAATGCCATTCTCAATCCCGGATAAGCCCCATAACTAAATACAATTACTAATACAAGTGGAATGAGCAGCAGTAGATATAACTGCCAGTCTCTTTTAAATGCGTTCTTCCAGCTAGTCGTTGCGACTACCTGAGCACCTTTAGACCCTTTTTTCATAATAGAATCCTTCTGCCTCCCTAAATAATATGTCTGACGTATCTAGTCCAAAATAACTTCCCCTTGCTTCGGTAAATTGACTAAAATGCCCTACCATTTTCAAGTTACCTATGTCATTTTGTCTAAAATAATCCTAGTTTAAAAGCGATATCTTATCTATTCATTTACGCAAAAATGCTTTGCATAAACGACCATTTATTTTAATAATTTTTGACCATTTCGACCTTTTTACTATTTTTAATAGCTGATTTTTGTAACTTATGCAAAAAAGGTCACGGCGAAAATTTTCGTTGTGACCTTTTCAACTTTATTTAGCTCATTTAATCTCAAAATCCAATAGTCCAATGACTGCTTATTCTTTAGCAATCTCATGCAGCGTCTGGGCTTGAGTCCATCCTGTATATTCTAATATAGAAGCATTATCAACCTGTGCCATCTTGTGACGCCAATCGCTAGGCTGCGTTCCCATTATTTCAGAAAAATGCCTATTGTAGCTGGATACCGACCTGAATCCAACCCTTTCAGATATAGATAAGATCGAGTCTTCTGTTGTTCTGAGCAATATGCAAGACTGAAGTATCCTTGTGGTGTTCAGATAATTCAAAGGGCTTGTGTTCATTATTTCATGGAACACCCTTCTGAAGTGGGTCTGGCTCAGGTGACACATATCAGCAAGATTTTCTATAGGAAAATTCTGCATATAATTTTCTTTTATATAGTCAAGTGCAGGTGAGATAACAAGGGCATTATCAGCTGCTTCCTCATCTCCCTCTGTAATTGTATTTTTCCCTGATGCGTATATTCTGAGCATCTTCATGAACAGCGCCAGGAACAGCCCTTTGACTGTAAGCTGGTAGTTCATGCCCTTTCTTTCTATTTCTTCTATAATAGTCCTTACAATGTAATAGATATCTGCATAGTCCTCTTTTCCCAATATACATCTGATATTCTGAAGCATATCTGCAAACAGATCAGCATAAGGAAAAGAGTCCGCATAATATCCTTTAAGGATCTCATCGGGCTGTACATAAATATATGACCAAAGGCTTGCAGTTCCTTTAGTACTATAGGTTGTGTGTGGGACATTTCTTGATATGAAAGTCACATCTCCAGCTTTAAACGGATTTGGTTTACCATCAAACTCCATAAAGCCACTATCCGTGTGACATAATCCGATCTCTAGACAATTATGAAAGTGGAGTTTCCCGGATTTTACATCTGAGATATGCCATCTGTCACCTGTAAGAAGCAATACAGGAAACGTGACAGGAAGCTCATAATTTCGATATTCAATAACAGTTTTCTTTGGCTTTGCCATTCCCTAATCCCCATTCTAGTTTTAAGTTTTTTTCGTAACCCGTGATTTATTTTAACACAAATAGTCGGAATTGCACAGTTTTTGATTTAAGTTGCATAGACATTACGACCATTTCCTAATTATAATTTTGCTGATGTTATTAATAGAATAGTGTAAATGGTTGTGCATAATGCCTAATTGTGCTATTTCCGTTAACACCTCATAGGAGTACTAACAGTATGACAAAATTGGAATATGATAAAGAGCAAATTGAAAAAATAATTGATAAAGTTGTTGAACGCACAATGCGTATGGATATGACTTGGGACTGGCCTTGTGGCGTTGCTTACTACGGCATCTGCCAGGCTTATGAGGCTACTAAAAATGAAAAATACCTCAACTTGTTAAAAGACAGAGTTGATGAATATATTGATCTTGGTCTTCCTTCATGGACTGTTAATACATGTGCAATGGGTCACTGCATGCTCACACTGTATGAACACACTAAGGATGAGACATATCTTGATATTGCCAAGAGCAAGATCGAATATCTCACAAAGGATGCTCTCAGATTTGGTGACAATGTTCTTCAGCATACTGTATCAGTAAATAACGATTTTCCTGAGCAGTGCTGGGCTGATACTTTATTCATGGCTGCATTTTTCCTTCTTAGAGCAGGTGTTCTGTTAAAGGACGAATCACTTATTGATGATGCACTTAATCAGTATTACTGGCACATCAAGTATCTTCAGGATGATTCAACAGGACTGTTCTATCATGGTTACAACAATATAACCGGCGATCACATGTCTGGTTTCTATTGGGGCAGAGCTAACGCATGGGCTGCATATACAATGTCTATGGTTGGTAAAGTTCTTCCTGAATGTTATTTATATCCTAAATTCCTTGATATTGTTGGCTCTCTCAATGAACAGCTTGCTTCTATCAAGCTTCTTCAGACTGAAAACGGTTTATGGAGAACTATTCTTGATGACAAAGATTCTTATGAAGAAGTTTCTGCTTCTTGTGGTATTGCAGCAGCAATGATCAACAAAGGCAATCCTCTTCATATCAAGTATCTGAACAAAGCTACTAAAGGCATACTTGAAAACATTTCAGAAGATGGACGTGTTCTTAATGTATCAGGTGGTACAGCTGTTATGAAAGATCGCGATGGATATCGTAACATCTCTCGTGACTGGATACAGGGATGGGGTCAGGGACTTGCTCTCGCTTACCTGGCAGGACTTTTAGATTATGACAACAACAGAAGCGATGGCGCTTTATAAAATAAACTGACATATATGCTGATATATGCGGAATCGAGGAAATGATGAGTTTAGAATCAACAAAGAGTAAGGGCGGTTTTACTTTACCAGGTGAATCTGGTTATGAAAAGCTTACCCTCGAACTTGCTGAAAAATGGGGTGCAGATGTAATTAGAGATAGCGATGGTACAGTATTGTCAGATGAAATACTGAATGCAGGATATGGTATTTACTCAACTATATGTATCATTAGAGATCATAATGAATGGGCTAAGAAAAATCTGGATAAACTCCAGCAGACCTTCCTTATCACTTCTCCTAAAGTTGCTACTGATTCATTTATAACCTTTCATCTTCTTGATGACTTTTTTGAGGAGCAATTTTGCATAAATGATAGTAAGGATTCAATCAAATACTGGCAGGTATTTGACAGAACAACCGGACATGAAGTAAGCTCCAAATTCTGGACTTATGAAAATGAGTCTGGCAATGTTACTGTACAGAATGTTATACCTTGGCACCATTATACTGTTAGTTTTATGGCATACAGAATTTGGGAAGAAATCTCAATGTACAACCATACAACTAACAATTGGGATAAAGAGCATCTCATGCCTATTGATCCTATACACCCTGAGACTCAGGAATACATGGTCTCCTGGCTTGAAGACTGGTGCAATTCACATCCAGCTACCACAGTAGTCAGATTCACTTCCATGTTCTACAACTTTGTTTGGATCTGGGGTTCACAGAAAGAAAATCGAAACCTCTTCTCTGATTGGGGATCATATGATTTTACTGTTAGCCCACTCATGCTTGATAAATTTGCTGAGAAATATAAATATAAGCTCACAGCTGAAGATTTTGTTAACAAAGGTCAGCTTCATGTAACACATATGCCACCTGCTAAAACTCAGCTGGATTACATGGAATTTGTAAACGAATTTGTCGTTGAATTTGGTAAAAAACTAGTTGAAATCGTTCATAACCATGGCAAAAAAGCCTATGTATTCTATGATGATAGCTGGGTTGGTGTAGAGCCATACAGCTCAAGATTCAAGGATTTCAAATTTGACGGCCTTATCAAATGCGTATTTTCAGGATATGAGGCAAGACTCTGTGCCGGAGTTGATATTCCAACTCATGAGCTCAGGCTTCATCCTTACCTCTTCCCAGTTGGACTTGGTGGACTTCCAACCTTTGCAGAAGGCGGTAACCCTACAAGAGACGCAGCTGAATATTGGATCCATATCAGAAGAGCTCTTTTAAGAGTAAAAATAGACAGACTCGGCCTTGGCGGATATCTTCACTTAGTTCAGGACTACCCTGACTTCGTTGATTATATTGCCAAGATCATGGATGAATTTAGAGAAATAAAATCTCTCCATGAAAATGGAGGTCCTGAAGTATTACCTATCAATATTGCAGTACTTCACAGCTGGGGATCACTTAGATCCTGGACACTTAGTGGACATTTCCATGAAACATACATGAATGACCTTATACACATCAATGAAGCTCTTTCAGGTCTTCCTGTTAATGTGGAATATATCAGCTTCAATGATGTAAAAGAAAAGGATCTTTCAAAATACAACGTTATTATCAATGCCGGAGCAAAAGGAACAGCCTGGAGCGGTGGAGACGCATGGAATCAGCCTGTTATTGAAGAAAAGATTTCAAAATGGGTTTATGAAGGCGGCACTTTCATCGGTGTAAACGAACCTTCAGCAGTTGATAACTGTGACTCCGTATTCAAGATGTCCAACATCCTTGGTGTTGATGAAGACTGCGTTTCAAGAGTATGCCATGGTAAATGGTCTTTTGAAACAACTACTATCGATGGACTTATTCCAGAAGGAGCTTACGTTCCAAAGCGTGCCAACGTACACCTTACTGATGGCAAGGCAAAAGTAATCTGTGCAAGCGATAATGTACCAACATTTACAATAAACGATTTTGGTAATGGGCACGGTGTTTACTTATCAACATTTGATACTAATCCGATCAACAACAGATTACTGTTCAATATATTACTATATGTTACCGGACAGCAATTATCACAGAACTACATTGCAGATAACGCTCTTGTAGAATGTGCATATTATCCTGCTGACAAAAAACTTATCGTAATAAACAATTCATCTTCAGTACAGACAGCAACAGTTCCTACACCTAATGGTAATATGAAGTTTGAAGACATCAAACCGTATGATACTATAATCAAACAACTTTGAAGAGTTGTATTATAGTTATTCATAACTCCTCCATGCCAGAGGTTTTACTACCTATTCAAAAAGAAAACGAGCGCTGAAATCCCTCCCACAATTGATTTCAGTGCTCGTTTTCTTTTAATTCGCATCAATTATCCAAAATAGTGCATAAACTTACTTGATCAAAAACCAGCTTTCTTTAAAAGATCAGCCAAGGATGTTGAAGCCTCTCCATCACTTTCATACTCGATCTTCTCTTCTGTAATCTCTGTAGCAGCTATCTCTTCAAGAGCCTTCATGCTAAGTGAAATCTTACCATCCTTGATCGCTGTTATCTTGACCTTAACTTTTTCTCCTACTTTTAATACTGAGCTAGGATGAGCAATTCTCTGATTGCAGATCTGAGAAATATGAACAAGACCAGATAAACCATTACCAAGATTTATAAACGCTCCATAATTCTGGATAGATTCAACGACGCCTTCAGTTACAAGACCTACTTCAAGATTAGATATCTTTCCAGCTCTTTCCTTATCTGCAATTTCTTTTAAATATTCTTTTGCAGATAATACAAGTTTCTTATTGTCCTTATCAGCTGTGATCACTCTTACTTTTAATGTCTTGCCAATAAAACTATCAAGATCTGCCTCTTCAACATATTCAAGAGAAAGCTTAGAAGCAGGAATAAATCCTCTAACACCTTCGACAAATGCAATTGCTCCACCTTTTACAGTTTCAACAACCTTAACATCTATATACTCTTCACTATTTAATAATTCCTCAAGCTTATCCCAAGCCAATACCTGCGTTGCCTGCTTTTTAGACAATTTGATATTGCCTTTTCCATCATCTGTGCTAACTACAGTAGCAGATATCTCCTGTCCAATCTCTACATCTCTTTTTATCGAAAACTTTGAATCCTCAGTAATATCTTCTAAATAGATCACTCCTGGAGCATAGTAGCCCAGATCTAGTGTGATCATATCATCTGAAACGCCTACAACTGATCCGGTCAATATATCTCCTACTTCAATTTTTCTAAAAGATCTGTTAATCTCTTCCTCAAAATCCGCCATTGTCATATTTTCTTCTGCCACAACAAACACCTTCCTTTTTTATTATTTACTATTACTCAAATTAATTTCTAGATAATAAAATATCCTCAAGCTTTCTCTTTGGTACATAGTGCTTATCATTTTCATCTCTGTAATATTTTGTAGCACCACTTTCTGGAATATCAGTGATAATAATTTCTTCATTAGGCTTACCGAGTGCGAGTACCAACTGAGGCTTGATATTCTCAGAAAATCCTAAAAGCTTTCTAATATCTTCTGCTTGGAAATTACCTATCATCAAACCACCAAGGCCTTTTTCAGCAACCTGCAGAAGTGCAGTCTGTGCAACTATTCCTACATCCTTCTGGAATTGATTAAGATTCTGACTGATACTCAGATCCTGACATATTATAATAAAAGCCGTCGGATGTGAGCCTGTACGAGGAAGATGCAATTCTGGCAGTGCACCTCCAAAATGAGTAAACTGAAGTATCTGTTCTACTTCATCATGTTCATAAGATATATAATATTTTAATGGCTGAATATTAGCGCTAGAAGCGCATAAACGCATTGTATCCACTATATCCAGCATCTCTTCCCTAGTAAACTTATAACTCTCGTCAAATCCCCTATAACTACGGTTTTTTAGCACAACATCTTTAATCATCACATACCCTCCACGCAAGTTTTTTATTATTTAGAAATAATCACTTTGATAATAATTGGATTTTTTTCAATATTTCCTCATCAGAAGTCAGATCATAAACCATATTATAACAATCCAATGCCTGATCAAAAGCTTCCTTCTCTTCAGCTTCCTGTCCAGCCTTAACTAACAATGCCATTGTAACATTATCTGCTGTTATTGGAATCTGCTCACCTTTCAGATTATTCTGTATCTCTTCAACTGTATTATCTTTTATCTTTTCTCCCATGGCTGTCTTTAAAAATTCTATTTCATGATCAGCATTTTCATTCTCATAGAATAAAATACTATATCTATATAAATCCAAAGCCAGCTGTGGTTTATAATTTTCAAGATAATAATAACCCAGATTTCTATAAAATGAAGCCAGTTCAGATCTAGTACAGCAAAATTTATGACTATCTAAAGTATAGTTATACATTCCCTCTAAATCATTTAATTGTCTGCAGCATCTGATTATATTATTATGCAATTCATATTTTACAGGATTCTCCATATGAGCCTTAAGGTACAATTGAAGAGCCTTATCAATATTGCCCTGTTTCTCTTCTTCTAAAGCTTCATCAACATATGTCTTTACTAAATCCTGATCATTTATCTCATAATCAAAATTATTCAAATAATACTCATACAAATATATCTCAGATATATGATAAATACTTAATTTCAATAACAGCTCCTATCTATGTATTATTGCCGCTACGTTTCATAAAGACGTGATATTTTAAAAACCAGTACCAGAATATATCTACTAATAGCTTTAATAGCAACACCAATATTTATTATATATTCAAAGAAACAATAAAAAAAGTACAAATCATATGACTTGTACTCATTTAAAGAGGTGACGGCCGGATTTGAACCGGCGAATCAGGGTGTTGCAGACCCACGCCTTACCGCTTGGCTACGTCACCATATTCAATTAAAAAATCGATAAATTCCATATCGATATGAAATCTATCGATTAAATGACTCCGACGGGGTTCGAACCCATGTTACCGCCGTGAAAGGGCGATGTCTTAACCGCTTGACCACGGAGCCCTATTTCCAACGATGATATAGGTCCATCTTTGAGCTCCCCAAGTAGGGCTCGAACCTACAACATCACGGTTAACAGCCGTGCGCTCTACCATTGAGCTATTGAGGAATATTGTTCCTTCAAAACCGAACACTGAATATCTACTGCATTTCCTGCTTGTTTTCTGTGGACAAGCCCTCGACCTATTAGTACATGTCAGCTGAGTGCGTTACCGCACTTACACCTCATGCCTATTAAC
>SVGC01000073.1 GCA_015056495.1 Butyrivibrio sp.
GGAGGTTTTTTACTGTAAGCTGAAGCAGCTGTTGTCCCCCTGCAGAGCAGGGGGTTTATTAAAAGATGCTACACAATTATAGGCCAGCTCTTTGTCAGAACTGACCTATATAATATATCAATATTTTTTATATAAGTAAAATCAATATATTTTATATCAAGTATAAGATTAACTTATACTAAATCTTCCAATCAGATCATTCAGGTTGGATGACTGCTCTGAAAGTTCCTGAGATACTGCGCTTGACTCTTCTGCAGTAGCTGAATTGCTCTGAACAACATTGGATATCTGAGCAATACCTTCATCAATCTCCTGCATGCTCTGTGCCTGTCTCTCTGCCATGTCACCTGTTTCAACGATCATCTCCATGATCTCTTCTACGCTGGTCTGTACCTGTTCGAGAGCCTGAGTTGTTTCATTAACAACGTCATTACCATTTCTGATTTCTTCCATGGTATCAGAAATGAGCTGGTGAGTATTTTTCGCAGCTTCTGTACTCTGCGTTGCCAGTGTACTGATCTCCTCTGCAACAACTGCAAATCCCTTACCTGCTTCACCTGCTCTGGCAGATTCTATAGAAGCATTAAGAGCAAGGAGCTGTGTCTGCTTGGCAATACTTTCTATAGTATTGGTAATACTTTCGATCTCTGCAGATGCTTCTGTGATCCTTACCATAGCATCTGTAACCAGCTTCATCTTGCGTGCACTTGTTTCAGCATCTTCTTTTACCTTAACTGCCTTAACTCTACTTGAATCGGCTGTCTCAGCCATATGCTTGGTCTGCTCAGTAACTGTTGTAACAGAAGCTGTAAGTTCCTGGATGGCTGCAGCCTGATCTGTTGCGCCTTCTGCTAGGCTTGTTGCTCCCTGTGACATATTTGAAGCACCCTGTGATACCTGTGCAGAGGATTCTTTTACCTCAGACAATGTATGACTGAGCTTGGAAGCAATGTCTTCAAGAGCATCACTGATAGATCTGAAATCACCCTTATACAGGTCAGGATTGTCAGCACCTCTTGTGAAGTCTCCACCTGCCATACGTTCAAGGGTACTATCGATATCTTCAACAATTTTCTTGGTAACCGTTGTGGATTCATTAAGGTCATCTGCAAGATGTCCAAGTTCATCAGTAGATTTATATGTAATATCTATATCAAGCATTCCTCCTGCCATGGCATCAGAAGCTTTGGACAGCTCTGTTACAGGATCAAGGATACTTGCTGTAAGCTTTCTTCTTGCATCTCTGATAAATGCAGTTGTAACGATACCTATTCCAAGTGAAAACAGTACAATTATTACTACTACAATTACAGAGCCATAATACTGCTGTTTAGCACTCTCCTGAGAATCATCTCTTACCGCTTTCATATCAGCAGCAACTATCTTGATCTGAGGATAAAGGGTTTCTTTAAAGTAGTTATATGTATCTTCACTGCTTGAACCGTCTGTAAACATACCGCTGAGTGTAGTTCCATAGCTCTCAATTTTTTCAAGATCTGAAACTATAGCACTTAAATCTTCATCACCAGTATAAATCGCTGCAAGTTCATCGATTTCTTCGTTCAGCTCAGAAAGTCTTGTTGCTATAACCTCCAGTTGTTCTGTCCTGTCAGCCTCAGATGTAGCCGCATATGCCCACAGATACTCCTTGGCAAGATCCTGAATATCAACTCTTATCTCGCCCTGAAGCTTGTTTTCCATATAGTAAACATGATATACACGGTAAAGGCTGCCACCGCCTACAATTCCAGTTAAAACGATCAATACAAACAATAGAATCATTCTGTTGGACATTCGCCTGATGGTAAAATGAAATTTGTCAAAAACTTTCATTTGGCGAATTTTTTTCTCATCAAGACTAACTAATCCTTGTAGAAACATATAGTTGACCTCCATTTTCATTGCTGCCATTTTATGGTAAAAAATACATGATACCCTACATAAAATCACACTTTTACTATATAACATAAATATTTATTTTGTATATCATCATTTATAACTATTTGCTAAAATGATTATAAACTTTTTATCGATAATTCGTTTGTATCCTTTAAATAACTCTTTTAGATATTAATAAACTAACGGTTATCACTTAATTGAACACTATACTTTGTATTTTTAGCCAGAAATGCTCATTTTTATTGCATTTATACATTTTTTAATGTATTATTATTAATGAATTATTTTAATTTTATTTAAACAACTGTAATGGGGGCTGAAATGCTACATATTAAATCTTTACCTGAAGGTCTTGAATTGTTCAAAGCCTTAGGTTCTGACGTCAGAATAGAAATAATCAGGATCTTATTAGAGAATAACGGCATGAACATGAATGAGCTTGCCAGCAATCTCAATATCACTAACGGAGCTCTTACCAGCCACATCAGAAAGCTTGAAGATTGTGGTATCGTATCTGTTTCAAATGAAACTTCAGGTCACGGTAATCAGAAGATCTGCTCTGTTCATTTAGATAAGATTCTTATCGATGTTCAAAATGAAAATAAAAATGAGAATGTATATACAACAGACATCAAGGTTGGCCACTTCTCAGACTATAACGTATTCCCTACCTGTGGTCTTGCATCATCTTCACAGATAATCGGTCAGGTTGATGATACAAGATATTTCTCACATCCAGACAGATATAATGCAGATATCTTGTGGTTCACAAAAGGTTACGTTGAATACGTGATACCTAACTTCATTCCTTTCAATCAGAAGATTGATGAGATCTGTGTATCTGCAGAGCTCAGTAGCGAAGCTCCTGGTGTAAACAATGTATGGCCATCTGATATCTATTTTCATATGAACGATGTTTTCCTTGGCACCTGGACAAGCCCTGGTGACTTTGGTGATGTTAAGGGTATCTTCACACCTGACTGGTGGTTCCCGAACTGGAATCAGTATGGACTTCTTAAAATGCTGGTCATCAACCACAGAGGAACATTTATTGATGGTTTGAAGATTTCTGATGTGTGCATCGATGATTTTAAACTGACAAGCAAGAGCAATATCAAGATAAAACTTGAAGTTCCTGAATCAGCAGAGCATGTTGGTGGTCTTACGATCTTCGGAAGAAACTTTGGTAACTACAATCAGGACATTGATGTAAAGATTGCCTACTCACCAATTGAAGGTCAGTAATACCATATTATCATCTAAGAAAAAACAATATCCCACATCCAAATTCGACTCTAGTCTCCTTTGGGTGTGGGATATTTTCTTATTTCTGTTTCATTTACAGATTAGCCTTCCCAGCCTGTATAGCCGCCGTTAAGATATAGACCATATACACCGAATGTCCTGATTGCATCGGCATCTGTTGTGGTCATATATACTCTTCCGCCTTTTGATGTGTTGACTGTCAGATAATACATTCCATTTACATATACTACTTCTGAGCCAACGCTCAAGACTAGCGCATTACCATTTTTGTCCTTTACGCTAAAGCTTGCTATAGGGGTTCCATCTGTTGTGTAGAAAAGTCCTCTTTTATTTCCATCCAGAAGTTGTAATGTTCCTGTAGTTCCATTATTATAAACCACCGGTAACAGTGCATTCATTGGATTAGTAGAAGTCGTCGTATTAGTAGTGCCATTGTTGACATACAAGTCACCATAAATTCGATTAACGTTGACGATAATATCAAGACTCTCGTCATTATATGCTGTGTAAACATAGATATGGAGCGTTGCAGACTGCTCATCTATTCCGACATGTATGTCAAGATTGCCATTGGAGGTGTCCTCAGGCTGAACAATATAAGTATACCTGCTGGTATTGCCCACCAGGTAACATCCTATAGTTCCATCTCTTCCAATACCAATAGAATGGCTGCCGCCTTGTACAATAGTCATCTCCATCTCAGATGCCCACAGACTTGCATAGGAAGTGCTTGGTACCAATGCAAAGGAACCTATAGCAAGAATTACAGATAATATAATAGATATAAGACTCTTTCTCATATCTTATCCCATCCTTTCTCATAAGAAAAAAACAATCCTCTATCTATATATTTTAACGTTGTTGCGTTCCTTTTTGTACATTTTTATAAATCTTTTATTGTTATTACAAATCTTTTAGGGGTAAATCAGAACCACCGGCTTAGCCGGTGGTTTGTTCTGGCCCTATAAGGGCCTGTTACCGGCACTGAGTCTAAAGACT
>SVGC01000028.1 GCA_015056495.1 Butyrivibrio sp.
AAGGGACTTGAACCCTCACGATGTAACCATCACAAGATCCTTAGTCTTGCTCGTCTGCCAATTCCGACACTTCTGCACGACATAACTATATGTTATTCGAAATAATGTGTGACAGTGCAGGAGAAGGGACTTGAACCCTCATGTTATTGCTAACACATGGACCTGAACCATGCGCGTCTGCCATTCCGCCACTCCTGCGCGACAACAAAGACTATTTTAGTGACTTTAGCTCAATCTGTCAACACTATTTTCAGAATTTTTTAGTTTTTCTTATAACTTTTTTGAACCCGCAAACTATTGTAGAATTTGGCGTTCAATAAGCTTATCAAAATACGTATATAACTGTCTCAAGGCTTTGCGACGTTCAATGTATGTTTTAGCAGCTCCAATAGTGAGCGCTGCACTCAAACACATGAGCACTATATATATGATCTCAAAATGCGCTATACATGTCACTACTGCTATTGCTGTACATATGAGCAGTGCAGAGGTACCAATAAGATTATGCAGCATATCCTCATGCAAAAAATCAATCCTGATCAGAAGATTCTCCTTTTCAAGCTCAAACTCTTCCTCTGACAAAACATCCAGGTCTAATTTTTCCATGTGTCTGATAGCATTTCTAAGTCTTTTTTCCATAAGAAATTGCTGCCTCCTTTATGTATTCCATACTTAGTACTAATACACATTATAATTCATCATTCATTAATTGTCCAAAAAACAATTACACTATAACTTTTCTTACAAGTGGGAATATAACGCCGCCTACGCAGTTACCAAGGGTAATGACAAGAAGCATTCCAACTGCCTGAAGACTCCAGTCACCAGCCATCCAGAGATAAAACATATCTGCAACGCAGTGCTCTGTACCGCAAAGGATAAATACCATTACACCAAAGAACAGTGACAGATATTTGCCAATCTCATGAGGATTTCTGATATATCCCTCAACTCCAATATAGATAAAGATATTACATAAAATACCAAGAATAAATAAGCTAATGTAGCTATCTGCAAATTTGATCTGGCAGATGCTGTCTGCTTTTTCAGCTATGCCTGCAACTCTTGTAAGTTTAACTATATTAGCAACGATGCCTGTTCCAACAAGATTTCCAAGCCAGATGATCGGAAGGCTTATAGCGTACTCTTTCCCATTATCGAATGTATAGCACACCTTACCTGTAAATAAATGAAGTCCAAAGGTACATACTGTAAAAAGTCCTACAGTGAACAGAGCAGAGCCCAGGACTTTACTATCAACTGATAAAAAGGCAACTCCTCCAAATGCTATGCAAGCTCCTGCAAGTATAGCAGAAATAAATGTTTTAAAATAATTCATAACTCCTCTCATAACCTGATCTATGTTTTATCAGATCCAATAAACCTAAATCAGACTATTCCTTTCCTTGATATGTATTTTATTTATTGCATCTACGCCATATCTCATAGATACCGGCATTGATATTGCTACTGACTGCTGCAGCCTGCGCCACGTCACAGTCTTCCTGATCTACAGCGCACTCACCGCACACGTCTGTTGCGACAACGCAATAAGCATTATATATCATTTCTATCTGTTTATACAAATCTTTAACAGACATATCTCCCTGATCCCAGTTGGTAGTGATCTCTGCCACATCAAGAACGTCCTTATCAATTGAGAGATATACAGGAGTAGCTGCATCCCAATCAGCAAATCCTCCATCCTGGTCTAAGGCTTCATAAGACTCCTTATGAGTCAAAAAAGTCACTCTATCAAGGTAGGATGGATCCACCTCCCGGATCAGATGCTCTGCAGCGCCAATTATCACTACTTTCTGAATGAATTTATTAGTATCCAAAAGATCCATGACCCAGCTTCCGCAGGATAATATGTTGCCGAAAGAAGTTGGCTGCATATCCGGATGATGATCATATACTATTAGATTGAAAGGCCTATCCTGAAAATCTGCCAGGATTTTGGACATATAATGATAATTTCCGGAGTCAAAAAATCTGATGCCCTTCTCCGGCAGGCCCGGATTTTTATCTGCATCTGCGCCATTATCACCTGAACATTCTCCATCAGCAACATCTTCAATGTCATGATCTCCGGCCAAAACAGCTTTTTTAATAGCTTCTACAGCCAGGTCATCGCACAGACAATTAGTGCCCGGAAGGTCTTTTAAGCAAATAAAACGAGGGCTTTTAAACTCTCTGTAAAAGCCCTCGTGATCGTATATTCCTGAAAAATCAAATATTGACACCTTACTCTGGTTCAATGTAACTACCTCATTAGTCTAAATTTGCAAGATGTCTGATAGCATCTCTGGCTATTATTGTATCACCATTTTCTTCTATATGCACAGATTCAGGTGTATTAATAGTCATCATATCTGCATATTCCAGTGCACTTCTTCTGATCTCATATAAAACATTTTCCTGGAATGAATGAAGCTCTGCCACGATATAGTATTTACCCTTATTCTTATATAATGCAGATTCCTCAAAAGGAAGCTTATTAGCAACCTTGCAGAATCTCTTGAGATTCTCAAAGCTCTTAAATTCTATAAGATAATTTTCTTTATCTGACAGTTTCTTATAAGTTGCCTGTGGTCTGCCATCTCCAGCGGCATTATTAGTATCAGCGTATACCTGATTGATGGTCTCAGACACTTTGGTCATCATCTCATTTAAGGCAACGCCTTTTGCCTTACCGGTTCTGGCTTTGATCTCATCCACTTTTTCCTGAGTAATCTCAGAAAGAACTGTCTGAGCCGCCATACGTATGCGGTCAGCCGCCTTCTGGATCTCATCATTGTTCATTTTAACTGCAAATATACGAACACTTCCGTCATTCATCATGTTACGGGACATCATCATAACTTCAGTGTTTGGATTATAACCTAATCTCTCACCAACTTCTTTATTGATCTGTGCCAAAAAAGGAACACTCAGCTCAGCGCCATTAACTACATCCTCAGGAGTCAGTCCTATCTCTCTAAGTTCTGAAGCAGCTATACTACATTCAACTGTGGTACTATTCATCTTAACTATTAACATACAGCATGGCCTCCTTTCCAAAATCTGTAGCTTTCGTGGAAAGTGTAATCATGTTACATTTTACCACTTTTATTAGCACTGTCTATAGTTGAGTGCTAATTTTCATAAATCCTTTATATTTTAATGCTGTTATCTCTTAAGTCCTTTTAAGATCTGCAGCATTTCATCCGATGTTGTGATAACTTTACTATTAGCCTGGAAACCTCTCTGGGTAGTGATCATATTGGTAAATTCCATAGCAAGATCTACACTACTCATCTCAAGTGTTCCGCTACTGATATATCCGCCATCCTCATCAACTCTCTGGTATATTGGATCTCCAGAGTTAAGTGTAGTCTGGAACAGGTTGTCACCTATGGATGCCAGACCACCGGCATTGTTAAATATAGAAGTAGCTATAGTTCCAAGCTGACGAGTCTGTCCATTACTATAATCAAGATAGATACTTCCATCATTGCCAATTGAATATCCATTCAGAGTACCTTCTGGATAGCCCTTGTTTTCGCCTTCAATATCGCCTTTGGCAGTTCTGATAGTGGAAGAACCCTTAGAATAGTAATTAGTAGTTCTTGAAAAATCTGCTGTAAAATTCAGAGTGACAGTTTTTTCTGCCTCATCATCTGTAGCAGGCACTGTAAACGTCAGTGTCTGAGCAGATGTAGCTCCGCTGACAAGTGTACCATCTGCAGGATCATAAGTCAGATCCACATCCAGTGAAGCAGCTGATATATCAAGTGAATTGCCATTTGAGTCCAGAACACCTGTGATACCCAGATTATAAGTAGTATCATCAGAATCTCCTGCATCGCCTAGCCTGTATTTCACAGTATATGTATCTCCAGCAGCATCATAGAGCTCAAGCATAAGCACCTTGCCATCTTCAGAAGAAAGCAGTGGATCATCCTTATCAATGTTACCGCTGAAAGTAGCTGCTGTAGTTGCAGCTCCGCCCAATGTCTTGGTAGCGTCAGTAACAATGTCAAGTCTGCCAGGTGCACCGCCAACAGCTGTTCCTGTCCATCCAAGCACATAGTAGCCATTTGCAGCTGTAACAAGCGAACCGGCTTCATCAATATCAAAATTACCGTCTCGGGTAAATGCTCTGCTGGTATTGTCAGTGATATTCTGCTGAACTACAAAGAAAGAATCTCCATTGATCATCAGATCAAGAGTCCTGTTTGTAGTCATTGTAGAACCCTGGTTCATGATATTGGTCTTGATGGAACCTGTCTGTGTTCCAAGACCAATCTGCTTTGCAGAAATTGCACCCTTGGTATCAGTGGCAGCTGTTGCATTTGACATAGTCTGATACAGAGTATCCCTGAAAGTCATAGCTTTAGATTTATAGCCAGTAGTATTTACATTGGCAATATTATTACCTATTACATCCATCTCTACCTGGTGAGTTTTCAAACCACTCACACCTGACCACATAGATCTCAGCATATTTACTACCTCTTTTTTCAAAAATAATCATAGTTATGCAATATTTTTTTCGGATTATTTCGTAAAAAAATTAATAGTAAAAACACAATTTTGTGATAAACTTTCTATTAGTTGTTTAGAAACAATTAGGAGGCATGAAAATGAGTCAGGAAAAAGTTGATGCTTACAAAAAAGAGAAAAAGGGTCGTAAGCAAAGAATCGAAAAACAGAAGAAAATGCGCAAGTTAGCTAAAGTTATCTGCTTGCTGGTACTTATAGCAGCTATAGCAGGCGTTGCCGGAAAAGTCGCCTACAGCTACTTCGGACCGGAAGAAACAACCGAAAGTGCCGCAGATGCAAGTTCAGAGCTTAGCATAGATGATGCAACTGTAGAAGAAAGTGTTGACGCGACTACTGAAACTTCAGCAATTGCTACTGCAGAGACATCCGAAGATGCTGCAACAGAAGCTTCCTCAGACGCATCAGCAGAATCTTCTACTGATACATCCACAGATGCAGTAACAACAGAAGCTTCTACTGCCATTGCTGCAGACGCTGCTACATCATCCGACGCAGCTACAGAATCTTCAACATCAAATAACTAAATTGTATTCACATTCAAAAAGCTCAGTGCAGATTCACTATTTGCACTGAGCTTTTTTATATCATAGGAAATTGCAATTTCAATAGCCCCATCAAGGCTCAGTAGACATGATCATCTTGAAGTTGCCCACAAACTTAGCTGTGCCAAAGCCTACCGGGAGAATGAAGTGATCACCCTTTTTGATAGGATGGCTGCCAAGGAGACCTGTTCCTTCAATTACAGAGAACAGGGTGTAGTGGTCTGTTATATCGAGATCAAGCTCTGAGGTTACATTGACCCTTGAAACTGTGTAATACTTGCTGCTATTTAAAAGTCTTACGCCCTGGGCTTCATCATTATCATGCAAAATAGCATGAGATAAGTCTTTTGCAGGTACCTCGATCACATCCTTACATTTTTCTACATGGAGCTCACGTTTCTGGCCATTCCAGAGTCTGTCGTAATCGTAGAGTCTGTAGGTAATGTCACTGTTCTGCTGAGTTTCAAGGACTACTACTCCGCCCTTTATGGCATGTACAGTGCCAGGATCTATCTGTATAAAGTCGTTTTTCTCTATTTTGACTTCACGGATCAGCTCGCTCCACTTTCCTTCATCCATCATAGAAGAAAGTTCTTCTCTTGAAGTAGCATTATGTCCCACAACAAGGCTTGCATCCTCATCACAGTCAAGAACGTACCAGCACTCTGTCTTGCCAAGAGAGCCACTTTCATGGATATTAGCATACTCATCATCAGGATGCACCTGAATGCTCAGATCTGACTTGGCATCAATGATCTTGGTCAAAAGAGGGAATCTGTCATGCTTTGTGCCAAATAATTCGCTGTGCTCCCTGTAAAGTTCATCCAGTCCCATTCCTCTGAAGGTTCCGCTCTTTACTATTGATCTGCCGTTTGGATGAGCTGCTATTCCCCAGCACTCTCCTATATCATCGCCTTCAATGTTATAGCCAAATACATCTCGGAGCTTGGTTCCACCCCAGATATTGTGTGTAAAATGAGGCTCAAGGAAAATAGGCTCCTTGCAGTAATCATTTATAGACAGGATCTTTCCGTTTGATTCAATTACTTTTTTGAACCAGAAGCCTGAATCCTTAATAGTACGCTTAAGACTTGGATAATCCACATATACAAGCCCAAAACGCTTGGTATAGCCATCTGTCCATTCAAAATTGTCGCAGTAGCTCCAATGGAAATAGCCTATTAATGAAGCGCCTTCATCTGCTGCCTTCTGAAGATTACTGATGTATTTATCAAGAAATGCGATCCTCTCGCCGTCATGGATTGCTCCATCCGGTGCAGGATAATCGCAGCAAGCCATTCCATTTTCTGTGATCAGGATATCCTTGTGATATCTCTCATACAAAAACTTCGGTCCCCAATACAGCGCAGAAGGTGTAACAGGCCAGCCCATTGCTGTCTGGTTATAACCTCTGTCTCTCTGGGCATAAACAATCTCTCCATCAGGACCGGCACTTATCGGATAACCGTTATAGATATTCTGTCCAATGAAATCTATAGGCTGATTGATAAGCTCCATATCTTCCTGTTTTATCTCAAACATATCGTTTCCAAACAGATCGATGCCTTCTTGAGGATATCTGCCAAATACAACAGGATCGAGGAACCATGATACATTCCAGCCCCAGTTTTTAAGATCTTCATCAAATCCAAAATATCTCCTTTTAGCTGCCTCTATATCTTTTGGAGAATCGCTGTCAGGGAAAGCCACGCCGCAGGTAGGCGCATAGCCAATGCGGGCATTTGGAGCTGCTTTTCTGAGCGCCTTTACTGCAAGGCCGTGAGCCTTTAACAGATTGTGAGCTGCCACAAGAGTATCCTTTATTGGAAGCTCTTTGCCAGGAGCATGGTATCCTCTTACATAACCCAGATTTATAGTACACTGAGGCTCATTGAAGGTAATAAAATCATCGCAGAGATCTGCAAAATTCTCTCCTACAACCTCAGCATATCTTTCAAACCATTTAGAGCTTTCAGGATTGACCCAGCCGCCTTTTTCCTCAAGCACCAAAGGATATTCCCAGTGAAAAAGAGTAATGAAAGGTCTTATACCATTTTCCTTCATTGATAACAACATATTTCTGTAAAACTCTACTGCTGCCGGATTAACCTCTCCAACACCATCAGGGATCAATCTGCTCCAGCTTATAGAAAAACGATATGCTTTGACACCCATAGCTTTCATGATGCCAAAATCTTCTCTATATCTGTGTATCATGTCGCAGGCTACAGTAGCATCTGTGCCATCAACGATCTTGCCTTCTTTGATGAAAGCATCCCAGATATTTACTCCTGCGCCGTCATTAACATCTCTTCCTTCAGTCTGATAGGCACTGGCTGCAACGCCCCAGACAAAGTCATTTCTAAACATCTTAATATTCCATCCTGTACAATAAAACTAAATTCATTATTTACCTTGTTATTATAACCGAAACCAAATTAAATGGCACAGCTTTTCCGCCTTTATCATTTATGACTTCAATCTCGATCCTGTGGGATTTCTTCTCTTCATGCAAAAACAGCTGTCTTATATCCAGAAGGTCTCCCCAGGTCTCGTCAAAGGCGCTGTCTATCACAAATTTTTTATCATTATTGCCATCTACAGTAACTGCCACCACTGGCGCAGGCCTTTTGATAGTCTTGTCATACTGGATTGCTATCCCTGAGCACTCGTATTCACCTTTCAGTTCAAAAACAACACTGTCTCCCTGAAATTGTCCAAGCCATCCATTTTTAAAGCAATCAGATACACACTCCTGATGAGAAGCATCTTTTTCAAAGCCCTGCAAAACAGGTGTAAAATTCCTGTTATCGAGACGAATTGCTGATTCAAAAGCATTATCTGTCAGAGGCGATTTGCTATCAATATCTGAATATGCTATAGGACAAGCTTTTTCTGCGGACTTTTCATCCTCAGCCTCACAATATTCTTTATACATTTTTTCCAAAAGACTGATCACTACGCGGCTGACAAGGTCGTGACCAGCATCATTGGGATGGAGACCGTCAGGAGATATGAGCTTAGTATCTTCTATTGTTCCGTCAAGGATATCCTGATATATAGCTCCATGCATAGACACTGCAGGCAGTCCATAATATCTGGCCACCTTGGAATGCAATCTCTCAGCGCTTTTGCCATCCTCATAAAAAAAATTATAAAGGCAAACCACAGCTGGAGCGCTCTCACTATACAAAAGTTTCCTGACAAGGCCTTCATAACTTTCATAAAAGTAATCATTACATTCGTCATTTACAGAAAATTCAACGATCACAAGATCAGGATCATGTGAAAGTACATCCCTGTCAACTCTTGCAGCACCGAAGGCAGAAGTTGTGCCTCCAATACCTGCATTGACATAAACAATATCCGCTTTATCAAATTTGGTCTTAAACCACTCATAAACTTTATAAGCATAGCAAGTCGTTGGCTTAGAAGAAAGACTTCCTTGGGTAATGGAACCCCCAAGGAAGCATATTGTCACCTTTTGACCATCTTCGAGCTTTTTATACATCTCTGACAGCCTTGTTATATCACCATGATTTGCTATTGCTCTTTTTTCATCAAAAGAAATCATCGGTCAACCCTTATCTAATTCCAATCTCTGTGTCGCTCTCACGAACAACAGAATGCTCTTTAATATAATCAATAATATCGTCAAGTCTTGTAAATGCCAGTCCTACATAGCTGTCAGCTGCTCCATAGTAGATAGCAATCTTGCCGCTCTCGCTGTCATGAAGAGTTGCGCATGGGAAGCATACATTAGGCACAAAGCCTCTTTCCTCGTACCATTCCTCTGGTGTAAGAAGGAAGGTCTCACAGCGGTACTTAACGATTGATGGATTATCAATATCAAGGATAGCGCCGCCAATTGAATATACAAATCCATTGCAGGTGCTGCTGACACCGTGATAAAACATCAGCCATCCTTCGCTGGTCTCAATAGGAGCTGCACCACCGCCTATCTTTACAGACTCCCACCACTCCGGTGAGCGTTCCATAACATGTCTATGATGTCCCCAGTATTCCATATCCGGGCTCTCAGACAGGAATATATCTCCAAATGGTGTATGTCCGCTGTCAGATGGTCTTGATAAGAGCATGTACTTGCCATTTATCTTTCTTGGGAAAAGAACTGCATTTCTGTTGAAAGGTATAAATGGATTTTCAAGTCTCTCAAAGTGTTCAAAATCCTGTGTCTTGGCGATTCCAATAGAAGCCCCATAAAAATCCTGACACCAGATGATATAGTAGGTATCTTCAACCTTGACAAGTCTTGGATCATAAGCATATCTAGGCATGAAAGGCTTGCCATCCTTGTCTACAAAAGGAATCTTATTGGTTTCAAAATCCCAATGGATAGCATCTTCGCTTCTTCCAAGATAGATGTAAGGAATTCCATTAGTCTGCTCACCTCTGAACACGCCAATGAATCTGCCCTGATATGGCATAACTGCGCTATTGAAGATCCTGGCTACTCCAGGAATAGGATTTCTGTTTATGATAGGATTATCCTTATATCTCCATACAGGTGCTCCTGAAAAAGTTTCAGGACCTTCCTGCCATGGGATGTTTTTTAATGGTTCGCTTATCATTTTGTATTTTGACATTTTTCTGTACTCCTTATTCTTACAATATTACTCTTTTCCCAAAAGCTTGAGATTCTCAGCTATAAGACTGCATCTCTGCTTTACGCAATCCGGACTTCTTCCCGGATCCTTAGGTGTATTAAACACATAATTTATGAGTTTATCTATAGTTGTAGTTGCAACATGAAGTCTTGTGTCAGATGAAGCGTAGTAAATAAACACTTCGTTCTGCTCATTGACTATAGCGCCATTGGTAAATACTACGTTGCTGACATCGCCCACTCTCTCGCCCTGTCTAGGTCCAATCAATAAACCTGAAGGCTCTGCAATGACCTTGGACGGATCCTTAAGATCTGTGGCAAAAGCATATATTACATAGCGAAGGCCTGCTGCCGTATTTCTAACGCCGTGTGCAATATGTATCCATCCTCTATCTGTCTTAATAGGCACAGCACCTGCACCGTTTTTAGCTTCAGTAATCTGATGATACCTTCTGATACTGGTCATCTTCTCTTCATCAATAACTGCATGCTCTATATCATCACACAGTCCAAAACCTATACCGCTGCCGCTTCCTGTTTCAATGAAGTCGTCCATAGGTCTTGTGTAAAAAGCGTATTTACCATCCACAAACTCAGGATGGAGCACAACATTTCTCTGCTGAGGAGAACGCTTTGTAACAAGATTAGGAAGTCTCTCCCAGGTCTTTAAATCCTTGGTCCTGACAATTCCAGCCTGAGCCACTGCTGCCGACAGGTCACTACTTGAAGTATCCTTGGATTCTGAGCAGAACACACCATAGATGTATCCATCCTCATGCTGAGTAAGTCTCATGTCGTATACATTAGTCTCATCAGCTACTGTATCCGGCAGTACCACCGGATAATCCCAGAATCTGAAGCCTTCAGTTCCCTTATCACTCTCTGCTACCGCAAAAAAGGATTTTCTGTCAGCGCCTTCTACTCTTGCCACAAGATAGTACTTGCCATTTAAGTAGATTGCTCCGGAATTCATGACTGCGTTAATTCCCAGCCTCTCCATAAAATATGGATTGGTCTCCTTATTCAAATCGTATCTCCAGAATATCGGAGCATGCTCTCTTGTAAGAACCGGATTCTCATACCTGTCATAGATACCGTTATAAAAAGAGCTCTTCTTATTAGGCCTTTTGATAAGTTCTTCCTGTTCTTTGAGAAGTTCATAGTATTTTTCGTGTATCATCGATTCACCTCTTTTTAAATGCAAAACTTTTTGACATGATCACTTTCAGGATAGTCTCTGTATAACTTCCAGACACATCCTGCCGTTGTGGTATGGGCATTTCCAAGGATCCACTATTGGAAGTCCCGTAACAGGCTTGCCATCAGCAGTTACCTCACTGTACCACTCTGTGCTGTTGTCGTATCTCTTATCTACAACATACTTCATAATGAAATCCAGACAGCTTTCAGCAGCTTCAAGATACTTGATATCTTTTTTGCCTGACTGCTCATAGGCATTCAAAAATCCTACTACAGTCTCTGCCTGCACCCACCAGACTCTCTTGGCATTGACAGCTCCGCGGTCATTTTCATAAGCAAGAGAATGACCATCAAAAGCGACCTCATAAATTGCACTGGCAAGATCCCTGGTAATCGGAGTTATCTTGTCACTCCACCTGTGATCCTCATCTATGACTTCTACTGCCCTGTCTATAAGCCAGGATGCCTCAATATCATGTCCATAGCTGTGAAGATCAATAAGCGAACTATAATTATTATCAAAAAAAACTTCCTGCCTATGAAGATGTCTGTTATAGATTTTGTTAGCAAAAAGTGTAAGGATCTGCTCAAGTACCTTTTTTACCTCTGCATCCTTGCTGACCTTATACAGCTGCGTATAAGCTTCCAGCACATGCAAAAGAGTATTCATAGTCCTGTCAGCCATTACCCCATTTTCAGATAGTTTATCATTTTTTACAGGTTTAAACTTCTCATTTGATGCTTCTTTATATCCGATAGCATCCTTGCATTTATTCTCAATTATGTTAAATAATTCCCTGGCAAGCTCCAGGGCTTCTTCATTACTCGAAGCTTCATAATATGCAGACAGTGCATATATGGCAAAAGCCTGATTATATGTATGTTTGGTCCCATCTGCCACCTTGGCGTCATAGGTCATAGACCAGTATATTCCGCCGTTGATCTTATCTATACATTTTTCCTTCAAAAAATCATAGGCATGGCGGGCTTCATCGAGTAATGACTCTTCCCTCAAAAGAGTATATGCACTTGAAAAGAACCATAATATCCTGCTATTTAATATGCATCCCTTTACAGCTTTTTTATCAAGCTCATGATCAAAGCTGAGATACCCGTAATATCCGCCATATTTATCATCCCTGAGATTCTTCCAGAAGGGAATGATATCCTCTACGAGATGATTCCTTACTGTTGTAACCATTACTTATTCCTTTTCCCTATTATCCTTTTACTGCACCTGCTGTAAGACCTGAATATATCTGTTTCTGGCATAAGATAAATACGATAAGAGCCGGTGTCAGAGAGATGATCACGCCTGCGCATATCAGATTGTACTTACTTCCAAGAGGTCCTACGAAGGTATAAAGTGAAGTTGCTACTGTCGCATATTTTTTCTTATCCTGCAGATACAGGCTTGCACAATAATATTCATTATATGTTCCAACACCCTTGAGGATGCAGCTGGTAACTATAGCCGGCTTAAGCAGCGGGAACAATACTCTGTAAAAGATTGTAAAATAGCTGGCGCCGTCAATTATGGCCGACTCATCCAGAGAGTAATCGATATTTTCAAAGAACTGGATATAAATATAGATCGATATGATATCCGTTCCACACATCATGATGATGTATCCCATAAGGGAGTTGATGAATCCAAGCTTGTACATGATCTCATATACTGCGATCTGCATAGCAACACCAGGCAACTGCGATGCAAAAAGGAACAAAGCTCTGATGATCGTGTTTCCAAAGAACTTGAACCTGTTAAGCACGTATGCCAGCTGGGTTCCTATCATTACTGAGAAAAAAAGTACGCAGATCAGTATTATAGATGAGTTGATAAATGCCCTGCCCATTCCTGCCTGCTTGAATGCCTGTACAAAATTGTCAAAGTTGAGCCAGCTGCCCGGCAAGGTCATAACGTTAGTAGTCTGATATTCTGTATCTGTCTTGAAAGCAGTTATAAAACAGGATACAACCGGCAATACTGCAGCAAATGAGAAAAATACCAGAGAAAAATATTTTAAAAAGGTCAATAAAGCTCTTCCTAATTTGTTAAGTGCGTTCATTTATTGTCCTCCTGCCTTTGCCATTCTAGACTGTCTTTTAATGCTTCTTGCAATTGCCTTCTCTCTTTTCTGAGATGCTCTTGGATCCTCATCCTCAGCATTTCTAAATACATACTTAAAGAAGAGTTTTTGCAGTATGGTGACTATAAATATGATGACTAAGAGCACAATAGCCATAGCTGATGCAAGTCCTACTTTTTGCTGAGTATGGGCAATCTGATGCATAACGATAAAGTAGGTTCCTGTTCCATTAGCACCGTCTGTGATAACGAAAGGTGGTTCGAAAGCACTCAGAGAGCCGGTAATGGACAAGATTACATTAAGTGTGATGATCGTTTTTATACTAGGCATAATGATATATTTGAACTGTTGAAAACGGTTGGCTCCATCAAGCATGGCTGCCTCATAGAGCTCTGAATCCACAGACATGATCGCGCCGATAAATAAAACCATATTTTGCCCAAAGTATCTCCAGACCGAAGTTCCTACAAGAGAAAAGTTGTTGATCCTCTGATCTTTGAGCCAGTACGGAAGATTGTCCAGTTGGAATCCGCACCATTGAAGGACTGTATCAAATACAAATCCCCTTGTATAAAAGAATTTAAAAATAAAGCCAATAGCAATACCGTTTATCAAGAACGGGAAAAACATGAAGCCTTTGAAAATAGCACCGCCCTTGACTTTAAAGCTGAGTATGGTTGCAAGGTAAAGAGCTATCGCAAGCTGCACAACTGATCCCAGCATGTAATAAAGACTGAGCTTTAAGGCTCCAAAGCAGTCATCTCTCTGAAAAACCTTAATATAGTTTTTCAGACCGATAAATTTACGTTCCCCAACGTATTTCATGTTATAAAAACTGAAACCAAACATTTTACCAAAAGGTAAATAGGTAAAGACAAATAAAAGAAGTAACGGAACAACCATAAATGCAAGCATTACAAGTACCTGTTGTCCATCTCTGCTTTTTATCCACTCTTTAAAGGTTCTCTTATTTTTCATATCCATTACTCCATCTGTATGCGCATTTAAGTTAATAATGGTTAAAAATATAGCCGGGGAGAATGACCTTCTCCCCAGCTATGAAGAAAGCATTTATCAATAAAGTACTTCAATACCAAGCTCTTCCTGAGCATCCTGCCACTTCTGATTCCAGTCAGCCATGATATCGTCGAAGCTCTCTGAACCTGTTGCACCTGCTTCTACAATGCGCTGTACCTTGTCGTTACCACCTGCGTTGATAGAAAGCTCTGACTCGGAGTTCATATCGTTAAGGTATGTCTCTTCACCGGAGAGTGCCGGCTGATCTGAAAGAACTTCGCAGCCATCAAATGCAGCATACATATCAGGATTCTCGCCACCCTTGACTACTGTGTAACCACCTTCGTTGTAGCACCAACCTGACTCTTCAACCATCCACTTAACAAATACAAGTGAAGCAAGCTTGTTTTCATCAGAAGCATTAACATTGATAGCATAGTTGTAATCACCACCGGCACTTACATACTGCTTGCCGCCAACTGTGATAGGGAATGGCATGTAACCTACATCTTCAGGTGTGTCGCCAGCTTCCTGCATCTGAGCATAAGCCCATGATCCAAGTACCATAGTACCGATCTCACCTCTGTTGAGCATGCCCTTGCAGCCTTCCCAGTCTGTTGTTGTATAGTCATCTTCTATAAGCCCCTGTGCACAAGCATCATATAAGATCTTGTATACATTGTAAGCTCCTGTTCCATCACCAGGATCAGAGAATGGCTCAGCTGTATGAACAAGCTTCTGATTCATGTATGTATTGTCGCCGTTTGAAACTATTCCTACATAAGCATCCCAGGCGCCCATTGTCCAACCTGCAGCATAGTTAGTATAAAGTGGAATAGCATCTGTGTTTTCTTTGATCAGCTGAAGGTCTGTGAGGAGTTCTTCAGGAGTTGTTGGCAGATCTGTGATTCCAGCCTGCTCAAATACGCTCTTGTTGTACAGGATACCCTGTGCATTTGCCATGTAAGGAATTCCATAGCAGTTGCCGCCGTATTCCCAGGCATCAACAAAGTTGAGTTCCTGTGACAAATTATCAAGAGTATCAAGTGGCATAAAATATGTTGAAAGATCAGTCTTATCAACAGCTGGAATAAACATTATGTCACCCCAGTCACCTGTTGAAAGTCTAAGGAGTGAATCCTCAGCATAATCAGTAACTGCTTCTGTAGTTACTGTAATATTAGGAAATGTCTTGTTAAACTCTGCAATCATTGCTTCCATTGTTCCATCAGCTTCACGGTCAGTCTTGTGATGGAGGAATTTTATAGAAGCTGTCAGATCTGTATAATCCTCAATGTTTAAAGCAGTGTATGAAAGACTGCCAGTCTCACCGGCGTCTGTTGTTTCAGTACTTGTTTCTGTAGTTGTATCTGCCTTCTCTTCAGTACTTTCTGTTTTTTCTTCTACAACTTCGCTTTCTGCCCCAGTTGTTTCGTCAGTTGTAGATCCACACCCCATCAAAGATGCTGTCATAGCTGTAGCTGTTAACAATGCCAATAATCTTTTTCTATTCATATTTCCCTCCTAAAAAATTTATATAGTTTTTAGCTAATTAATATTCTATTCATAATTTTATGTTAGTCAATAATTTAGCTAATAATTTAACTAAAATCTACTTAATCAACAAAAAGAGCGATTTGTTTTTGGAATATTTTTCCATCAACAAATCGCTCTAGTTTACTCAGTTTCCTTTATTTACAATGTTTCCACGCGTATTATTTGGTTTTTGGTTTTTTAGCTAATTTACTTTATTTATTACCTAATCACGAAAAATTTAGCTAAATTTTTTATCTTTTATTTAAGTCCTTTACGCTCTCTCTTTCTACAAGATAGCCCTCAACTATGCTAAGTCCGCTACGATATTTCTCTCCTCTAAGAGCATGTTTTATTCTCTTAAGAGTCCTTGATACCATCTCGTCCATGTCAACCTTGTAGGTGGTGATTCCCAGAGAAGCACCATCGGCAAAAAGAAAATCATCATAGCCCACAAGTGATATATCCTCAGGAACTCTATACCCCTTGACCTTCAGGTACTGTATAAACATATTGGCAGACAGATCGCAGTTGCAGACAAAGGCTGTTGGCAGCTTTCCCTTCGGAAAAGAAGTATTTTTTTCAAAATCAACCTTATCATTGTTGATGCCTCTATCATTCAATATCCAGTCTTTATTGATCTCCATGCCATGCTCCATCATAGCTCTGACATATCCCAGATATCTGTCTGTAATAGAAGGTGTAGACAGGACTGTGCCCACAAATCCAATGTCCTTGTGACCTTTATCAAAAAGATAATTAGTCAGAATATAGGCTCCATAGTAATTTCCGGATATTACAGAATCCTTTTTATGATCCCTGTCAGTAAAATCCATGTAAAAAGTTGGAATCTCAAGCTGCTCATCCAGCATAGTCAGGTACTCTTCACTCAGAGTTCCCATTATGACCACAGCATCAACGGTTCCATCGCCAATTATCTTAGGGAAAACCAGATTTTTTTCATCAGCATCGCTTAGTATCTCCAGCATAGTGTATGAGCCCATCTTGGCTGCCTTGGCTGAGAATATCTGATACATATGTCCATAGAAGGAATCGATATTCCCTATATATCTGCCTCCGATCAGCACTCCTATCTTATAGCTCTCATTTGCCTGATTGGAAAAAGATTTCTGATATCCCATATCTCTTGCCAGATCAAAAATCTTCTGGCGCATTTCCTCACTAACGCCCTTCTGACCTGAAAGAGCCTTGGAAACAGTAACAGTGCTTATTCCCAATTCTTTTGCAATATCCGACATTGTAGTTTTCTTAGACATATGCTTTTGTAATTCCTTTCTCACGAATTTTTCTGCAGAAGATGTATCAGCTTAGACTGATAGTCTCCAGGAAGTATAGGAAGGGCAATTCCCACTTTTTCAAGGGTAGAGCCCTTTACTTCAATATCGCTGTCCTCAATCTGGTATGTGGCATCAGGTACCAGGCCAGGTAGTTTGATGACCTTTCTGGCAGGATTAGGAGATGCCTCCACCTGAACATAAGTGACCAGAGCCTCCTTCTTGTCCTTGCTGACCAGCATGTATGCATCAAAGCTATGATTTCTCTGATATGATGCGATTCTGTAATAATCTCCGCCTCTTACCAAATGGTTGTATTTGTGGTACTGGGCAACCTGACGAGGTATATCCTCCCTGTCACTTTCCGGGATCCTTGTAATATCAAGTTCGTAGCCAAAGGTTCCTGCAAGTGCCACGTCTCCTCTGGTCTTAAATGGTGTTGTCCTGCCAACTGTATGGTTAGGGCAATCAGAAACATGCGCTCCCATAGTGCTAAGCGGAAATATCAAAGCAGTACCTTCCTGTATCTTTAATCTTTCAATGGCATCTGTGTCATCTGAGCACCATATCTGCGGGCTATAATAGAGCATTCCTGCATCAAATCTTGCGCCGCCACCGGAGCAGTTTTCCAATAATAAATTCGGAAAATCTGTAACCAGTCTCTCCTGCAAGTCATACACTGCAAGCATATATCTGTGGCTCAGTTCACCCTGGGCATCTCTGCTAAGGCCCATAGAGCCCAGGTCAGACAGCTGCCTGTTCATATCCCATTTGAGATATTCTATATTGCAGCTCTCGAGTATAGCTTTTATCCTGCTGTATATATAGTCACGAACTTCTTCTCTGGTGATATCAAGGACATACTGGTTCCTGCTCCTGCATGGCTCTCTATCAGGTACACGAATGGCCCAATCAGGATGTTCATCATAAAGCCTTGATCTTGGAGAGATCATCTCTGGCTCCATCCAAATACCGAATTTCATTCCAATGGCATTAACCTCATCCACCAGTTTTTTTAGTCCGCCTTTAAGCTTATCCTCATTAACATACCAGTCTCCAAGACTGGAATTGTCATCATTTCTCTCACCAAACCAGCCATCGTCCATTACCAGCATCTCAATGCCGCTTTTTTTAGCTTCTTTTGCAATAGCTAATAATTTATCTGAATCAAAATCAAAATAGGTTGCTTCCCAGTTATTGATAAGTATTGGTCTCTCCATATCCTTGTAACGACTGCGTATCAGATGATTTCTGTACAGATCGTGAAGAGTTCTGGTCATTTTGCCAAGTCCTGCACCTGAATACGTAAGAACCACTTCAGGAGCCTGGAAGCTATCATATGGTCTGAGTTTCCATCTGAAATTCTTAGAACCGATTCCCATATATACTCTCAGATTGTCAAACTGGCTTTTGTTTACGCCTGCCTCAAAGTTTCCTGAGTAGACAAAAGAAAAACCATATACCTTGCCGGTATCCTGAGAATCACCATTTTGTACCAAGGCCATGAATGGCTGGAACTGATGGGAGGACTCTCCTCTAAAGGATTCAATAGATGTATCTCCAAAGCCGATATCCCTGAAATCCATCAGCCTTTCCCGAGCCCATGATCCATATAAAGTAAGCAACTGATAGCCGTCCTGATCCATATCCATAGTCATGGACATTACTTTATCAATAAATATCTCTTTATCAGAATCGTTTATGAGCTTCACTGATCTGATAACTGCATCAAGTCCCTCAAAAATGCTGTAATAGAGAACTGCTCTTAATCCTACTACACTATCTTTTACCGCTATTTCAAGTGTCATGGAATCTTTATCAGTTCCAAAGGTCGCAGGAAGTCCTTCCAGTTTTTCTTTTCCTAAATAGATGGCATGTGACTCATAACATAACTGCAATGAGCTATGACCATTGCTATCAGTAATCTCTATGCCGCTCTTCCTGTAATCTCCAACGTTATTGGATGTGTATTCAAAGGGATAAATATCCAAAAAAGAACTCCTGTCACGCATTGCAGGTGTAGGAGTATTTTGATTCTGTGGAATGTTTAAAAGATATGGAGCGTCCTCATACTGGATCTTATCTCCATAGTATAAGTGTCCCAGAAGTCCTTCTTCCCCAAGTACAGCAATCACATAGCTTGTGCTGTCTGTTTCGATAACAAACAATTTGTCCTTTTCATTAAATCTGATATCCATAAAAAAGCTCTTCCCCTTTAGCTAAATAGTTAACTTAATTTTAACTATTTTTAGCTAAAAAGCAAGAGCTAAAATTTTTTCCACCACTGCTTGCTTGCAAATAGCTTGCTGCAGTACAAAATACTACAATCTGCCTGCAAGATAATCAGATATCATCTTTGCTGCTTTTTCATGGCTCTTAAGGCCAGGATGCATTCGGGAGCCGTACTCATCCTCCAGAGTATTAGGAAGTGTAAGGTAGGCTACATTACTGTCATTGTTCTCATCCATGTATTTGGTAACAGCACGACTGATATTGGCTGTAATACCATAGCCCAGCATACCATATACCCACAATATGTGAGCCTTTGGATAATATCCTCTGATCTTTTTGAGGAAATCATATACAGATGCCTCAAAGACTTGTACATCAATTGAAGAATCTGCTCTGATACCTGAATCATCATTGGTACCAAGGTTGACAACCACTGCATCTGCCTGCCAGTCGCTGGTATCAAGAGGCTTGTCTGCACCCAGTGATTTATTATGCTCACCATGGGCAAGTCCGCACACATAGTCATAAATATCAGGAATATTACTCTCTCTATGACTGTCCCAGCTGCAACATACTCCCCATCCACCCTGCGAGATTATACGAACATCTGCATTGAGCTTTTTGGAAATCATATTGATATAATTGTGGCTGGAGGACATATACATCGGTATCCAGTCCATATCCCCGTCAGCACCGTAAGTACCTTCTCCGGAAGATATGCTGTCTCCGATAAATTCTATCTTATGTTCATAATCAGGTACTTTGGAGAAATCACCATCGCTATACATACCCTTAACGATCATATAGCAGTCGTCATCTGCGCCCATTGCCTGAAGTTCTCTGTAAAAGAACACTCTTTTCACAACGCCGCCAGACATATTTCTGAAAAGGCATATATTGCTGACTCCCGGCTGCAGCATACTGCGGGCTACAAGAGCACCATTGATCTCTACCGCATACCATGACTCATATATACTAAAATCACTTTCAACTTCGATCCACAGCTCAGTTCCATCTGTGCACACTTCAATTCCGCTGTTATTCCAGAAAAGCGGAACGTCTTCTCTGTCTTTATCAGTTCTGCCATGGATATAGCATTCCGGAACTTCTTTTATACTGTAATATTTCAAATTGGCATTTCTGTCTGTCGGCTTCATCCGGTTACCTCGCTGTAATTATAGTTGCCAAAAATGATTTAGGATTCTTTCTTTTCTTCTTTTGGAAGATCAAATATGTGACCGCACTCTTCCTGATTGGAACATACAAGCTTGTTGCCACGGATAGTTGTGTAGCTACCGCACTTAGGACACTTGATGTTAGAAGGTCTCTGCCATGACATAAAGTCACATTCAGGTCCGTCTATGCAACCATAGAAGATTCTTCCCTTCTTGGTTCTTCTGATAACAACGTCTTTACCACACTTTGGACAGGTAACTCCGATCTTTTCAAAATATGGCTTAGTATTCTTACAATCCGGGAAGCCAGGACATGCAAGGAATTTACCATGAGGACCGTATTTGATGACCATGTTACGTCCGCACAGCTCGCAGATCTCATCAGTCTGTTCATCAGCAATCTCAACTTTTTCAAGTTCTTTTTCTGCCTGTTTTACAGCGCTGTCAAGATCAGGATAGAAGTTCTCAATGATGGTCTTCCACTTAACAGAACCTTCTTCAACTCCATCCAGAAGTGCTTCCATATTGGATGTAAAGTTAACATCAACAATCTGTGGGAAAGCATCTTTCATCATCTTATTAACTGCTTCACCAAGCTCTGTTACGTACAGGTTCTTATTCTCCTTGATAACATATCTTCTTGCAAGAATTGTAGTAATAGTAGGCGCATATGTACTAGGACGGCCTATGCCAAGTGCTTCAAGATCATGTACAAGAGAAGCTTCTGTATAGTGAGGAGCTGGCTGAGTAAAATGCTGCTTTGGATCAAGTGAATCAAGAGTCAGCTTGGCATTTTCATCAAGGCTCTTCATCAGAGTATTCTTCTCAATCTTGTCTTCATCATCTGTATAAACGTCCATAAATCCGGCAAATACAGTTCTTGAAGCAGATACAGTAAATCTCTGCTCTCCTGCATCTATCTTAACAGAAGTAGTCTCATATTTTGCAGGAGCCATACGGCTTGCAACGAATCTGTTCCAGATCAGCTGATAAAGTCTGAACTGATCTCTTGTAAGGAACTCTTTAACCTTTACAGGTGTATTCTCAACATTTGAAGGTCTGATAGCTTCGTGTGCATCCTGTATCTTGGCTGATGTCTTAGAAGCAGATACCTTTTCTGCAAGATATTCTTCACCAAAATTATCTGTGATATAGTGTGCAGCGGCATTTTTAGCCTCTTCAGATATACGTGTAGAATCTGTACGCAGGTATGTGATAAGACCTACTGTACCGTCTTTTCCAAGATCAATTCCTTCGTATAACTGCTGAGCAGTACGCATGGTCTTTTGTGTAGAGAAATTAAGCGCCTTGGATGCCTGCTGCTGTAATGTTGATGTGGTAAAAGGAAGTGGAGCCTTCTTGGTACGCTCGCCCTTCTTTACCTCTGAAACCTTATATTTAGCTCCCTTTAAGGAGTTCATGATCTGCTCCAATTCTTCTCTGGAGCTTATATCCTTCTTACCGTTTTTATCGCCATAGTAATGAGCTTCAACCTGTTTCTTTTCACCGGCTACATTAAGTACAGCGTCTAATGTCCAATATTCCTGAGGGATAAATGCGTTGATCTCATCCTCTCTGTCGCAGATGATCCTAAGTGCAACAGACTGAACTCTTCCTGCACTCAAGCCTCTCTTGATCTTGGACCATAACAGTGGAGATATGCTATAACCCACCATTCTGTCAAGAACACGTCTTGCCTGCTGAGCATCAACAAGACCCATATCTATTTCTCTAGGGTGCTTTATGCCTTCTTTTACAGCGCCTTCTGTGATCTCATTAAAGGTAACTCTTGAGACCTTGACACCAGCCTCTTCCAGCTTAAGTGCTGTCTTAAGATGCCATGAAATAGCTTCTCCTTCACGGTCCGGGTCAGTTGCGAGGTACACGTGATCTGACTTCTTGACCAGTTTTCTAAGGTCAGCCAGAAGATCACCTTTTCCCCTTATTGTGATATATTTTGGTTCAAAATCATTTTCTATATCGATTCCCATGGAACTCTTTGGGAGATCTCTAACGTGACCATTACTTGCAGCCACTTCATATTTATTTCCCAAAAACTTCTTTATAGCCTTAACCTTTGTTGGAGACTCGACTATAAGCAGATCTTTTTTCTTTGCTGTTGTTGATTTTGTTGCCATTATATTTGTAATCCCCTCTTTGTAAAAATGTTTGTAGTTGATCGTTTATGCAAAACATCTAACAATTTTGAAATATACTATATATTTTTTTCAATTGCAACATTTTTACAAAAAGAGTCTTTTCTTCCTTTCTATCATTTCGTCAATTTTTTCCATATACAAGCCCACATCTTTGACATTATCACAACGTTCAATGCGTCCTGTGGATTCACCGTTTTCATCAGTATAAATCCTCTTGGTGACAGTGCCTGTTCCGAGAGCAACGATGGAATGGAGGTCTTCCATGATGAGCATGTTGTATATACCTGCTTTATCTTCACGGGCATAGCCTGTATTTTCAAAATTGCCTGTCATATTTTTTTGTCTATATAGATAATATGGGCTAAGCCCCATTCTATAAGCACCTTCTGAAGCCACCTTCATCATCTCATCTGTATTGGTGGTCTCAACTACGCCCTTCAACTTCATCTGTTCGTAGAGTCTTGAACCGCGCTTAAGCGCAAGGGAATGTACTGTCAGATCATCGGGACCTAGTTTTTCTATTTCTTCCATTGTATATCTGATGTCATCAAGTCCCTCTCCCGGCAGTCCCAGGATAATATCCATATTGATATTGTCAAAGCCCTCTTCTCTTGCCATATGAAAAGCATCTATGAACTGCTCAACAGTATGGCATCTTCCAATGAACTTTAGGGTCTCATTGCGCATTGTCTGCGGATTTACGGATATTCTGTTAACGCCATGCTTCTTCATGGCTTTTAATTTGTCTCTTGTAATAGAATCAGGTCTGCCTGATTCTACTGTAAGTTCCTTAAGGTAACTCAGATCCAGTCTGTCTTCCACATAGCCCAGAAGTCTCTCCATCTGATCAGGCTCAAGCGTGGTAGGGGTTCCGCCGCCAATGTACAGACTGCAGAGCTTTTTATCCTTAAAATCACTTGCCACATAATCTATTTCTTTTTTAAGGCATTCAATGTAATCGTCAACCTTATTTTTCCATAATCCTATTGGAAAAGAAGTAAAGGAGCAGTACATGCATGTTGTCGGGCAAAATGGAATGCCTATGTACAGGCTGTAGCCGCCTTTATAATCTATGCTGTCAAGTATCTTCTTTTCTCTCTGGGCAATCTGTATAGATACATCTATTTTCTCATCACTTGTAAAATAGGTACCCTTCATGTACTTTCTGACATCGTCCGCACTGCCGCCATTCTCAATGACTTTCATGGCAATCTTGGTAGGTCTGATACCTGTAAGTGTTCCCCATGGAAGCTCTGTATCTGTTTCTTTACTGAGCATAAGATAGATGAGCTGCTTCATGGCATTTTTAGGTGTCTGTAACTGCTCCTGTCCATCGGACATAAATCCATCTGTGTTATTATCGCCAAAATTGCCTTTTAAGCACTTTATATCCATTGAGGTGATATCTTTATCAGGATGGATGATTCTCATGCTTAAAACGCCATTTTCTTCATTATTATCTATGTCTATTTCAATCTGCCCATGATCAGAATGATCCTCCGGTTCACCTTCAACTATCATCTTGATGTCCTGAGCAGGATAAAAAGCCTTGATAAGGGAATGAATGTCATATTTATATTTATCTACTTTTAAATTAGCTACTATCAAAACATACCTCTATAATTCAAAAAAATGTCATGGCATGTTATTTTACACAGCCATGACACAAAAAGTCAAATTTTTAAAACTCAAAAGAGCAAAGAATGTCGCTTGCGACATTCTCGCGATTGTTTTACAGAAATGGATTGTACTGTTTCTCGTGACCTATGGTAGTAACACCACCATGGCCAGGATAGCACACAGTATCCTCTGGAAGACCAAGGAGCCTCTCCCTTATAGAATTAACCAGTGTTCCCATGGAACCTGTCGGGAAATCCGTTCTTCCTACAGACTCTTCAAAAAGAGTATCTCCACAGATAAGGATATGTCCTTCATCAAAATAGTAACAGCAACCGCCAACAGTATGTCCCGGTGTTGCTATAAGCTGGCACTTAAGTCCGGCAGCCTCGATCATATGAAGGTCGTCAAGATAATCATCAGGAACAACTGTATACCCGCGTCCATAATTACAGGACAGGTTATTCTCTACATCTTCACATACGCTTTTTTCTTTTTCATAAGCATACACCTTGGCACCTGAGAGTTTTCTGAGTTCATCAGCTCCACCTATATGATCAAAATGACCATGGGTAAGAAGGATGGTGTCTACTTTAAAACCTCTTGTACTTAAGGCTTCATAAATAAATTGTCCCTTATCAGCAGGGTCAAAAAAGATAACCGGTGTCGGCTCGTCGTAGGATACCCCGGCACTGTGGTCTCTGCCATCTTCTCTGTAAACAAAGTAGCAGTTGGTCTGGACCATTCCCAGTGTCATGGAACCTACACGTATATTAGTTTCTGGCATCAGCCTGATGTCCTTTCAATATCGATTACGCTGTCAATAGCACGTATTTTTTCTACTATCTCTCGCAGCTGATCTCTGCTTCCTACCTGGAATGAAGTCTCAAGAGTAGCAAGTCCCTGTTTGCTTGTCCTTGTATTCATGGATATGATATCCAGATTCTTCTCGGTAAGGGTCTTGGAGATATCTGCAAGAAGTCCTGAACGGTTATTGGCAAATATCTTGATATTAGCCACATAACGTTCTCCGCTGGATGCATTCTCATTTTCCCATTTAGCTTCAATGAGTCGGCTTCTATCCTGCTCTACCATTGACTGAACGTTGATACAGTCTCTGCGGTGGATTGATACACCTCTTCCTCTTGTAACAAAGCCCACAATATCATCACCAGGAACAGGGTTACAGCATTTTGAAAATCTGACTGCAACGTCATGAACGCCCTTTACGATGATGGAATTGCCTGTGCTGATAAGTCTTGGAGTATTAACAGACTCTGCATTAACTGATTCAAGCACTTCTTCATCAGTAATATTTTTCTTATGATCTTTTTCATAGAGCTCTATGAACTTGTTTACGATCTGGCCTTCCTTGAGACCACCATGTCCAACTGCAGCAAGTATGGCATCCCAATCATGGAAGCCGTACTTTCTGGTAACAAGCTCCTGATAAGAAGGAGAATTGATCTCATAGAAATCAATACCCTTGGTTCTGCAATAATCAAGGATAAGTTCCTTACCTCTACTGATATTCTCGTCTTTAAGTTCATGTCTGAACCACTGATTGATCTTATTCTTAGTTGAGGTACTCTTGGCAATATTGAGCCAGTCTCTACTTGGTCCCTTGGAATTCTGGCTGGTAAGTACTTCTATACGATCACCGTTCTGTATCTTGTAATCGATAGGAACCAGTTTGCCATTGACCTTGGCACCAATCATCTTATTGCCGACAGCACTATGGATGCTGTATGCAAAATCAATAGGTGTAGATCCTGCAGGAAGATTTTTGACCTCACCTGTAGGAGTAAAACAGTAAACATCTTCTGAGAAGAGGTTCAGATCGCTCTTTAAGAGGTTCATAAACTCCTGGTTGTCAGACATTTCCTGTTGCCATTCAAGTATCTGTCGGAGCCAGATAAGCTTTTCTTCCTCACCGATCTCAGGTGTTTTGCCATCAGAGGCTTCCTTATATTTCCAATGAGCAGCAATACCGTATTCAGCTGCTCTATGCATTTCGTATGTTCTGATCTGTATTTCAAAAGGCTGGCCTGAAGGTCCAATAAGTGTCGTATGGAGAGACTGGTACATATTCGGCTTAGGCATTGCAATATAATCCTTGAAACGTCCAGGTACCGGTGTATACATCTCATGGATGATACCAAGTGCCGCATAGCAGTCTCTTATATTGGCAACTATTATACGCACAGCAAAGAGATCATAGATCTGATCTATGGTCTTACTCTGGTTACGCATCTTTTTATATATACTAAAAAAGTGCTTGATCCTGCCGTTTACTTCTCCGTTTATGCCAGCATCTTTGATATGCTCTCTGACATTATTACAGATATCTTCAACGTAAGATTCTCTCTCGCTTCTTCTCTGTGCAACTTTTTCTACAAGATCATAATAAACATCGGGTTTTAGGTATTTAAGAGAAAGGTCATCAAGTTCGACCTTGATCTTACTGATACCAAGACGGCCTGCTATAGGCGAATAGATATCCAATGTTTCCTGTGCGATACGCGTCTGTTTATGTGGAGGCATATGTCCCAAAGTACGCATATTATGCAATCTGTCGGCCAGCTTTATAAGGATTACCCTTATATCCTTGGCCATGGCAAGAAACATTTTTCTAAGATTGTTTGCCTGCATCTCCAGCTGATCCGGAGTCTTGCCGGTATTATCACTGGACAGTTGCAGATTGGTCAGCTTGGTAACACCATCTACAAGAAGTGCTACATCTGAACCAAACTCTGCTTCTATCTCTTCTTTTGTTAGAATTGTATCTTCAACAACATCATGTAAAAGGCCTGCTGCAATTGTCTCTTTATCAAGTTCGAGATCAGCAAGGATAATGGCAACGCACAAAGGATGTATGATATATGGTTCTCCGGATTTACGTTGCTGATCCTTGTGGGCTTTAGCCGCAGTCTGATAAGCCTTATCAATCAGACTTATGTCATCGGATGGATGATACTTTCTGACTCTATCGATAAGGCCTTCATACAGGGTCTCAGGTGCCTGAAACTCTTCGATTGCTTCAATTTTTCCTTCATCAAACTCTTGGCTATAAGACTTCAATTTAGCAAACCCCTTAGATGTATTATTTATTACTTTCCTTCGTACTTGATAGCTGACTCTACTCTATATCCCTTAAGCTTGTCTCTGCCATTAAGTCCTTCAAGTTCCATAAGTACAAGTACAGCTGCTACAGTACCGCCAAGCTTTTCAATAAGCTTGACCATAGCTTCGATTGTACCACCTGTAGCCATAAGGTCGTCAACGATAAGAACCTTCTGACCTGGTTTGATGGCATCCTTGTGGATCTCAAGAGTAGCTGAACCATACTCAAGGTCATAATCCATCTTCTCTGTCTCACGTGGAAGCTTACCAGGCTTTCTGATAAGTACGAATGGCTTGCGCTCGTTATATGCAATAGGTGTACCAAAAATGAATCCTCTTGATTCAGCACCTACTACTACATCATAATCAACATCATCAACTAACTTTTCCATTGTATCAATGGCAAGTCTAAGTCCGTCAGCGTCCTGTACTACAGATGTTATGTCTCTGAACATAATTCCAGGTTCAGGAAAATCAGGAATAGTTGTAACGTAATCTTTTAAATCTTTAATCATTTTTTTACCTCTTATTTATTTAAATATGTATTTGTAAATTTGAAAAACAAATTGATATTCATTCTGCAAATTACATATTAACTTTATCAATATATCGTTTTATTTGATAGATAACATTATAAGCCTTATCGGGTTTAAACTGCAACATCTTCCTTTGCATATCTTCTAACCTTGATGAATGCCAGCACATCGATAATGATAACGTATATAAAATATATTATTATCATCACAGCATTTTCCGTTGAAAGACAGAAATCATAAAATCCGTGGATCAGAAGTGGTACCACCAATGCAAGTATCAATTTGACAATGCAGTCTCTATTGCGATATCTGCTATATGCATATCTGGCCTCTCCATAAAAATGTCCCATAAAAATAGCGCATATTGTATGGAGCGGAATAGCTGTAAGTGCTCTCTGGACAGCAATTGACATAGCAAAATCAATATCACTAAAAACATAAAGGAAGTTTTCAAAAAATGCAAAACCTACAGATACTGCAACTGCATATACAATGCCATCAAATCTATAGTTAAATTCCTTGTCTCTCCAGGTGAGCTGATACATGAACAGGTATTTAAGTCCCTCTTCAGCCAGAGCTACTATAAAGAAATATTCAACAAAAAGTGATGAAAAGCTCATGGTATCTTCAAAAAAATATGGAAGGAACGCTCCTGCGGAGGTTTCCAATTGTCCGGCTGGAATGCAGCTTAAGACGCCAAAAATAAACAGTTTGAAGATCAGTTTGGCTGGTTCGTGCTCGATCTTATCAATATGATATACGTACCACAACAAGAACAATGGTGGGAGTGCTGTTAAGCTAAGTATATATTTCATAAATGCCCCTTTCCCCGCATACAAACTCAACCACAACATTTTACTTGATTTTTTTTGGATATACAAGGGGGATTTGTTATTGGGAGATAATCGTGCGCTCAATGGCATGCTTCGCATGCGTTGAGCTAGGCGGGAGAGATTGACGAATTGGCGCTTGTGGGGAGTGAGGATTCGTGCTCTCAGCGGCTTGCTTCGCATGCGCTGAGAGCGGCGGGGATGCTTATCGGATTGTTGCTTATTCTTTTTAGGGTGCGATGCGGCGGCTTATATTCGGAAAGCCTATGGCTTTCCGAATCAACCGTTAGCGCAGTATATTCCCATTCAATGTAATATGAAAAACGTACCTTCGGTACTGTTTTAAAATAATAAAAGAGCACACTTGCAAGCGAGCTTGCAGTGTGCTTTTTTATTATTTTAAAAGTGCTTCGCACTTTTTCATATTACATTGAATGGGAATGCATTGCTTCTGTATCGCTTACATCATTCCGCCCATTCCTGCGCCGCCGGCTGGCATTGGAGGAACTGGTTCTTTGATTGTAGCTACGGCTGCTTCTGTTGTGAGGAAGCTGCTTGCTACTGATGTTGCGTTCTGGAGAGCGCTTCTTGTTACTTTGGCTGGGTCGATGATGCCGTCTTTTACCATGTCTACATACTCTTCTGAATATGCGTTGAAGCCGATACCTGTCTTGCTTTCTTTTACTTTGTTTACGATAACGGATCCGTCAAGACCTGCGTTTTCTGCGATGTTGCGAAGAGGAGCTTCGAGGGCTTTGAGGATGATAGAAGCACCTGTCTTCTCATCTCCTGAAAGGCCTTCAACTGTCTTCTCAACTTCTTTTGCTGCGTGGATGTATGCGCTACCACCACCGAAGATGATACCTTCTTCTACAGCTGCTCTTGTTGCGTTAAGAGCATCTTCCATTCTGTACTTAGCTTCCTTCATCTCTGTCTCTGTAGCAGCACCTACTCTGATAACTGCAACACCGCCAGCGAGCTTAGCAAGTCTCTCCTGGAGTTTTTCTTTATCGAAATCGCTTGTTGTCTCTTCGATCTGCTTCTTGATCTGAGCAACTCTAGCTTTGATCTCATCTTTGTTTCCAAGACCATCAACGATTGTTGTGTTCTCTTTTGCAACCTTAACGCTCTTAGCCTGTCCAAGGTCTTCCATTGTTGTATCCTTGAGTTCAAGACCAAGATCAGAAGAAATAACCTTACCACCTGTAAGGATAGCGATATCTTCAAGCATAGCCTTTCTTCTGTCACCATAACCTGGAGCCTTAACTGCTACTACGTTGAATGTTCCACGAAGCTTGTTAACAATAAGAGTTGTAAGAGCTTCACCGTCAACATCCTCAGCAATGATAAGGAGCTTAGAGCCTGTCTTTACGATCTGCTCAAGAAGTGGAAGGATATCCTGGATGTTTGAGATCTTCTTATCTGTGATAAGGATATAAGGATCATCAAGAACTGCTTCCATCTTGTCCATATCTGTAGCCATGTAAGCTGAGATATAACCACGATCGAACTGCATACCTTCTACAAGGTCAAGTTCTGTCTGCATTGTCTTTGATTCTTCGATTGTGATAACACCATCGTTAGAAACCTTTTCCATAGCGTCAGCGATGAGCTGTCCTACTTCATCATCACCAGCTGAAACAGCTGCTACTCTCATGATTTGGTCTTTACCAGCAACCTTTGTAGCCATCTTTGAGATAGCTTCTACTGTTGCGTCTGTAGCCTTCTTCATTCCTTTTCTAAGAACGATTGGGTTAGCACCAGCTGCAAGGTTCTTCATACCTTCATTGATCATAGCCTGTGCAAGTACTGTAGCTGTTGTTGTACCATCACCTGCTACATCGTTTGTCTTTGTAGCAACTTCTTTTACAAGCTGAGCACCCATGTTTTCATAAGGATCTTCAAGCTCGATCTCTTTTGCGATTGTAACACCATCGTTTGTGATTGTTGGTGCACCATAAGATTTATCAAGAACTACGTTTCTTCCCTTAGGTCCAATTGTAACTCTTACTGTATCTGCAAGCTTATTAACGCCTGCTACCATAGCTGTACGAGCATCTGCTCCGTATTTAACTGTCTTTGCCATTTTAAATAGCCTCCTGTTTTATATTATTCGATAACTGCAAGAATATCGTTCTGTCTTACAATAATGTATGTAACGTCATCAAGTTTAACTTCGTTTCCTGAATATTTAGAGTAAATAACATTGTCACCTACTTTAACTTCCATCTTGACTTCCTTGCCATCAACAACTCCGCCAGGACCTACAGCGATTACTTCTGCCTGCTGTGGCTTTTCCTTTTCTGCTCCAGGAAGAACGATTCCTGATTTTGTTGTTTCCTCTGCTGCGAGCTGCTTAAGAACAACTCTGTCTCCAAGTGGTGTTAATTTCATGGTTACTGCCTCCTTTATATAATAGTTCATAAAAAACAATTTTTATTTGTTAGCACTCTTTCAAGATGAGTGCTAACCTACAAGAAATAATAATAAACACTATTACCCAAATTTGCAAGTAAAATAATCCATTTTCTATTAAAATTTTATAAATTATGTTTTCAGAATACTTAAAATGAGTAAATTAAATACGTTCCCACTGATTCATTGGTATATTTTTTGTGTGAGCTCAAATAGAAATCCGCACAGGCTGCTGATTTCGTGAGAATATGATTCAAGAGGCAAATAGGCTCTGCGACGAAGTCGCCTTTAAATAGCCTATTTGCAGTTATTTTGACACGAAGTGGCAAAATGAGTCAATTTGATACGTCCCCAATGACTCATTGTGTGCAATGAGTCAAACTGATACGTCCCCAGTGACTCCCCGGTGACTCACAAAAATACGAGACATAAGGCCAAAGATTTGATGTTTGGTCTCATGTCTCGTATTTAAACCACTACATAATGGCAGTTTTAATGTTTGATAGAAAAATAATTTGGCAGCTCCTCGATTGGCTCAGGGCGGGCGTATTTGTAGCCCTGGATGTAGTCAAAGCCACGCCGGATACAATAGTCGCTCTGCTGCTCATTTTCTACACCTTCCACAAGGGTTGTCATGCCGATTTTTTTAAGAATATCGTGCATTGAAGTAACAAGGTCATCAGTAATCTCATTATCCAAAGCTCTGTATAAAAGAGTCTTATCAAACTTGATAGTCTTAAATTCGCAACTGATGATACGTTCGATATTGGAATAACCAGAACCGAAATCATCAAGATAAAAGCTGATGCCTGCTTTTTCAAGTCTGCTCATATTGACCTTGATAGCTTCATAGCTCTCAACCATAGCATTTTCAGTCAGTTCAATGCTGATCTTTCCAGGTTCTATATTGTACTTACTGATTATATTTATAAAATCCTGGCACAGGTTGGCATCAGATAATTCCTTTGGAGAACAGTTGAATGTGATGGTATCAAATTCAAATCTGTTTGAAATATTCTCCACTTCTTTGCATATCTTATTAAGCATGATGCAGGTCAGCTTATGGATAAATTCATTTTCCTCAGCTATAGGAATGAATTTTAAAGGTGGTATCAGCTTTCCCCCAACCCTGAGTCTCATAAGAGCTTCAGCTGTGCAAAAACGCTTGGACTCGACATTATAGATAGGCTGGGCATAGCACAGTACTCTTGGGTCATCTATATCAAACTGGGACGCTATATTTTCAAGAGCAATAACGATCTCTCTTTCTTCAATGAAATCAGCTTCTGTCTGACTTGTAGCCTTAAAGGTCTCTATTTCCGGAGACTTGGTCATTTTTCCGGTTATGTAATCTAAATAAGCATGAACTTCAGTCTCATTTTTGATGTAGCCAAAGTTGGTAAAACAGATCATCTTACCGTAGGTTACGTTTTCTCCATAACTTACAGATTTATTAAGGATGTAAACTATATTATTATATAGGCTATCCACTTCTTCAGCATTGTTATATGGTCTAAGCAAAATAAATCTTCCGAGTGAAAGCCTGTATATTCTGACATGCTTGTCAAAAGCCTCTACTTCCCTTACAAGTCCTGAAATGATCTGCATTATATTTCTGCGCATTTCAGTTGAAAAAGCTCTATATAACTGAGGATACTCAAGCTGTATCAAAACAAACTTTTTCTTGTGATAAAGTAATGATGAAAGCATTGAATCAAAAGCATATATGTTCTGGCATCCAGTTGCCTCATCAAATGGATTACTATGAAACAGTACATAGAAAAGCATTAAAGGAGCAACATAAGTTGTTGAATAGAAAATAGTTTTCCTGTAATAGAACTGTAGCAAAATAATTGCCATCTCTATCGGCGTAAATAAAAGGATCTCAAATACAACAGTTCTGGATATATTTTTACGATTGAGCAGAGTTCCTATAATGACCAGAACCGCACATACAAGCCCCGCCACCATGTAGAAATCCATAAAACCATTTACATCCAATCTATCTTCAAGCTCTATTATCATTCCACCTTTTGCATAGGCTATTGCAGCTGCGCCAAAATATATTGCCGCAAAAGTAAGTATCATTTTTTCCTGTTCCTGCCTGTGTCCTCTTCGATTAAGAGCAAGCTTGGTCACATAGAAAAAAATGCAGTTAAGCAAAACAAAATAGAGCACCAAATAGATCATGCTGGCAATCAGCATGTAGACATAGCTATAATATGAGTTTTTGTAATACTTGTGTGAAAAAGAAATGATATAGTTGCTTACAACTATTGTAAAGATGGAAACTAAAGTTCCAACAAAATTTATAACAAAAATAGAAGTAACTCTTGGCCTTGTGTATAACATAAGACCAAGAAGTACCATGGACAAAAACAGACAAAAATATTCTGTTGTAATAGACTGATTAAGCAACATTAGACGTAACCTGATAGCATAATGCTATTCTTTCTTTGGTATGTCTCTCCCAAACAAATCTATGTTGTTCTCCCTTAATGCTATAGCCCAATATTTTTCCGGTATGTCAGGCCATGTCACAGTTCCGTTGTCTTCCTCGCAAAGACGCATTGCCCTAAGCAAAATAGTCTGATTAAGATCCACGCCTGTACGTATTGTATGCATGGAAATTGCAGCCCAGGCAGGAGCCATCTCCATTAGCTGGGTTCCCTGAAAAGCATTTAAGATCTCGTCCCTGTCATAATCAAGCTGGATCAGCTCCTCTTCCCAGGCTTTGCCCTGTGAATGAAGGATTGCAAACTGAGCCTTACCGCCGTAATACCACGGTATGCCTACTGATCCGGGATTGATAGATCTTTTTCCCCTGTAAATATATGAATCCTGCACATGGTTATGACCATGGAGCAGATAATCCGTCTTTAAATGTGTCAGTACTCTTTTGGTATTTCTCTTATCTTTAAACAGCAGTTCTCCGGCTTTTTCCGGTGAACCGTGGCATACATCCATAGGAGTACAATTACCTTCCTGCCATACAGTATATATTGGCATGGAGTCAAAAAAGTCCAGATCCTTTCCGGTAAGATTGTTATATGAATACAAAAGTGATCCACTGGCAGAGCCTTTATGCCAGCCTTTCTCGCCATTGGCTCTGTAGTTCAATAAGTATTCTTCACGATTTCCTCTGACAAAAGTGCAATCAAAATATTGTTTAAGAACATATATTTTTTCCATTGTCTTCTGTGGATCAGGACAATCGGTAACATAATCTCCAAGAAAAATAAATCTGGTTATCCCCCTGCTCATGGACATATCTATCACAGCCTGAAGAGCCGCATAATTGCCATGAATATCACTAATTACTGCTATTTCCATTTTCTTCCTCACCTTGATACTATATTTTACCATTTTACAATAAAAAATACTCAATATTTTTATAAAGAAACAATAAAAATATTGAGTATTGGTCAGTTATCAGCCAATGCTGTCATCTAAAAAAACAATCGTGGCGACAATCAAAGTTTTGTGGTCCACTGTGAAAGATCCCAGATATCAGTTGCAACACCATCATAAAAATCCGGTTCATGGCATACCATGATGATACTGCCCTTATATTCCTTAAGAGCTCTCTTAAGCTCTTCCTTGGCATCTACATCCAGGTGGTTAGTCGGCTCGTCAAGGATCAGGATATTGCTCTTACGGTTGATGAGCTTACACAATCTTACCTTAGCCTGTTCTCCACCGGATAACACACGTACCTTGCTTTCAATATGCTTGGTGGTAAGTCCGCATTTACTGAGGGCACTTCTGACTTCGTACTGTGAAAAGCCTGGGAACTCCTGCCATATTTCCTCAAGACAGGTATTGTCTCCATCTCCGGACATTTCCTGTTCGAAATATCCAAGTTCCTGACTGTCTCCCAGCTCAGCCTTACCGGAAATAGCAGGTATAAGCCCCATGATGCTCTTTAACAGAGTTGTCTTACCAATACCGTTGGCACCTTCAATAACAACCTTCTGGCCTCTCTCCATGTATAGATTGAGAGGCTTTGACAGAGGTTCATCATAACCGATGACCAGATCTTTAGTTTCAAGGATCACCTTGCCGCTAAGGCCGCCCTGAAGGAAATTAAAGGTTGGCTTTGGATTCTCTGTAGGCTTTTCAATGATGTCCATGGCATCAAGTTTTTTCTGTCTGGACATAGCCATATTTCTTGTAGCAACTCTTGCCTTATTTCTTGCAACGAAGTCCTTAAGATCAGCAATCTCCTGCTGCTGACGTCTGTAAGCAGCTTCCTGCTGAGATTTCTGCATCTCATATACTTCCATGAACTTGTCATAATCACCCACATAGCGCTTAAGATCCTGATCATGCATGTGATATATGATATTGACCACGCTGTTCATAAATGGAACATCATGGCTGATAAGGATAAATGCATTTTCATAATCTTCCAGATAACGCTTAAGCCATGCAATATGCTCCTTATCAAGATAGTTGGTAGGCTCATCCAAAAGCAGGATATCAGGCTTAGCCAAAAGAAGCTTTGCAAGAAGTACCTTTGTTCTCTGTCCTCCAGACAGCTCTGTAACATCCCTGTCCAGACCTATCTCTGATAAACCAAGGGCTGCACCAACTTCTTCAATCTTGGAATCGATCATATAAAAATCATGAACAGTCAGAAGATCCTGAAGAGTTCCTGTCTCTTCCATAAGTTCATTCATTCTGTCTTCATCAGCTGTTGCCATCTCTTCATAAGCAGCATTCAACCTCTTTTCCATATCAAAAAGAGAATCAAATGCAGAAGCCAGAACGTCTCTGATAGTCATCCCGGCTTTCAGTACAGCATGCTGATCCAGATAACCAACTGCGGCATTTTTAGCCCACTCGATCTTACCTTCATCAGGCTGGAGCTTACCGGTAATTATATTCATAAATGTGGACTTGCCTTCACCATTGGCGCCGACAAGTCCGATATGCTCTCCCTTTAACAAACGGAAAGATACGTCATTAAATATAGCTCTGTCACCAAAGCCATGTGTTAAATGTTCAACGTTTAAAATACTCATTAACCAATCACTTTACTGCCTCGACATCTTTGGACGCGATAATATCCACACCAGTTCCTGCAACGTTAGGAATGATGACGTCGCCAATATGTACAGGCGCCTTTACCTTTATTTTGTGTATCTCGTCCATTATATCAAAAATTTTTCCTTTTGGAATATCCATTGCAGTTTTTACTGAAGCTCTTGCTATAGTGCCGCCTTCAACCACTACAGAGCTGGTTACGATACGTGTGGGATCTGTAACCTCTTTTTTGCCATAAGCAGCTCCTCTGGGGCAGGTATTACCTGTAACTGTGATATTATCTCCATCAATGGTCACTGTCAGTGCACAACCCAGCGGGCAATTTATACATGTAAGTTCTCTTGTTTCCATAATAAGCCTTCCTGCGCCAATAGCGCTCTATAATAGTTAATGATCATCATTCTTCTGTACATATCCTTATTGATCTAATATCCGGATATTCTGCAAAGCTCTCTTTTTTCAGGATCACCTGCTCCATTTCACCAGGGGCAAGCACTTTCTTTTTTACAGAAGATATCTTTTTGTCGTCGTAATATACACAGATGCTTCTGTCCTTGAAAACATCAGCTACTCTGAATCTGACTACTACCTTATCGTTCATGTTCACTATATCCAGAGACTGTGGCACAGTATATCTGACTCCGCCATCTGCGATCATAGTAACTTTCTTTCCAGACTTATTTTCCTGTCCGCATACATAGCGGGCTGCATTCTGTCCTGCAAGGGCAGCTTCTTCAGATACATAATCTACAAGGTCGTGGACATGGAGCACGTTGCCACAGGCAAATACTCCTTCAAGTCCTGTCTGAAGCTTGTCATCAACGTCAGGTCCGCTTGTAACGCGGTTCATGGCAACGCCGATTCCTTTTGTAAGTTCATTTTCAGGCAAAAGGCCACATGAAAGCAGCAATGTATCGGCTTCATAAAACTCCTCAGTACCTGGGATAGGTTTTCTGTTTGCATCTACTTCAGCAATAGTAATGCCTTCTACATGCTCTTTTCCCTTGATGTCTATAACCGTATGGCTCAGTTTGAGCGGAATATCATAGTCATTGAGGCACTGTACGATATTTCTCTTAAGACCGCCTGAATAAGGCATCAGTTCAGCTACCACTTCTACCTTGGCACCTTCAAGAGTCATTCTTCTGGCCATGATAAGTCCGATATCACCTGATCCAAGGATAACAACCTTTTTGCCTACCATATGGCCTTCAATATTCATGAGTCTCTGGGCTGTTCCGGCAGTATATATTCCTGCAGGTCTGTATCCTGGTATGTTAAGGGCTCCTCTTGGCCTCTCACGGCAGCCCATGGCCAGTATGATGGCCTTGGCCTTGATGGTCATAAGTCCGTCTTCTTTGTTGATGAAGGTCACTTCTTTGTTTTTATTGATATCTATCACCATAGTATTTAATTTGTATGGTATCTTCTCATCAAGAACTTCCTTGATAAATCTTCCTGCATATTCAGGCCCTGTCAGTTCTTCCTTAAATGTATGAAGTCCAAAACCGTTATGTATGCACTGATTTAAGATTCCTCCAAGGATATTATCTCTTTCGAGAATAAGTATATTCTCTGCTCCATTTCTTTTTGCAGAAAGTGCTGCAGCCAGTCCTGCAGGTCCACCACCAATTACCACTACATCTATTGTATTCATGCTATCTCCTATCTTCTGAATCTGTTTTCAATATTTTTTGTTACTGTCTGCCTTCATAAGCCCAATTCATCAGCAATTTAGATCAATCTCCAACTATGAGCTCTGAGCCTGGTCTGTTCTTGCAGACTTCCGTAACCGGTATTCCCAGTTCTCTTGCAAGGATCTCAACAGTCCTTGGTGTGCAAAAGCCTGCCTGACAGCGGCCCATTCCGGCTCTGGTCCTGCGCTTTACTCCATCCATGGACTTTGCTCCAAGAGTCCTGTGTATAGCATCTAATATTTCGCCTTCACTTATACCTTCACATCTACAGATGATAGTTCCATATGCAGGATTCTTTTTGATAAGCTCTGCTCTTTCTTCAAACGAGAGCTGGGCTACTCTAGGTATTCCTACTCGTTTTCCATTAAAATCTTTCTTCTCGGAAGCACCTGCTTTTTCTGCTACCTTTTTGGCAAGAAATACGCCAATAGCAGGAGCACTTGTAAGACCTGGAGATTCAATTCCTGCTGCATCAAAAAATCCTTCTGCATCCTCACATTCTCCGATAATAAAATCGTCTCCATCCTCATGTGCTCTCAGACCTGAGAAAGATGTTATAGTCTGTCTGAATGGGACATTTTTAACTGATTTATTCGCCTTCATTGATACATCTGCAAGCTCCTGTGCCGTTGTTGCAGTACATTCCTTGTCTTCAACATCAACAGCAGTTGGTCCTGCAAGAAGATTGCCATGAACAGTTGGTGTTACAAGGATTCCTTTTCCATATTTACCAGGAAGCTGGAAGATTGTATGAGAAACATAATTACCAACTTCCCTATCCATCAATAAATAATCACCTTTTCTAGGTGTTATATGCAGTTTTTTCTCGCTCACCATATTATGCAGTTCATCGCTATAAACACCTGCGGCATTAACCACGTATTTAGTAGTGATCTCGCCCTGATTGGTCACAAGCTTATAACCGCCATCTATTTTCTCTATCTTTTGGACCTGTGTATTGAACCTGAATTCCACGCCATTATCAGCAGCATTTTCAGCCATAGCTATAGTCATTCCAAAAGGACACACAATTCCACCTGTAGGAGCTACAAGTGCTGCTACAACTTCATCAGATACATTAGGCTCAAGCTCTCTTATTTTGTCTCCGCTTACAATTTCAAGACCTTCAACTCCATTGGCAATACCTCTGTCATAAAGTGCCTGAAGAGCTGGTCTATCATTTTCGTCAAAACATAAAACAACGGATCCATTCATTTTGAATTCAAAATCCAGCTCCTTGGAAAGTGCAGCCATCATCCTGTTGCCTTCTACATTAAATTTGGCCTTCAATGTGCCAGGAACAGCATCAAATCCGGCATGAGCTATTGCACTGTTAGCCTTGGAGGTGCCTGAGCACACATCCTCTTCCTTTTCCAGCAGCAACACATCCAGTTCATATCTGGACAATTCTCTTGCAATGCAACTGCCAACTACACCACCACCAATAATTACAACGTCTTTCTCCATATTCATTCCTTAACCTTTCTCCTATACCCAAATTTAGCTTTTACAAATTTCAAATATTTCTAAACGCAAAAAAGAGAGTAAAGAATTGCACACAAAAAAATGTGCTGATTTCCTTACTCTCTTCGTCTCTTAGGTTAATCAGTGTTTATAGTAAAATATTAACACCAAAACTATGATAATTCAATCTTATTATTCAAACTTGCCATCACTGCTGCGAGTCTTGATATTCAATCTGTCATAAGAATGGCCAAAGCTAGGTCTTGACTGTCCTGCATGCTCAGATCTTCTCTTAGGCTTTCCTTCTGGCTTATCTGAACCATAGAATCTGCTTGAATTATGTTCTTTCTTAACAGAATAACTATGCTTCTTATTATCGCTCTTCTCGCCTGACTTGGAATTCTTCTTACCAAATCCAAGATCAAACTTAGGTGCAAACTTGCCACCACGACCTTCACGGCTTCCTCTGCCATCACGGCCTCCGCGACCATCTCTGCCCTTTCTGTCAAATCTGCCTCTTCCATCACGATAAGCTGATCTTCCGGAATTTCTTCCATAGCCACGAACTCTCTTATTGAAGTACTCATCTTCAAATCCAAGATCTTCAAGTTCTTTACCCATCTTGAGCTTCATGAATCCAGCTGCAAGCTGCTCAGCTGTGTACTCACCCTCTTCGATCTTCTGATTTACAAATTCAAGTACAGATGTAATGTCATCATTTTCGATTATATCGATAACTTCAGCAAATACCTTCTGAGATTTAGCTCTTGTGATATCCTTGGCTGAAGGGATCTTACGCTCTTCAATCTTGGTATGACAGATCTTCTCAATCTCACGGAGCTTGTACATCTCTCTACCTGTTACAAGTGTGTATGAGCTTCCGCTTCTGCCGGCACGACCTGTTCTACCGATACGGTGAACATAATATTCAATATCTTCTGGGATATCAAAGTTAAATACAGCTTCAACGCCACTTACGTCAATACCTCTTGCAGCAACGTCTGTCGCAATAAGGATGCTGACTCTGCCATTTCTAAAGAGATTCATTACTGTATCTCTCTGATTCTGTGACAGATCACCATGTAAGCCTTCTGCAAGATATCCCTGATCCTTAAGGCTATTTGCAAGCTGATCTACCATTCTCTTAGTGTTACAGAAGATAAGACTTCTGTTTGGATGATAGAAATCCATAAGTCTTACAAGTACCTGCTCTTTTGCAGTATGAGGTACTCTGTAATATGCCTGCTCTATTGTAGAAGTTGTGATCTCCTTTGGAGTCATGCGGATGTACTCAGCATCAGCCTTCTGATACTGTCTTGTGATCTCCATGATAGGCTTAGGCATTGTAGCTGAAAACAGTGCTGTCTGATGCTCTTCAGGCATGTTCTGAAGAACAGTCTCAATGTCTTCTCTAAATCCCATATCAAGCATTTCATCAGCTTCATCAAGGACAAGTACCTTAACATCCTTGAGCTTCATTGTATGTCTGCGGATATGGTCAAGAACACGTCCAGGTGTTCCAACGACAATCTGAACTCCTGCAGAAAGTGCTCTTATCTGTCTTGAAATATCCTGTCCGCCATATACGGAGAGGACTTTTACGCCAAACATATACTTGGCAAAATCTCTGATATCATCTGCAGCCTGCATAGCAAGCTCTCTTGTAGGACATAAAACAACAGCCTGAAGATGCTTATTACTTGGATCCACCTGCTGAAGAAGTGGGATACCAAAAGCGGCTGTCTTACCTGTTCCGGTCTGAGCCTGTCCAATAAGGTCTTTACCAGCCATCATTACAGGTATTGCTGCCTCCTGGATTGGAGACATATATACAAATCCTTTTTCACTAACAGCACGGATGATCCTCTCATCAATGCCTGATCCTTCATATTTCTTTCTTGTGTCTGTTTCTTCCTCTGTGTCTACTTCTGCGTCTGCTTCCTTTTCAATCTCCTTTGAACTCTCCTCAAGGCCTTCTGCCATGATCCTGTCCATTCTGTCTTCTAATTCTTTTGTAAACTCTAAACTCATTTTCTTTCCTAATTTCTCTTACTACTGGTCATAGCAAAACACGCATACTATGGATGGCGCTTCTGACTGCCTGTTCCCTCACCTCGGCTCTTGTGCCTTCAAAAACATGTTTAACTACGATTTTTTTTCCCTTTACATAAATACCAATGTACACAAGCCCTACCGGCTTGTCTGGGCTCCCGCCTCCGGGGCCTGCTATACCTGTGACAGATATCGCCGCATCTGCCTTTGCAGCCTTTGCTGCACCTTCTGCCATCTCACTGGCAACTCTTTCGCTGACTGCAGTATCAGTAGCAAGTACTTCCTCTGATACTCCCAGCATCTCATGTTTAGCCTCATCACAATAGGTAACGAAGCCACGTTTGAACACCTCAGAAGAACCCGGCACATCTGTTATAGCCGCAGCTATAAGACCTCCTGTGCAGGATTCTGCAGTAGTTATTGTCATTCCCTCTTTTTTTAATGTCTCAACCAGTTCAATGCATTCTGTAACAACCATTTACATATCACCACTCATTACGTCTTTATTTTTAATAATGTAATCACATAAAGAAATGATAGTAAGTGCCAAAGCGATCCACATGATCACCTGTGCCAAAATAGTCAACCATGCTGCTTCGAATCCAAGATTTAAGATCATCAGGATAACCATGATCATCTGGAATGTAGTCTTGAACTTGCCCCAATAGCTTGCAGCAATAACTCTTCCATTATCAGCTGCTATAAGTCTGAAACCACTTATAGTAAATTCTCTGGCTATAATAATAACCACTACCCATGATGGGATCTGTCCAAGCTCAATAAGGCAGATCATCGCACTGCATACAAGCAGCTTGTCTGCCAATGGATCCATGAATTTTCCAAAGTCAGTCACTAAATTGTACTTTCTTGCAATCTTTCCGTCAGCAAGATCTGTAAGACTTGCTATGATAAAAATTCCCAAAGCGATAAAATTATCATATGCAGTAATATTGCATAACAGAAAAACAACAAAAAACGGAATCAATAATACTCTAAAGAGGGTAAGTTTATTCGGCAGATTCATCGCACAATTCTCCTATTAAATCATATTCATTTGAACCCGTGATCTTTACAGTAACAAAGTCCCCTGTAATGAGTTCTCTGTTAACTCCATTTATAAAAACATATCCGTCGATATCAGGAGCATCTTTATATGTTCTTCCAACATATGTAAATACATCTATATCAGAATCTGTAATACGTCCTTCGATAACAGCCTTTACCGTCTTACCGACCATAGCCCTTGCAGCTTCAAAGGCTATCTCCTGCTGGAGCTTCATGATCTTAGTCTTTCTGGTCTTTTTGATACGCTCTGATACCTGATCAGGCATTCTGGCTGCAGGAGTATCTTCTTCCTGAGAATAAGTAAATGCGCCAAGTCTGTCAAAACGCATCTTCTTAACAAATTCCATCGTCTCTCTGTGATCAGCAGCTGTCTCCCCTGGGAAACCTGTGATCAGAGTTGTTCTGATACAAATATCAGGAATGTTATCCCTGAGTCTCTTTACTATTTCTTCGATCTCTGCTCTGTTGGTTCTTCTGCCCATTCTCTTAAGAACAGCATCTGCACCACTCTGTACAGGGATATCAATATAATGGCATATCTTTGGCTCATCACGCATTACTTCAATAAGCTCATCCGTGATCTCTTCCGGATAGCAATACATAAGTCTGAGCCATTTAAGTCCATCGATCTGACATAGTCTTCTCAATAGTTCTGGAAGTTTCTTCTCACCATAAAGATCAGTGCCGTAAAGAGTAGTCTCCTGAGCGATCAGTATCAGCTCAGTAACACCCTGCTCTGCAAGAGTGGCAGCCTCTTTAACAAGATCTTCCATAGGAACACTTCTGTAATGTCCTCTGACCTTTGGTATTACGCAATAAGTACAATTCTTATCGCAGCCCTCAGCAATCCTGAGGTAATTATACATACCACCTGTGGTCTGGACTCTGGCTCTGTTACCAACAGCCTCTCTGTCAATGCTCTCCAGATACTGCTTTCCCGGATCATGGGCTGCAGCAGCCTCGATGGCATCAATGATCTTTTCAAGAGCCGTTGTTCCTACTATGGCATCAACTTCCGGAATTTCTTTAAGGATCTCTTCCTTGTATCTCTGAGCCAGGCAGCCTGTTACAACAAGAGCCTTAAGCTGACCGGCATTCTTTAATTCTGCGAACTCCAGAATAGTATTAACACTTTCTTCCTTCGCATCAGAGATAAAGCAGCAGGTATTGATCACTGCTGCTTCTGCTTCACTTTCATCATCAACAAATTCATGACCGCGTGAACTTAACATTCCGAGCATGATCTCAGAATCCACACGGTTCTTATCGCATCCAAGCGATACAAATAATATCTTCATTAAAAATTATTCCTGAACTTCTTCTGAAACTGTTTCTTCTTCAACTTCCTTAGCATTCTCTGCTTCAAGCTGAGCTCTGAGAGCTTCCTTTTCGTCATCTGTAAGGATCTTGATCTGTCCCTGATTAAGCTCATCAACAGCTATGCTCAGTGGCTTCTCCTTAGCTTTTACTCTTACAAGTGGCTCATCACCAGCTATAAGCTGTCTGGCACGTCTTGATGTTGCCATAACAATTGAATATCTAGAGCTGATTACAGGCTCCTCGCCTTCCTCAACGCCCTTATTAACTACTTTCATCAAATCAACATAAGATGGATGTATCATAGTATTACTCCCTTCATTAATTACATTCGATGTAAAAAAATGCATTACAACCTTATAACAATACCAAAATTACTTGTAAACTTCAAGCTGAGTTTTTATACTGTTAACAAATTCAGCATTTCTACATACATTATCATGAGCTGCTTCTATTATACCATGGGTAAGCTCAACACATGTATCTAAATCATCATTTATCAAAAGGAAATCATATTTATCAATATACTGAGTTTCTTCGTAAGAACGGGCAAGTCTCTGCCTGATAACTTCCTCTGTCTCTGTACCACGACCCCTAAGTCTCTTTTCAAGTTCCTCTGCTGAAGGAGGTGTTACAAATAATAATAAAGCCTGAGGATATTTTTCTTTTACCTGAAGAGCACCCTGCATCTCGATCTCAAGGATAACGTCCTGTCCCTGAGCCAGCTTATCTTCAACAAATTTTCTTGGAGTGCCGTAGTAATGTTTACAATATCCGGCATGTTCCATAAGTCCATCATTTTTGATAAGTTCTTCAAACTCTTCATCTGAAACAAAGAAATATTCTCTGCCGTGTTCTTCTCCAACTCTTGGATCTCTTGTTGTCATTGAAACTGACAATGCATACTCTGGATATCTCTTTATAAGTTCCTTTACTATAGTGCCCTTGCCTGCACCTGAGAATCCTGAAATAACTGCTAATACACCTTTTCTACTCATCATACAAATCGCTTTCTGTCATCCTGCCTGATTTTATTTCTTTGTAAGAGTTTACTCACATTGCCTTCAATCTGCAAGCATATTTTTTCACAAAAAAATCAGTATATATTAAGAGTTTCCCGTTCAACAGCCCCCTGGGTTGTTAAAATAGAGAAATTACGTGATCACTCAAGATTCTGAATCTGCTCACGTATCTTTTCAATAGATGTCTTCAAGCTGATTCCTCTATCTGATATTTCAAGGTCAGTAGACTTGGATAAAATAGTATTAGCCTCTCTGTTCATTTCCTGTGCAAGGAAATCAAGCTTACGGCCTATTCCGTCCTTGTCATCACCTTTTTCTATAGTCTGTCTGGTAGCCTGAACATGGCTGCGAAGTCTTACAAGCTCTTCGTCTACACAGATCTTGTCTGCATATAATGTAACTTCCATAAGAAGTCTGCCTTCGTCCACCTGTTTGTCTTCAAGAAGATCTTTTATCTTCTCGTGAAGTTTTGCCTTGTATTCATCAATGATCTTAGGTGAACGCTCTGTGATAAACTCAACATCTCCAAGCATCTCATCAAGCTTGTCCAAAAGATCTTTCTGAAGGAATGCACCTTCTCTTGCTCTTGCAGCTGCAAACTGTTCACCTGCTGCATTAAGAGCCTTGCTCAAAATGCTCCAGATCTCATCCTCATCAAGTTCCTCTTCTTCCATGGTAAATACTTCAGGGAATTTGGAAAGAGATGAAATTCTGATATCATTATCAAGTCCAAAATCAACAGCCATCTGTCTGAGGTATACCATATACTCCTCAGCAATAGCCTTGTTATACATTATCTTTTTATCTGATTCGGAAAAATCTTCGTATGAAATAAATACATCAACTTTTCCTCTCTTCATATATTTTTTTAATTCAGATCTTATATTAGCCTCGAAAGCATTAAATTTCTTAGGCATTTTGATGTTCAGATCCAAATATCTGTTGTTGACTGATTTTAATTCAACTATGACCTTTTTCTGTCCTTCTGTGATCTCACTTCTTCCAAAGCCAGTCATGCTGCTGACCATAACATTAGTCCTCCGTTAATTTATATAGTATGATGCAAGAATTTTGACCCCTATAATCAAAGAATCGCACATATAAATAAATTATAAATTAGTGGTAATAGGTTTTCAATAGCGATAGCTCACTCAAAAAAGACTGACAGCAGTATATTTTATTGAATCCATATATTTTTGCTTTTCCCCTTCGTCAACATCATACATGGCAACAAGATAACTGTTGGCTTCATAGCTGACTATGAGATCATGTGCTGCCAGGTATTTCCTGAGTTCATCACGTACTTTAGTCTGATCATCATCAGATTCTACAATAAGAACCTGATATTCCTTACCCTTCCTCTCCATCAGCTTCATGATATAGCACAGCATCCTGATGTGGGAAGGATTGACTATTTTCATACCTGCCATAAGATCATTTTGCAGCTTATATTCCAGTCTTATTGCATTTTTGCCCTGCTGAGTCATACCTGTATCTTCTACAGAATATGCCTCCATATTGAGCTCGCCGCTATCCATAAGTCTTATAAATATAGGCACCAGCGCAGGATCAAACTGAGTACCGGCACCATTTAGGATTTCATTTCTTACACGCTCATCCGGAAGATGATTTCTGTATATCCTGTTGGAGGTCATTGCATCATAACTGTCAGCAAGGGTCAGAATCCTTGCTATAAGTGGAATGTCTGTATCCGCCAATCCATCAGGATAGCCTTTTCCATCAAACCTCTCATGGTGGTATCTTATACCATCAAGAAGTCCCTCTATTCCATCTCCAAGGGAACTCATTATCTCATATCCTATCTCAGTGTGCTTTTTCATTAGTGCATACTCTTCATCGCTGAGCCTGCCTGACTTATTAAGTACATTGTCTGCAACGCCTATTTTACCGATGTCATGGACGAGACCTACATACTGTATCCTGAGTATATCTTCCTCAGAAAAATCATAATCTGCCGCCATCTCTCTGGCCAGTCTTGCAGCATACATGCCGACTCTTTCTGAATGTCCACCTGTATATTCATCTCTGGCATCAATAGCTCCTGCAATAGTCTCGATGGTCTTGATGGTCATGGCTGTGCGGTTCTTTTCCCTGATATCATAAGCCTGAGTCTCGTCATGAAGAGTTTGGACAACAGTTGCCACCATCAGAAAAACAAGTCCCAGACACAGCTGAACTCCAAATACGTGGAATTTATTGACATAAAATCCCATCAGTTCATTTATGGCAAGCACAATGAATATGACCATTCCAACAGCCACAAAAATATATTCTTTTACCCTGTGTTTGCGTATATCATTGATAGTATTGACAATGCCGATCAGGGCACATATGGCATTAAGGATATGAGAGGTGATCATGGTGTCATGAAGGTCAAATATCCCAAGGGCAGCCAGTAACAGATTGATATTTACCTGCACCACGATGAGCAATTCCATCACTATATATCTGCGGTGGTAATTCCTATGTTGAACCTCATCGAAATACATGGCTGCAAAAACTCCTATCATCTCAACAAGCAGATAGGAATAATATTGAGCAAGGGAAGGTCTTGAGAAAATAAGCTGCCTGAGCCTCGATTCAGACAATACCCATAATGAGACATTGATCATGAGAAAACCAAGCTTACGGGCAGCGCCAACTCTAAATGTATTCCTTAAGAACAGGGCTGTACTGGTGACCATGATTCCAAGAAATAATACGAATACGCCAATAAAAACAACCCACAGGCCATTCCTGAGAACTTCAAACCAAACATTATTACCATAACCTATGGTCATTCCGTTTATGATATTTTTGTTTTTGCAGTGGATTTCTATACGAATTTCTTTTCCTGCATCCAGACCAGTAAGATTGGTGATGACATAGGCACTTGGTATATGCTCAGACATATGATCGATGGACTCAGTTGAATACTCTGTTCTAAGCTCTCCATCAATATAGACATAAATATCCTGCATGGAAGTTCTCATCATGATATTCATACCATTACACAGATACGCTGGCAGCGTGTTTACTATGACAACGTCATCGCCATACTCCTTTGGTATCTGATATGGGAGCGTAAAGCTGCCACTACTCTCATACCCTTCAAAATGCCAATGTGAATTGAAAGTATTAGTGATAAATGAGCCTGTATAGGCCTCCTGAGAATTGTTGATATCAAAGAAAGAAACTCCCATTATAACTATAATTAAAGACAGCAGAAAATAAGCCCCAAATCGAGCAAGATTTTCCACTATCTCATACAGTTTAAAATGTTTGTTTTTATTCATAAACTACTCATTCCTGAATTACAGGCAAGCTGCCCAGCTGTTTACTACAGTATCTTAATTTTTCAGATCAGCCTTTTTTTCATAAGAATCTGCATGGGAAACCAGTATCATGTAACCAATCAACAATTGGCCACTTATATATATAGGCATTATCTCGTAAAAAAACTTCTGGCCCCTGAATTCATAAGCGCTTTCAGCTTTTTCTTTTGAAGTAATTGATTCCACACATTTCATAAGAGGCTGACGCAAAAAAGTATTAAACTTGCCTCCACCTGCAGGAATCTTTTTCTCAAGTTCCCAAGTCTCCAGCTCAGGGAACAACACCTTGGCATAATCATTGCATCCCATGAATTTCAGTCGTTTATCAAAGGCAATATATCCTGTTTTATTTAATTTATATTCCAATAAATTTTGATTGCTATGCAGAGAAAAAACTGAAATCTTGATCAACGGGATCAGGATCACAGCAATTGAAATAGTAAGAAAAATAGGAATGAGTTCTATATGTAAAAAAATGAAACGTTCGATAAAATACACTCCTACAACAAGCAGATCCATAAAAAGGATAATATCAATATTTATGTGGCTGACCACAGTCCTTCTGTTATATGAATAGATAGCCACAACAATACCTGCAACGGTATAGAGTATAAAAAAGGCCAGATACAGAGTATGTAATGGTCCGTATTCTTTTACCAGATATGCGATGGAACCATTTTTATAAAATTCCACATTACGATAAAACAGATCACTTTTCCCTGCTGAGCAGGCGCACAGATAAATAACAATCTGAATGCCATACATTATAGAGCTGGCAAGCTTGGGAATGTTGACGCGACAAATATTGCAAATGATCAGAAACAGGATTAATGGCGCAAAAATAGCAATGACGTAGGACATATTGTTAGCAAGGATCGCTTCCTCCAGATTATGTGAGCACGTCAATGCATAATATCCGCCATTTCCTGTAGCAACAACTGCCATCAAAAGGATAATGTTTACATCGATAGCTTTTTCATAGGCTACAACAAATAATAACAATAAAAGGGTAATGCAAAAACAGACAAGATATATCATACCTGCATACCTCATAATAAACTGCAAAAAAATGGATCAAAAACAAAAAATTCTTTTTCGAAAAATCAATCTTTCGCAAGTTTATTATCAACTATTTGTAAACAAAATTAAACCGATATTCAGTTATTTTATATTTTTTTAACAAAAGTACAACGAGCCATCCTGCATATAGCAAAATGGCTCGTTGCAACTTTATAGGGTTACGAAAAGGGTTTTCGATAATAGCAATTTAATTAAAGGCAAGACTTGTAAGCAGCCTCTGCTCCTTCAGTACGGATCTTCTTAAGATCAGCAACAACCGCATCTGTAAGACCTTCGATCTTGTTAAGATCCTGATCCCACATCTTTTCATTGCCAAGTACAGACTTAACAAGTTCTTCCTCTGAATCATCCTTGTGAGCATAGAAGAATTCAAGTGCCCATCTGTCATCTTTACATACATATGTATTGCCTGCAGGTCTCTTACATACAAGACCGCTTTCATTTAACTCCTGAACATCGTTTGAATAGAAAGCAATGTATGCAGCAAGTGACATTGTAAGGCATACAGGAAGCTTGCCATTGATCTCAATGTATTTAAGGAATGATGGCATATTTCTAGCCTTCCACTTACTTGTTGAGTTAAGTGAAATGCTCATAAGCTCATGGTTTACAAATGGATTGTTGAAACGATCCTTAACTGCAGCTGCAAATGCCATAAGGTCATCCTTATCAAGGTCAAGTGTAGGAATAACCTCTTCATAAAGCATCTTGTTCATGAAGCCTGAGATGTTGTCATTCTGCATGCAATCACGAACGATATCCTGACCTGCAAGGTAAGCGCCAAGAACGAATCCTGTGTGAGCGCCGTTAAGGATACGAACCTTACGATGCTTGTATGGCATAACATCAGGAACTACAAGGACATTAACACCAGCCTTCTTGAATGGAAGTCTGTCTTCAAGTCCGTCTGGTCCTTCGATTACCCAAACACCAAAAATCTCACCTACATCAATGAGGTTGTCGTGATATTTATTTTCCTGCTCAAGTCTCTCTACTTCAGCATTATCACGGATCCTACCTGGAACGATCCTGTCAACAAGAGTTGAGCAGAAGATATTCTCTTCGTTTACCCAAGTCTTGAATCCATCTTCAAGCTGCCACTGATCAATATACTGGTTAACGCACTTTAAGAGTTCCTTACCATTGTTATCGATAAGTTCGCAGGAAAGAACTACGATACCTTTCTTTCCAGCCTTATATCTTCTGTAAAGAACCTGAGTAAGCTTACCAGGGAAGCTTGCAGCTGGCTTATCTTCAAATTTGCAAGCTGGATCATAAGCAATACCAGCTTCTGTTGTATTGGAAGCAACAATCTCAAGGTCATCGCTCTCAGCAATAGCCATGATCTTGTCAAAATCGCTGTTGTCATATGGATTAAGACAGCAAGCACATGAAGAAATAACACGCTTAGCATCAACCTTCTGTCCATTCTCACTGCCACGAAGGTATAATGTGTAAAGGCCTTCCTGATCGTTGATCATCTGTGTAAGCCCCTGTGAAATAGGCTGAACAAGAGCAACCTTGCCATTGAAACCAGCCTTTTCATTAGCTACATCAAAGAAATAATCAACGAATGCTCTCATAAAGTTACCTTCACCAAACTGAAGGACCTTGATAGGTGCATCCTTAAGCACATATCCTGTGTAGCCTGATTTTTCCAAAACTTCGTAATTTAATAAATCCATTTCATCCTCCTACCGCTTTGTAAGCGTTTACATTGTTCGTTGCATTTTTTGCTAATATGTTATAACATTCACGCCTTTAATATTTTAATGTTATCCGTTATTTTTCAACATTTATATTATCTACATAATGTTATAGCAAAAAATGTAAGCGTTTACAATATCTATTTTTATTTTTTGCAAATTAATATTGAAACTGTTCACTCATCTACAGTGAACAGTGCCAAAAGTGTCAAAAA
>SVGC01000029.1 GCA_015056495.1 Butyrivibrio sp.
AACCGCCGTGTACCGGACGGTACGCACGGTGGTGTGAGAGGTCGGTAGGCAAATTAATTGCCTACCTCCTACTCGATTGAGTCACTGGGGACGTATCAAATTGACTCATTGTGCACAATGAGTCAATTTGATACGTCCCCGCTGACTCATTGCGCACAATGAGTCAAAATGATACGTCCCCAGTGACTCACTCTCTCTTTTGACGTACCTTCGAGCTGTGTGATATATTATTTTAGATGAGGATCGGATTTAAGTAAAAACAGCGGTCCTTGGAGGATATATGGGAAAAGAAACAACAGAAACAGTCAATAAGGTTAATGCGAAACTCGCATTGTTTAAAGCACTTAAAGAGGCGGGCTACAGAACAGAGCTGGATTCCAGCAGCGTTCCTACAGTTATCTGCAAAAATGCTGATGATATGGAACATACCATAAAAGAAGTCAAAAAGATTGTTAAGGATCTTGAATATAATAGCAGCTTTGGCGTCAGGATCATGAGACGCGGAGATATCAATCTTGTTGAAGATGATGTGGTAGCTGGTTCTGAGGAAGCTGTAGCAGCTGAAGATACTGATGCAATTGATTTTAACAATGATAGCGAGGCTATTCAGCAGGCAGTATAAGCTTTTTGAGATTTTTTTTCACATTTTATTGAAACTTTTTTCACAATTCATTCACTGCTTAAGACTAGAATGTACTGGTACTAAAAACGAGTAATAGTAAGGCTTTAGGGGCATCTTAACAGATGTGGTCATACTATTATTACGACTAAGCATAGGAGAATGAAAATGAGAAAAGAAGTAACAAAAAATGTAGTGAAGAAAGCAATTGTTGCCGCAAGTATGGGAATCATGCTTGTTATGGGTACAGCAGCATGCAGTTCATCTGATTCAGATACAACTGCTACTGAAGCATCATCTGAGGCAAGTGTAGAAGCTAGTGTTGAAGCAAGTGATGCAGCTATGGAAGAAATGTCTGGAGAGAAGCCAGAAGGTGACAAGCCAGAAGGTGCTCCTGGAGAAGGTATGAGCGGAGAAAAGCCAGAAGGTGACAAGCCTGATGGAGAAAAGCCAGAGGGTGAAAAGCCTGCGGATGCTCCAGCAGACGCAGCATCAAGCGCTGAATCTTCAAATAGCTGATTTAAACTTTAATTTTACTTTTATATATGTAATAATTGGGTTGTGTGTTAACAGCACACAACCTTTTTTATTGGACGGTGGAAAAATGAGCTATATAGAAGAAAACTTAAAAGAAGTTGAACAGAAGATACAGGCTGCCTGCGACAGAGCAGGGCGAGACAGAAGTGAAGTCAAGCTTATCTGCGTCAGTAAGACCAAGCCTGTAAGTGACATCAGAGAAGCAATGAGACTTGGCCAGGATACTTTTGGCGAGAATAAGGTGCAGGAGATAAAGGATAAGACTACTGAGATCACAGAGCCACTTCACTGGCACATGATCGGACATCTTCAGACCAATAAAGTAAAGTATCTTCCGGGAAGAGTGGATATGATACATTCTGTTGATAACGCTGGTCTTGCAGCTGAGATCGAGAAACAGGCTGCAAAAGCAGATATTGTCATGGATGTATTGTGTGAGGTCAATGTTGCTCAGGAAGAGTCTAAGTTTGGACTTACAGTAGAGCAGACTCCTGATTTTGTAAAAGAGATTTCTAAATATCCTCATGTGAGAGTAAGAGGTCTTATGACTATTGCTCCTTATACAGATGATCCGGAATCCAACAGAGGATATTTCAAGACATTAAAGCAGCTTATGCTGGATATCAATGCAATGAATATTCCTAATGTGAACATGGATACTCTTTCAATGGGCATGACAGGAGACTATGAAGTGGCTATCGAGGAAGGAGCTACTTTTGTCAGAGTCGGAACCGGCATATTTGGGGAGAGAGATTATTCTAAGAAATAAAAGGATTTGCTAAATCCTACTACTTCAGTATAATAAGTAGGACAATATAAATTTCATAATGGAGGAATGACCATGAATAAAAAGTTTGGGATCAAAGAAGTTGTAGCAATGGGTATTGGAACAGCACTGTTTGTAGTTCTTACTAATGTGCAGATTCCGGTTTTCGTAGTACCTAATACCTTTTTGCAGCCTAGAATGGCAGTTTTAGCATTTTTATCAGCAATTTTCGGACCTATAGTTGGTGCGGTAATCGGACTTGCAGGACATGCTCTTGGTGATGCTATTTTTTATGGCTCAGTATGGTGGAGCTGGGTATTCCCGGATGCTATTGTAGGTCTTGTAATTGGTTTATTTGTTAAAAAATATGGTGTAATGAACGGCGAATTTGTAAAAGTAAAAAATATTGTTCTTTTCAACGTTGTTCAGGTAGTATCTAATGCACTCGCATGGATCCTGGTTGCACCAGTTCTTGATATCATTATTTATAAAGAGCCTGCTAACAAAGTATTTTTGCAGGGTGTAAGTGCATTTGTTTTAAATATCATTATTATTGGCATCCTTGGAACTATACTTCTTACTGTATATTCTAAGATTGTCGGAAAATCTTCTGATTTGAAGGTGGAGGAATAACCTTTTGGATAGAAATAATCCGATAATTGAGTTTTCGGACGTATCATTTAAATATCGTGCTCAGAAAGAGCCAACATTAAAGCATATTAACCTGAAGATCTATCCTGGTGAAAAGATCCTTATTGCAGGACAGTCAGGATCTGGTAAATCAACATTGGCACATTGCTTAAACGCTCTTATCCCTTGTTCTTTTACAGGGGATATGAGCGGTAAGCTCACTGTTGGAGGAAAAGAACCTCAGAAAGCAGGAGTTTTTGGAATGTCGCAGGTGGTAGGAACGGTGCTTCAGGATACAGACGGCCAGTTCATTGCCTTGACAGTAGGCGAGGATCTGGCTTTTGCTCTGGAAAACGACAATATGCCGCAGTCAGAGATGCAGGAAAAAGTAAGCAGTGTTGCTCAAAAGCTTGAACTTACTGATCTGTTAACCAATGCTCCAGGTGAATTATCCGGTGGACAGAAGCAGAGAGTGTCACTGGGCGGAGTAATGGCTTGTGATGTTAAAGTGTTGTTATTTGACGAGCCACTTGCCAATCTTGATCCGGCTACCGGCAAACGTACTATATCCCTGATCGATGACATTTTAAAAAATGAGGATCTTACAGTCATCATAATCGAGCATCGACTGGAAGACGTGCTGTACAAGAATATCGACAGGATCGTCCTGATGGGAGATGGGCAGATCGTAGCTGATATGCATCCTGATGAGATGCTGTGCAGTGACCTGCTTACTTCTAACGGCATTAGAGAACCGTTGTATATTGCAGCGCTTAAAGCTGCCGGTGCAGGTTTTACACCTGCTGACAGACCGGCTCATATTGATACTTTGAATATTACACCTTACAAGAAGGATGTTCAGAAATGGTATCATCAGGCAGCAAAAAATATGGCTGATGAAAAAGGAGACGTTCTTCTTAAGGTTTCGAATCTTAGATTTAGTTATGATTCATCAAGAGAGATCATAAAAGATGTTAATTTTGAGATCCGTAAAGGCGAGATAATATCTCTTGTTGGAAAAAATGGTGCCGGCAAATCTACTTTGGCATCACTTATCTGCGGATTTTTAAAGCCTGTTTCAGGTGAGATGTATTTTGAAGGCGAAGACCTGTGCAGCATGTCCATCAAGGAACGCGGAGAGAAGATTGGTTATTGTCTCCAAAGCCCGAATCAGATGATATCCAAGCCTATGATATTTGATGAAGTGGCGCTAGGACTTACTGTCAGAGGCGTTCCTGCAGATGAGATCAAGGAAAGAGTCAACAATATCCTCAAGATATGCGGCTTGTATCCATATAGAAACTGGCCTGTTTCTGCTCTTTCTTTTGGACAAAAAAAGCGTGTGTCAATTGCTTCGATACTCGTTTTAAATCCTAAGCTGATCATACTTGATGAGCCTACTGCCGGTCAGGATTATCAGCATTATACTGAGATCATGGAGTTCCTGCTCAAGATCAGACAGCAGTTACCTATAACTATTGTGATGATCACTCATGACATGCATCTGATGCTTGAATATACAGACAGAACGTTGGTACTTACAGATGGCCAGCTCCTGATGGATGACAGACCAGAGGCTGTACTTACCAATGATCAGGTATGCGACAGAGCTTATTTAAAGAGAACTTCCCTATATGACCTTGCGCTTAAGTGTGATATAGAAGATCCTGGTGATTTCGTCAGATGTTTTATTGATGATGAAAGAAATAAAGATAAAAATAGTAGTGAGAATAAAAAATGAGTCGAATGATTTCTTACGAAAAGAAAGATACGCCTATACATAAGCTTAGCGGCTTTACCAAGCTCGTATTCTTTCTTTTGTGGTGTATGACCAGTGCATTGACCTATGATACCAGAATACTGATACTGATGCTGATATTTGGAGCAATAATATATTATATATCCGGTACTAAGTGGAAACAGGTAAGCGGTGTATTTGCTGCAATCATGTTTTTCATGGTGATCAATCTTGTATGTATATTCTTTTTTGCTCCATATCAGGGATGTACTATTTATTCGAGCAGAACAGAGCTGTTCCATCTTTTTGGCGGCTATTATATGACAAAAGAACAGCTTTTTTACGAGTTTAATGTGCTTCTTAAATACTTTACTGTTATACCTTCGGCATTTATTTTTTTGGTCACAACAGACCCAAGCGAACTGGCTGCATCTATGAATAGCATAGGCATACCTTATACTATTGCTTATGCCATTGAGATTGCCCTTCGTTATATCCCTGATATTCAGGATGAGTTTCACAGGATCAAAAATGCCCAGGAAGCAAGAGGAATAGAGCTTAGCTCCAAGGGAAAAATGATAGACAGGATCAAGAATACTTCAGTCATAATTTTCCCACTTTTGTTTTCATCAATGGAACGAATTGATGTTGTAAGTAATGCAATGGAGCTTCGTGGGTTTGGTAAAAACAAAAAGCGCAGCTGGTATTCCAAGAAACCATTGAAAACAGGAGATTACGTTGCTCTTGCACTGATCGTACTATTCTTCATTGTCAGCATGGTCATAACCTTCCGCAATGGTGACAGATTTTATAATCCTTTTATTGAAAAATAGTGTGAATAAGTCTAAAAAGACTATTAAATATTGTCGGGATTAACTATATCGTATTGATAAAAAAACGTAAAAAAATTAAAATGATATAAGAGAAGTTTTTTGTTACTATTCAGTTAGCAGGCAGGACTACGCTGCTGGCTGCGTGATAACATGATTCACGATTTTTTACGTAAGGTCATGGAGGTATAGTATGCAGCAGAGGACATTACCTTTATCCAAAAAGTGCACAATGGAACAATTAAGTGCGATGATTGATAGTGGTCATGCATATTACCTTCCTTTTGGCGTAAATAAAAAGGCTTACATGGTGGTAAATAATAAGCCTAATATGGTAGTTGTATCCGACATTTCTATTTTTTCCATCAACTTAAATGGCAGCTGGTATACCTGGGAAGAATTGGAAGAGTTGGGAGGCCTTTACGAGTCAGAGTTTGACGCTCTCTCCGCCGTAGCCTCCAGAATGCAACCTTGATAATATCATATGCTCATATAGATAACTTAAGCGGCACCGAAAGTGCCGCTTTTTCTAATTTATTTTTTTAACTGATTCCAATAATCAATGACGTTTTGAAGATATTTGATGTTTTTCTGATAGGGAATATCATTTCCGTCAGGTTGAAACATTTGCTCTATGCCTTCAACAGTTCCGGCGCCCATTTCGTCAAATACATGTGCAGTCTTATCTGAGATAAAGAATCGTAGATCATTTGAAATATTATTTATAGACTTCTGTTTATCGCACATTATAGCAAGTTCATAAGCTTTCTGAACGTATTTTTCCATATCATCAATATCTCCAAGACAGGAAAGCCACCAGGCTTTAATAATATAGTTTATTGCCTTCTGCTTGTGAGTATAGTTGATCTTGTCAGGATTTCCATAAATATCCAGAATAGCATTTTCACCATCTATAAATTCAATAGCTTTTTTGATATCACTTTTTTTACCAGATGATGCAATTGCTATAGCAAAATTAGTCAATATCACATACTGGTCTGCAAAATTCTTTAATAAAGCGGAATTGAAATATTGTATAGCCTCATCCCTTTTGTTCATGTGGAACAGATTTAAGGCTATGTGAATATTATTGCAACCGTCATAGTTTATTTCTTTTAATAGCTCTAGAGACTTTTCTCTGTCTATTTCTCCATAGATTGAAGCAATTTTAAATTTGATAGAGTATTCGCTTATATCGGGATCATTATTTTGCGATATATATAGCATTGCTCTGGTAAAAAGGTCTACGGCAGTATTTCTGTCGTTTACATCCTTACTTTCCAGGGATTTGAAGTAGTACATATTAGCACAGGTGTACATTATTTTAAAATTGTGAGGGTAGCGTACCAGAGCATTATTAACTTCTACAATAGCATCATCAAAGTTATGGTCATAGTACAGATCTTTGATACGTTTGCAGATGTCCTCGACTTTCTTTGAAGACATATCATATCCGACCAGTTCATCCATTGAGATGTTAAAAAAGTTGGCAATCTCCATCATGGTAACGATGTCAGGTACGTTATTTCCATTTTCCCATTTTGATACAGCACCGATAGTGACGCCAAGGGCTTCTGCCAGATCTTCCTGGGTCAGATGCATTTCTTTTCTATATTTTTTGATGTTCTCAGATAGCTTAGGCTGCATTAGTTGATTCCTCCTTTTTGATTTCAAATTCTAATTTGCTGATAAGTATAGTCGTGAACAGGAGTATTGCCATGATCCCACTGACTTTGATCATGAATGATGCGCTGTAATGTATGACCAGTCCGCTCACTATAAATGATGAAATAGGCATTGCTGCAGTGGCAGATGCGTTGAAAATAGAAGCTGCCCTTGCAAGATAGGCCTGGTCTACTGAAGTTACAAATTCAATGGACAGCATTCCACAAATAATTGCGGCTGCCATTGATATCATGAAAGTACAACCGTCTGCCAGGATATAGCATACAAATATGTGGCTATTGATAAGGTTTCCAAGACTTATAGCATATGTGAATACTCCAATCACAAATCCAAATATGATCAAAATATGCCTTGCATTAAAGTGCTTCATAAGTTTTGGAACAAAGATTGAACCAATGATCGATCCCGCTGATGAAGCAATGCTTATAACGCTTAATAACTCACTTCCAAGTTGATAAGTGTCATTTACAAGCGGTGCCAAAAGGGAGTTGAGTGGCACGAGCAAAAAGTTTAAAAGCACTGCCACAAGGCAATAATTCAGGATGATCTTGTTTTGTATTACATATTTTGCTCCGCCTTTTAATAGAGATATATAGGATTCTTTTACAGGCTGAGCCTTTGATGTTTGTAATGACTTTTTATTATTTTTTGTATGAAGCTGTTGGGCTTTATTGGTATGTGGCTTTTCAATTACATTGTCTTGTAGATTATCACTTTTACTTGTTTTATGCTGTCTATTCAACTCAGCTAAAGTATGTATATAGAAAGTTCCAAGGGCAGCGATAAAAAATGTGGCTGCATCTATCAGCATAGCTGCATGCATCCCCAGCTGAGCTATGATGATTCCTGCTATTCCTGTGCCTGCCAATGCTACTGCTTTTGAAATACTTGAGCTTAGACTCATGGCAGTTGATAGCTGATCTATTTCTATGACACTTGGCGTAAATGCCGTTGATGCAGGAAGATTGAGAGATTCAATTGTAGTTATGAGTAATGTGAAAGCAGCCAATAAGTATGGATTGACTTTACCCGTAAGGTATAGAACTGCAAATGCAGATATTACAACTCCTCTTATCAGGTGTGTTACAATGATCACCTTCTTTTTATCCATTTTTTCCACAAGTGCTCCAAAGAAGGGCTGCGCAACAATGTTTGGCAAGACATTAAGCCCATATATAAGTGCTGACCATGCAGCACTTTTGGTCAGCTGATATGTCAGCCAGGTAAAAGCAATTGCATCTACCGAGTCGCCAAATCTGTCTACCAGATTTGTAAATAGGAGTTTTACGTATTCTCTGTTTTTTAATAATTCCCTGTAAGTAATTGTATTAGCCATAGTAATGTCCTTTCTTTTTCATGGTCTATGACTAAATATTACAAGGGAACTATGATTATTTTAACATACTGATTGTACAATTGGTAAAGTTATAATTGTACGATTTGGAAAATTGAAAAATGAACTAAACATGCCACATCCGATAAAGAGTCGCTTGATTTTTGTGTGTGGATACCCGATTTTGTAAGGATGGATCAAATTTGAAAAAACCTATAAATATGCTATTATATCAATAACAGAGTTGCCAGGTGCGAATAACACTTGGGACCTAGCCGAGCGTGGAGCTTGGCTATTCTATTAAAGATGATGCACAGCCTACTAAGTGAGCAATTTATGTAGTGGATGCGCTATGGAATCTTGAGATGCCCATAGACAGGAGAGTTCATGCGTGAACTCTCTTTTTTAAAATTATTGTATTGATTTACGAGGTACGTCTATGTGTGATGTAAAAAAATATAGTGATATCTATAAAGAAATAGCTAAATTAAATCCTAAGGATACTTTACAGCTTGTTCTTGAGAGTGAGACTGAAGAAGAAAAAGATTTCTATGAGATGGTAGGAGACTTTTTGCTCCAAAGAAGACAAAAAGAAGTTGTTGAAAGGAATCTTTTCTGAGTAGATGAAAAAGTTTACTAGAGTTGCCACCAACCGCATACAGTAGCCCTGAGCTTCCTTGCGTACGCAGCAGGAAAACAGCAACTCACTCCATAAATGCCCAAAACAAGGCATTTAAGACAGTAAGAAAGTTCTCAAAGAGATAAATCCAGATAGCCGTAGAAGGTAGGTAGAATAATAGCTATTTTTGCAAAGTTCATACAGTAATTGCCGTGAGAACGGACTTTGAAAAAGTCTTAATGGAGAAGATTTCCTTGAGACTTTTTTAATACCATTGGAATTTGCTTACCTATGACATTAAAAACGCTCCGCTAAGGATACGCACCTCGCGGAAATGAATGTATTCTTGTGACTTAAAACAGAAAACCGCACTAGCTGCGGTTTTCGTAAGAAAATGATACAAGAGGGAAAATGCAACACACACATGCATGCCACCCCAAGCATTTTTGTGAAAGGTGGCATGCGAATATTGAGCTATCTGCATGCCACCCCAAGCATTTTTGTGAAAGGTGGCATGCGAATATTGAGCTATCTGCATGCCACCCCAAGCATTTTCACAAAAGGTAGCATGCGAATATTGAGCTATCTGCATGCCACCCCAAGCATTTTCACAAAAGGTAGCATGCAGATATACTGCAAAGTGCATGCCACTTTGAGCGATTTTAATGATGGTGGCATGAAATGAAAGGATTTTTCGCTCTATGCAAGCGTTGGTATAATCTATTGTTTTAAATTAGTTATATACATCTAAATTGCCCTTATAAAGATATATTTAGAGGTCATCATTATTTAAAATAGTTTTATAACTAAAAAGCTTCTTTTGTAAGAGCTGTTGCCATATTATTGGAATTTGTTGATCTAAGGGGGCATTAAGGTGAATAAGAATAATAATATAATAGCGACTATTTTTCTCATAGTTGGAACTGTAGCAGTTATGTGTATTTCATTTGTATATATACATTGGACTGCTTATAAGATAGCAGCTTTCCATATAGATTATGCGGAGTATGTGCCACCGGCTATTATGTGCATCGTATCGCTTGCGGTATTTGTGACTTCGGTAAAAAAGCATAACAAACGCTTTATGTATAAATACGTGGCGATATTCTCGCTAATTATGATCGTATGTGCAATTACCATGCTTCTTAATGTTCATGCATATTGTCCGGTTTGTAACTATGTTGACGATGATAAGTGGTATCCGATAATATATCAATTGATTGAAAATAGATCATATGAGTCGATTTAGGCGCAGATAATTTCAAATTAAATGTGTAAGCTACACGTTACATGATTAATTGAGAATGAGGTCAGAGATGGATCATTTTTATTTTATAAGACATGGGGAGACTGTGTGGAATGTTGAGAATAAGATATGCGGAGCAACAGATATAGAGCTTACGGAAAAGGGACATCAGCAGGCAATAGAAACAGGTAAGAAGATCCTTGAGCAGGGCATACATGCAGATATCATCTTATCTTCACCACTTGTCAGAGCCAGTGAAACAGCAAGGCACATATCTGAAATAACAGGAATACCTATGGAAATCGAGCAGAGACTTAAGGAACAGAACTTTGGAAGATATGAATCAACTCCAAGGGATGGAAAAGAGTTCTATGAAGCTAAAAAGGACCTTGCCAGCCGATTTGGGACAGGTGAGTCAATGCTGCAGGTGGCGCAGAGAATATATAATCTTCTAGATGATATAAAAGCAGGGGATAGAGAAGTAATATTAGTGGCCCATAATGGTATCGTAAGGATTGTGGAATCATATTTTAGAGAAATGGGCAGTGATGAGTTTTCTCTTTGCGGGATTAAGAATTGTGAAGTTAGGAAATATGTATTCTTCTGATTTAAAAAATCAATAAGACAAATTTCAGATAATTACATGTCAAAATTATAAAATTTTAGTTAAGGAAACTACTTTCAAGGACAGAGTTTTTTATTTATAAATATTATATAAACTATGCTTTAGAAGCATTTATTTCCTTTTTCATTATGCTAAAATAAGTTTTATATTCGATATATTCTACTGGAGAAAATGGGGGTTTTGACTTGGGCTATAGTTACTCTTTATATTACGCAGAAGCTCATATAGCGTGCATTATCGTACTTCTGGTAATCCTTCATAGACTTATAAAAGCAATTGATAAACAATCTAGTCAGATAATTCTTGCTAACATGATCGTTAGCACTGTTTTCTACTTTGGCGCTGAAATATTTTGGGTATTGGTTGATGCCGATATTATTTTGAAGACCAGCTACAACGTATATCTATCCAACGTCATAACCTATATACTGATTGGAACGAGTTCGTTTTTGTGGTTCATGTATACGGAGAATTTGCAGAATAACAGGCACATAATGACCATGAAGGCACAATTTCTGATAGCACTTCCGGCAATCATAATGTCGTTGCTGATCATTTTTGCTTATAAGACTAATTATGTATTTTATGTAGATGAAAATGGTTCTCTTCAGAATGGTAATTTCTATCTGGTACTGATACTTGTTCCGTTTGGTTATATGATAGCTTCATCTCTTAGAGCTTTTTATAGAGCCAGCCGCAAGGATCTCTACGCAGATAGAGAAGTATATATTTCCATCGGCCTGTTCCCGATATTCCCAATGGTGCTGGGAATATTTCAGGCAATCTTTTGGAGAATACCGCTGTTATGCTATGGCGCTACAATAGCTATTTTATATGTATACCTTGCATCTGTTGAAAATATGATTTCGCTGGATCCACTTACTCAGTTAAACAACAGGACTCAGCTCAGAAAGTACCTGCTGAATAAGCTGAAAAATCTTGATCCTTCACTGATGCTGTTTGTTGTTATAGTTGATATCGACAAACTCAGCAGTATCAACGAGCAGTATGGTCGTATAGAAGGCGACAATGCAATCATCAGAGTTTCAGATGCAGTCAAGGATGCATGCTCATCACAGCGTAACAGATTCTTCTGTTCACGTTACAACGGTGACGAGTTCATAATTGTTGCTGAAGTAGAGTATAAAGCAGAAGTAAACTGGCTTGTAGATCAGATCAAGGCCAATGTTAAAAGAGCCAATGCCAATTCCGGAGTAGAATACTCTCTGACAGTCAGCACCGGTATTGCCCAGCATTTTGACAATGAACCGATCACGGCAGAGACCCTGGTAGCCAGAGCTGAAAACGAACTTGGACATCAGAAAAAAAGTATATTGTAAGATCAAAAACACCACATGTATCAAGGCTGCATGTGGTGTTTTCTTTATCATTTTTTCATAAAATATAATTTAGCCGAAAGTCTGAATTAGTAATTCATGTTTTAAGAATCTTTGTTATAATGTGGTTATGAATAAAGATTTTTTACCAATTTCAAAAGAAGATATGAAAAAAAGGGGATGGGATTGTGTTGATTTCGCGTATGTGTGCGGCGACGCATATGTAGACCATCCTTCTTTTGGTACTGCAATTATCAGCAGAGTGTTAGAGTCCAGAGGATATAGGATTGGGATGATCTGCCAGCCTGACTGGAAGGATGAGGATTCCATTGATGTATTTGGAGAGCCGAGACTGGGATATCTGGTTTCTTCAGGAAATATGGATTCTATGGTCAACCATTATACTGTTGCCAAAAAGAGAAGATCTCAGGATGCCTTTACACCGGGCGGTGTCATAGGAAAGCGCCCTGATAGAGCAGTAGTAGTATATTGCAATCTGATCAGAAAACGATATAAGCATGTGCCTATCATAATTGGCGGTCTTGAGGCCAGTCTGCGCAGGATGGGACACTACGACTACTGGTCTGATAAGGTGAGAAGGTCTATTTTGCTGGAATCCGGAGCAGATCTTATCAGCTATGGCATGGGCGAACATAGCATTGTTGAGATAGCCGATGCTCTTAATAGTGGAATGGATGTCAGAGACATCACCTATATCGCAGGAACTGTCTATAAGACTAGAGATAAATCTGTTATCTACGATGCCATTGAGCTTCCTAGCTTTGAAGAGATCGAATCAGACAAGAAAAAATATGCAATGAGCTTTAGCCTCCAGTATCAGAATACTGATCCATTTCAGGCTAAGGGACTGTATGAGAGCTACGGCGGAGGCACATATGTAGTGCAGAACCCGCCCGCCAAGCCTCTTACCATGATGGAGATGGATGATGTGTACGCGCTTCCTTACATGAGGGCTTATCATCCGATTTATGAAAAAGATGGCGGGATTCCGGCTCTTACTGAGATCAAGTATTCGCTGACTTCCAACAGAGGCTGTTATGGCGAATGCAATTTCTGCGCTCTTACAATGCATGAAGGTCGTATAGTTCAGGCAAGGAGCCATGAGTCTATTATTGAAGAAGCTAAAGAGATGATCCAGGAGCCTGATTTTAAAGGCTATATACATGATGTGGGCGGCCCGACTGCTGAGTTTAGAGGTCCTGCCTGCGAGAAACAGATGAAATTCGGAGCCTGCAAGGGTAAGAGATGTCTGTATCCTAAGCCATGCAATAACCTCAAGGTCGACCATAGTGATTATGTGAAGCTCCTTAGAAAGCTCAGAGCACTTCCTAACGTAAAAAAGGTATTTGTCCGTTCCGGCTTTAGATTTGATTATCTTGTAGCGGATAAAAATAAGGAATTCCTTAGAGAAATCTGTAAATATCATGTCAGTGGACAGCTGAGAGTAGCTCCTGAGCATATTTCCAATAATGTTTTGTCCAAAATGGGAAAGCCTGGAGTTGAGATATACAATGCTTTTATCAAGGAATTTGATAAGGTCAATAAGGAACTGAACATGGATCAGTACATTGTTCCATACCTTATGTCCTCACATCCTGGCAGCATGCTGGAGGATGCAATTGCATTGGCTGAATATCTTAGAGACCATCACATATCACCGGATCAGGTTCAGGACTTTTATCCTACTCCTGGTACGGTCTCTACGACTATGTATTACACAGGCTACGATCCTCAGACTATGCAGGAAGTATTTGTGGAAAGGGACCCTCATGCCAAGGCTATTCAGAGAGCACTTATCCAGTACAAGCGTCCTGAGAATTACGAGTTGGTAAAAGAGGCTCTGATAAAAGCCGGAAGAGAAGATCTGATAGGCTTTGATGCAAAGTGCCTGATTCCTCCGAGGAAGATGAATACAGATAAAAAGCATTTCAATAATGCTGGGAACAGTGGACATAAGACCTCTGTACAAAGACCTTCGTCAAAAAAGAATAAAGATTCAAACAAGGTATCTTCAAAAAAGAAGACCGGATTTAAGGGTGCTAACAATAAACAACCCAGAAGAAAATAGGATAACATACCAAAAGAGCTGTTGTGCATAACCTGCACAACAGCTCTTTTTGAGAAGAGAGAAAGAATATGGAGAGTGAAATGTTCACTCTGGTATGTAATAATCTTTTTTACCCTAAAATCTGCTCGATGATACAGATCTCTGGGATTACTAACTGTTTAACCGGTCAAAGAGAAGTCTGAATCAGACTTTTTCTCTGGCATCTGCTCTATTGGAGCCTTGTCAAAGAAACACCTTGTACAGATCTTTGTACCCCTTTGTATCCATTGTCAAATGTCTCGGCAGTCCTTCAACCATCATCGGTGTGTAATCGCCCTGAATAAGAGGCTTTACATAGTTGACGAACTCTTCCGTTACATAGTTACCTGCTTTGTTGATCCATTCTCTTGGAACAAGCTTTTCGCCGTTTGCAATACGATGAACATCATATACACCTGTTGTGCTCTGGTATGGGTCATCTGAAAGTCTGTCAATGACAACCATTACACCGGATGTACCTTCATCCGCAGCCTTAACAGCAGCACCACCTACCATGAAAGCTTCATTGATATCAATGCGGCTTGCAAGGTGAGAAGCAGATCTCTGAAGAGTTGAGAACTCAACAGCTCTTGATTTGCATCCCAGCTTTTCGTGGATGTGGTTAGCAAGGAATGAAGCAGAACCGGTCATCTGGATATGTCCGAAAGCATCTTTTGTTTCGGAACCAGCTGACAGCTGACATACATAATTGCCATCCTTTGTTTTTATACCTTCAGAAACAGCAGCAACCACAACATCTTTTTTCTTAAGAAGCTTGTCAACACTATCTGTAAACTTATCGATATCAAATGGAACCTCTGGAAGATAGATGAGATCAGGTCCGTCACAGTCTTCACCCTTGGAAAGAGCAGTTGCGCCTGTAAGCCATCCTGCATTACGTCCCATAACTTCGATAACGGTTACATTTTTCTTTTTATAAGAGAAGCCAAGGCTGTCTCTGATGATCTCTTTTGTTGAAGTACCAATGTACTTGGCAGCACTTCCATAACCCGGAGTATGATCTGTAAGAGCCAGGTCATTATCAATTGTCTTAGGACATCCGATAAAGCGCTGACTTGCACCGGTGATAATCGCGTAGTCAGAGAGCTTTTTGATGGTATCCATTGAATCATTTCCGCCAATATAGATAAAGACTTCAATTTCCATCTTATCTAACAGTGAAAAGATTTTTTCATATATTGCCTTATCTTCATGGATTGCTGGTAATTTGTATCGGCAAGTGCCAAGAAAAGCAGATGGAGTTCTCTTTAAGAGTTCGAGATCGAGCTCATTTTTGATATAGTCAGAGAGATCAACATACTGCTCATCAAGAAAACCCTGAATGCCATAGCGCATGCCATAGACCTTATCAAAATCTCTGTCCATGGCGGTTTTGAATACTCCAGCCAAACTGGAGTTGATTACGGCGGTAGGACCGCCAGACTGCCCAACAAGAACGTTTCGACTCATAGAACTTCCTCCTAGATTATGTAAGTAATTTACGATATATCAATTATAACATGTTTTTTGATTGTAATGTTTTATTTCGAGTAATATTTTTATTTTTCTTTCGATAATCTGGAAACAGTTTATTTGAGATAGAAACAAAACTCTAACATTTTTAGTGAAAAAAATATATATGTATGGAGGTGCAGTTGGATGTTTTATAACTGCTGTATATTTGTATATTCAAAAACAGGCAAAAAAGTCAGAATTATTGTATAATAATGTATTGAGTCATGTAATTGACTGAGTATTATTATTCGTTATGATTGGGAGTTAAAATGGCATCACAAAAAGAAAAAAACTGGCTTAGATGGTATGAACTGGACAATGCAGCCAAGATCGTTCCATCAACAGCTCATGGTTCAAATACCAGAGTTTTCAGAATAAGCTGCGAACTCAAAGAAAAAGTTGACGGTCAGCTCTTACAGCAGGCTTTGGACGAAGTTATAACTGAATTTCCTTTCTTTAACTGTGTCCTGAAAAAAGGCTTGTTCTGGTATTATCTCGAAGAGATCAATATCAAACCTATTGTTTATGAAGATAATAAGCCTGCCTGCATTTCTATTTATTTTCCTGGAAGAAAAAATCTTCTATATAGAGTTAATTATTTTGGCAAACGTATCAATCTGGAAATGTTCCACGTACTTGCAGATGGTACTGGTGCCTTCATGTTCTTTAAAAATCTGATCGCAGAATACCTGGTACTTGCTCATGACCTTGAAAGGGTTGAGATAAAAGAAGATATATCTTCAGTTGAAGAGAAAAATGATGATGCCTTTAAGCAGTTCTATGAGAGACAAAAGGGCCTTAAACAGCTTAAACAGATGTCTTCTGTAAAGGCCTATCAGTTAAAAGGCGAGAAGGATGAAAACCTCCTGCCACATATGGTTGAGGGTACTGTTTCCTCTAAAAAGATGGTAGAAATAGCCCATAAGTACAATACAACAGTGGGAATACTATGCGTTGCAATATATATTGGCGCATGTATAGACAAGATGTCAGTAAAGGAAAAGACCAGACCTGTTGTTGTTAGCGTTCCGGTCAACCTAAGACAGTTTTTCCCATCTGATACTGCAAGAAATTTCTTTGGCGTCATCAATGTTAAATACTATGCAAAAGACTATGATGGAACACTGGATAGTATAATTAATAAGGTAAAAGCGTCCTTTGAAGAACAGCTTCGACCTGAAAATGTTGCTAATACAATGAATTCATACGGTGCACTTGAGCACAATATAGCTATTAAGGTAATGCCACTGTTCCTTAAGGACATTGGTATCCACTTCTTTGATTCTATGGCAAAGAGCGGGGTTACAACAAGTATCTCCAATCTGGGTCAGATTAAAATGCCACAGGAGTTGTGCCAGTACATTGATAAATTCAGTGCCTTTATGACAGCTCCTTCACAGCAGATATGTATCAGCTCATTTGGAGATAAGATGGTATTTGGAGAAGTGTCTCCTTACAAGACACATCAGATCATGCTCAATTTCTTCAGAAGACTTACTTCAATGGATGTTGAGGTTGAGGTATCTACCAATGACTATGATGAAGAAGAGGTGACAAAGTAATGAAGTATTGTCCTAAATGCAAAATATCAATACGTGGACATAAAGAGTGTTGTCCTCTGTGCCAGGCTAATCTGGTCAAAAATCCTAATGAAGAGCTGGATAAAATTGATGATTATGGAGCTTTTCCTATTGTAAAAAAGCCTAAATTCACAAGCAGATTTATTACCAAGCTTGTAACTTTTATCTGTGTTACTCTGGAAATACTGGCAATGACAGGACTTCTCCTATGGGGCGAACGTGTTCCATGGATGTCTCTGTTTATGCTTGGAACACTGGTTGCATGGCTTGATTTTTTAATTGCCATGTACTACAAGCACAACGTTATCAAGCTCCTTACTGTAGAGGTCATGATAGCGATACTGATCGATCTCTATGTAGATTATAAAGTAGGATTTATAGGCTGGTCATATAAATGGATGATTCCGCTGAGCCTTATGGGACTTGCTATTGTCACATTTATAATTGCCAAAGTCAGCAGGCTTAAGCTTGTTGAATATATCAGATATCTGTTATGGGATATGTTTGTAGCATTTTTACAGCTTATATTTATTGCTGTAGGCATGAATGATTTTCCATTCCCGGCAGCATTTTGCATAGCAAGCTTTCTGATCATCTTTGCTGCAGCACTGATATTCCGTACCCACGAATTAAAGAGTGCGTCAGCCAGGTACTTTAATATGTAATACAGGATCAAAAAGTCAAAGTGCGATCGTGCTTGCACGAAGAGCACTTTGACCTTTTGATCCGCCAAAGATGAGGAAGTAGCTATTTACGAAGTAAATAAGCGGATTCCGAATGTTTGTAGAATTGCGAGAGTTTCGAAGAAACGGAGCAATTCGTATTACATTAATATAAAAAACTCACACATGAGGAATAGATATGCCATCAAAGAGTAATATCAACAAACAGAATATACGGCATGGCATTGTATTTGCCTCTAAGGCAGGAGACTTTATCGAGCAGTCAATTGGCAAGACCATTGATAATACTCATTTAAAAGCTCCGGAGCTGGTCGGAGAGCCACAGGATATGGTGTGGTACAGGGTATCTCTGGATAAAGGGATATCAGGTGATGGCTCTGAGTACTATATCTATGTCAAAAAAGCTGATCCTTCCAAACTATGCATCTTTTTGTCTGGTGGAGGAGTGGCATGGAATGAATATACAGCAGCCCGTCCTGTGACAGGTGGTAAAGTGGCTGCGGGCCTGCCAAATTATTATTGGAATAATCTAAGACCTTTTACACAGGTAATGAATATCAATCTTGGAATTACAGATATCATTGGACGCAATAATCCATTCAAGGATTGGAGTTTTGTAGTCATTACCTATGCTACAGGTGATTTTCATGTGGGAAATAATGATTTTGTCTACACTGCAGAGGATGGTACAGAACAAACACTGCATTTTCATGGACATGTCAATTTCCTCGAAAGTATGAAAGTAGCAGAGAGACTTTTTCCAAACCCATCCAAGATGCTGATCGCAGGTAATTCTGCAGGAGCGTTTGCAGTTCCGGCGCTGGCGGCAGAGATAGTTGATGATTATTATCCAAGCTGCAGGGATGTTACTCTTTTATCTGATAGCGGACAGCTTCTCTACAAGAATTGGAGAAAAACAGCCAGAAACATATGGAAGAGTGACGAAAAGACCTGGAAATGCATACACAGCGATAATATAACTGTAGACTGGTACAGGCAGCTCTGTAAGACTCATGGCGATCGTTTCAGATTTTTATATTCCAGTTCTACAAGAGATTATCTTTTAAGTGCGTATTATAATGATATAATAAATAGAAAATATGAGACCAATGCGATGGTTCAGGATATGTTTTATGAGCAACTCCATGTTATGGTTGATGAATTATTGGAGATCAATCCTGATTTTAAGTTCTTTTTTAACGACTGGAAATTACCTATTGTGACCAATGGTGGTACTGTTCATACGGCAGTAAGAGAGTTTTACTTTACCACTAAGAGAGTAGCAGGAGTATCAATGGCTAAATGGCTTATTGATGCAGTCTCCGGGCTTGAATATGACGTTGGCACTCATTTGTTATAAGGAGGCAGGCATCGATGGATTATAACTCAATTGCAGTCCACATGCATTATATTGTAAGTGCTATATGCTGTGCAATTCTTGGATTTGGATTTTTGTTTTTATCAGTCAGGATGTTTAAAAAGAGAGCAACTAAGGCTTATTCAGCAGTTCTGTTTTTGGCCTTTTGTGCCATGACAGCTTCACTTATCGTACATAATGACACAGCCTATGCCTATATAATGTTTATTACACTGGGAGTTACCTGCTTTGTTACATTTGCAGCCCTTCTGGCTGAGGCTCTTTCGTATTCTATTAAAACCAGTGCCACCTTTGTAAGAGTAGCAGAGCAACAGGATTATACCAGATTTGGCAAAAGAATATCCAGATTCTTGAAGTTTGGATTTGAGTCCGAACAGCTTGGCAGAACAGTATTTGAGTATTCAGAAGACAGGGTTTCCAAGAGAGTTGTCAAAAAATATGAAAAGGGACAGAAGTATATAATATGGCGTAATAAAAACAATGATACAGTATTTAGAGTGAACAGATTTAAAAAAGTAGTGGCAGCTCTGCCACTCATCCCTATTGGGATACTACTTATCATGGTTCCGTTTTTTGCGTTTCCAATTTTTATATAATTTTAAGATTTAAAGCTTCCAAATTAGAGTTTGGGAGCTTTTTTGTATTTTAAAAACATGGTAAAATATAACAAAATAATGAACTAAATATAGTATATATTTCCTATTTTATTCTATGGGTAAAAAAACGAAATACTATTTGAATGTTATAAGTTTTATTCTCTGAGATTGACATTCACATATTGTTTCCAGTGTTGTTTTTCACAAAATACCTTTTATGAGGGGGAGGTAGTTTTATGAAGACAAAGAGATACCTGAGAATTATTATTGGTGTATTTTTGCTAGTCTTTTCGGTGAACGTTAAGACTGTTGTTTATGCTACTCCGAATATTTCTTCTACACAGGAGAGCCTTACCAGCAAGACTATACAGCGATATAATCTCATTCCGCAGGAAATCAGGAATGCATTTGAATCAAAAGGCTGGAAGATCATAATAACCGATACTGCAACTATGAATAAGAGAAGCAATATCAATATGGTTATTCCGGATGGTTATGTTTTGGCGGGCTCAACCGCTGTTCAGTCCAAGACTATATACCTTAATGATCTGGCATACCTGTCTTATGATAGTATATGCCATGAGATGGGACACTTTTTTGATGTGGAACTGGCACCAACTGTTAACGGAGGTACCAGATGCTCAAAATCATCTGATTTTATAAGTATATGGAATGCGGAGAAAAAACAATATGGCGATCCTTATTGTACATCAACCGCAGCAGAGTACTTTGCTGATTCTTTTGCCAGCTATATCCAGGATGGAGAAAGTCTCAAGAGAAGATGCCCGCTAACCTATGATTATGTATCGGGAGTCATCTCAAAGTATTGCGTGAGTCAGATTCAGACTGAGCCGGGTGCTGTATATGTCATTAATGGGGTTGATTATACGTCAGAATTTAATCCGGTGGCATATTATAACAGGTATCCTGATCTTCAGGAAGCACTTGGTTATAATGTTTCTGCACTATTAGAGCACTATGCAGTATATGGCAAGTCAGAGGGAAGAATTGCAAGGTGATATTGAGCATTGAAAAAAATGTGTGATATGATTTAAAATATATATTAACGATAAACCGTTGTAAAAATTATCAGGAGGTGTCATGCCAGGCCAGGATAGGGAAGAACTTATCTTTTCTTTAGCAAAATCTATGGGCGTTGGTGAATCTCAAAAGCCCAAGACAGTAATCCCAAGTGCGGTCAAACCTACGGCTGAAGGCAATTCTATTTTTGCCAATGGACACAGAATCACCAAGTCAACGATAGAACAGTCCAAGTGCTATTTTGCTGCCCAATATAGAAAGCTTTCATCCATGGATGATGAATCAGCTACTGAGCTGGCTGCGCTTTTTGAGGTGGCTATTCTGGGAATAAATAACCTGCTTGAAGACAAAAAGTTCTCTGAACAGTAATTTTATTGCACTCCCATACTTTTTACGGCATAGACCTTATTACTTTTCTTAGTGGTGAGCAGATAAAAAATACCTGGGATTGCCCATCCGATAAGTACGCCTGCGGTATTGGCAAGGACATCATCTATCTGGCAATATCCTCTTTTTGTAATCAGCTGTAAGATTTCAAGAAATACACTGAAAGTAAATCCTAGTCCCATGCAGTAAACGGCATTTCTGAAGATCTGGATTAAAAGTGTAAGAATAAAACCAAATGGTATAAACATTATTATATTTTCAACAAAACTGGCGTCTTCACCAAGTGAAATTCCTATTACGCTAAACAAATCAAGACTAAAACCAATCCTTGAACCGGGTTCTCTGGAGAAAAAAGCCTGGATCATTAGAACTGTCATGTATGTTATAAAGGCAGAAATCAAAACGTTTTGCTTGAAATTGAATCTTTGTCCGAGAACTTTTTTTAGGACAAAATTGCAAAGCAAAAATACGAAACCAAAGAATAATCCGTAAGGGAGGTAACTGATGGGTTCCATGATATCTTGTGAAATTTTCGTTAATAATTCTATTAAATAAGCCACAAGTTGCTCCTTTCCTTTTGTATTTGTTCTATAGCATTGTAGCGAATGAATCTTAAAATAACCTTAAAACTTTTTTTATTTTGATAAAAAAATAATGCTTGCAAAATAAAAGATTATGTAGTAACTTATTTTAGTAATTGAATTCGGTTAGTTCTTGACAGGAAAATGATTATCTGCTCGTAAATATCCCGATTTTGAAATTAAATAAATTGTTTATGTATAAAATAAGCGCTTTACTGCGCGGAAATGGAGATGTAATTTGAAAGAAAAGTATGAATCATTGAAGCTTGCTGATTTAAAGGAGATTGCTAAGTCTGCCGGAATAAAAGGCGCTACTTCAATGAAAAAGAGCGAATTAGTAGAAGCACTGTGTGAACTTGAGTCAAGCAAGGCTCCAAAGGAAAGCCCAAAAGCCGCACAGGAAAAAACAGATGCTCCGAAAAAAACTGTTAAAGAAAGACATGTTGAAAAGTCAACTCAGGCAAACAGTGATTCTGAAAGTGAGCCAAAGAAAAATGTTTACAAAAGTACAAAGAAGGTCATTACAGTGACAACTTCTGATAATAGAGCAGTTAGTGCACCTGCAGAACCAAAGACTGTTGCAAAGGCACCTGCTATGCGTGTTTCTCCTGAACTTGAGAGAATTGCCAGAGCTGAAGCAGAGGACCAGTCAGAAGAAAAGATCCAGGAGAAGATCCAGGAGCTTGCTAACGGTATCCCAGCTAATGGTATTCTTGAAGTTATGCAGGATGGATTTGGATTCATCAGATGTGAGAATTACCTTCCTGGTGACAAGGATGTATATGTTGCTCCTGGACTTATCAAGAAGTTTAACCTCAAGACTGGTGATATCCTGACAGGTATCTGCAGACAGAAAAAAGAAAATGATAAGTTTGGCGCACTTCTGCACCTTGAGTCTATAAATGGATATGATCCTGAAGTAGCTATGAAGAGATGGGACTTCGAAAAGATGACACCTATTTTCCCTGATGAAAAGATCCATCTTGAAAGCCCTTCAGCACCTGTATCTATGCGTATCATGGATCTCATCTGCCCAATTGGTAAGGGACAGAGAGGTATGATCGTAGCACCTCCTAAGGCTGGTAAGACAACACTTCTTAAGTCTGTTGCCAAAGCTGTTAAGAAAAATCATCCTGATATCCATCTGATCATCCTTCTGATCGATGAGAGACCGGAAGAAGTAACAGATATTAAGGAAGCAATTGAAGGTCCTAATGCAGAAGTTATCTATTCAACATTTGATGAACTTCCTGAACACCACAAGAGAGTATCTGAGATGGTTATGGAAAGAGCAAAACGTCTTGTTGAGCATAAGCAGGATGTTATGATCCTTCTTGATAGTATCACAAGACTTACAAGAGCTTATAATATCGTAGTTCCACCTTCAGGAAGAACTTTATCAGGTGGTCTTGATCCTGCTGCTCTTCATATGCCAAAGAAATTCTTTGGTGCTGCCCGTAATATGAGACAGGGCGGAAGCCTTACTATCCTTGCTACAGCTCTTATTGAGACTGGTTCCAAGATGGATGATGTTGTATACGAGGAATTCAAGGGAACAGGTAACATGGAAATGGTACTTGACCGTAAGCTTCAGGAAAAGAGAATCTTCCCTGCCATCAATATTCTTAAGTCCAGCACTAGAAGAGAAGATCTCCTTCTTACACCGGAAGAACTCTCAGCTGTTAATACACTTAGAAAAGGCTTTAACGGTATGAAGCCTGATGAAGCTGTTGATCAGTGCATCAACATGTTCTCAAAGACCAGAAATAATTTTGAATTCTGCAGAATGGTTGAAAAGACCATGACATTTAGATAATGAGCGATTTAAGCAATCTCTGATCTATATTACATTTAAGACGGCTTTTGGAATCTTTTTCCAAAAGCCGTATATTTTGAGTCACCGGGGACGTATCAAATTGACTCATTGCATACAATGAGTCACCGGGGACGTATCAAATTGACTCATTGCATACAATGAGTCACTGGGGACGTATCAAACTGACTCATTGCATACAATGAATCACCGATTGGCACATATCATTTTTGGAGTTTCTTTCATGTTTTATTCTTGTGATATTTCACTATTTTTCTATTTTCCCATGATCATATTACTAGTGGCAGTGGCTATTACTGATGCTAGATCTTATAAGATCCCTAACGGTATTATCAAAATATCGATAATGATATGGATCGTGATAGTGACCGTAATAACGATTAATGACACAGCAATGGGAATTAACAAAATAAAAGAAGGAATGGCAGGTTTCTTATTTGTCGGCATCGTAATGCTGATAGCCTATCTACTTGTTAAACGTCGCCTTGGTGCAGGAGATGTGAAAATTTCGGCAATCCTTGGGCTATATCTGTCCTTCGACGCTGCCTTAAAGATAATCTTTGTTGCAATGATTTTAAGCGCAGTAGTATATCCGATTCTCAATAAACTACATACTGATAATACGTGTGCTCATGTCACCAAAATCCCTCTGGCACCATTCTTTTTGGCAGGGACACTGATTTATTCTATTGATCATATTGTTTCTAATTCAATCATCCTATTTTAGAAATTGGCAATATATTCCTATCGCGCGAGTGCGCATCCATAGCGAAGCATTTTTTATGATATGGGTATTTCGAAGAAATCATAAAAAAAACACCTTTCGGTGTTTGATTTTGGGAGGAGGGGTCATCCGATGGGGAGTCGAATGACCCGGTATGAAAAAAGTTTTGTTGGGGGAGTCAGAAGCTTTTGACTTCTGATATGTAATATGATAACGAGTAAATTTGTACAAAATATGGACGATTTATAAACAGAAAATAAAATAAATCGAAATTATAAATAATAAAATATCGGGAAAACGATAATTATTTTTTAGAATCTTCAGATTTATAGCTGAAATTTAGTATATAATAGTATTTAGGAACTCTTTGTACTTTTTAACGTGTGTTAAAGGATGAACGAAAAAATGATAAATCATGCTAGTCAGATGGTAAGAGGTATAAATTCTCCTAATTATTCCAGCGGAATATGTGCAGCCGCTGCAGCAAGTGCTGCAACAAAAGAATTATTATTATCTTCTTCCAGTAAGGAAATCTGCATTCGTTCTTTATCAGATAATTCAATCTCGTATTTAAGTGTTATTAAATCTTCTGATGTGATGAGCATGGGTGTCAGTGTGAGCTATGAAACAGCTCCGATGCCGGGACTGCCAGTCATATTGGTAACAGTTTCCCAGATAGAGATCAATGATATACCCGAAGAAGCAGTTATGGATCTAAATTATGTCGGGCTCTATATGATGCCTGGCGTAGGTATTGGAATGGCGACGGTGACAACAGAAGGGTTTTACAATAATAAGCCCGCTATTTCAAAACAAAGTCAGGAATTGATAATGCGGGCTGTAGCTGATGTATGCCGTGCTGCAGATACAGTACCTATCCTGCTCATATCTATTTCAATAAAGCAGGGAACCTATACCAAGACAGCTATGGATACTAAAGCAGGAGTCGTATATGGTGGCAGTATCTGGGGCGCAGGCTATATAGTTGATCTTGTCAGTGATATAGACATTGTTGAAAATATTTTTAGGGATATGAAGAGGCAGCATACAATTGGAGTTAGAAATGCCATACTGTTTCCGGGGTTTAAAAATGAAAAATATCTTCAAAATCAGTTTAAAATACAAGTTACAGAAAAGATAAATTGTAATAATTATCTGGGTGCAGCATTGGATCTTGCAGCTTACGTTGGCATGGATTCAGTTCTGATAGCAGGTAATGTAGGTAAGCTGATCAGGCTGGCATCCGGTGTAATGGTCACTAGTTCAAGGATTGCAGATAGCAAAAAAGAGGTCATAGCAACGCATCTTGCTCTGTGCGGCGGGCAGTCTTCGCAGCTGCGTGCAGTGCTTGGAGCCAATAATATTAATGAGATATTGAGATTATTGGTAAAATGGGGACTAATGAAGAATGTAATGGCCAGTATCAGCCAGGAAGTTGAAAAGCATCTGAAAGAGCGGATTGGCGGCAATATGAAATATGCAGTAGTCATGTTTTCTGATGAATATGGCGTAGTCCTAAAAACTTCCATGGCAGAAGATATTGTAATGAAGGTTACCCGCGAACAGTTTTCACTATCAACCAATGCGAAACTAAAGTGAAGAACTTGCGTGTTAATCCTATTGAATCTGTGGTATAATTATCAAGAATATTTGTTACCGGCTTGAGTTTTATGCTTGGCAGTAGTAACGAAAATTTTTCTTACACAGGGGAAAGGTGGTTTTTTCTTATGAAAAACATCTTATTTGTTGCATCAGAGGGCGTTCCATTTATCAAAACAGGAGGACTTGCAGATGTTGTGGGATCTCTTCCTAAAAATATTGATAAGAGATACTTTGATGTAAGAGTTGTTATGCCGAAGTACAGGTGTATGTCGCAGGAAATGAAGGATCGTATGGAATATGTTACTAATTTCTATATGGATTTTCATTGGAAGCGCGAATATGTTGGTATATTTAAGGCAGAAGTTGATGGAATAAAGTACTACTTTATTGATAATGAATTTTATTTTAATGGCATGAAGCCATATAGTGATGATACTATTTTTGAAATTGAGAAGTTTGCTTATTTTTCAAAAGCAGCATTATCAATCCTTCCGGTAATAGATTTTCGTCCTGATATTATTCATTGTCATGATTGGCAGACAGGTCTTATTCCTGTATATCTCAAAGAGAGATTTCAGGGCAACGAGTTCTATCGTGGAATCAAGTCTATAATGACTATCCACAACCTTAAGTTCCAGGGAAAATGGGATATTAAGTCTGTGCAGAATATTACAGGACTACCTGATTATTACTTCACACCTGATAAGCTGGGATTGTATAAGGATGCAGATCTCTTAAAGGGTGGTATTGTTTATGCTGATGCAATCACCACAGTAAGTGATACTTACGCAGAAGAGATCAAAACAGAATTCTACGGTGAAGGACTTGACGGACTTCTTCGTGCAAGAGCCGGAGACCTTAGAGGTATTGTCAATGGTATTGATTATGATGAATTCAATCCGGAGACAGACAAATTTATTGAGAAAAAATATAATGCGATCAATTTCCGTAAGGAAAAAGTAAAGAATAAGAGAGCACTTCAGAAGGAGCTTGGCCTTGATGAAGATGATAAGATCATGATGATCGGTATTGTTTCAAGACTTACTGATCAGAAGGGCTTTGACCTCATTGCCTATGTTCTTGAGGAGTTGTGCCAGGATGCAGTACAGCTGGTAGTACTTGGAACAGGTACGGATCAGTATGAGAATCTTTTCCGTCACTTTGACTGGAAATACCATAATAAGGTTTCTGCCAATATTTATTATTCAGAGCCGTTGTCTCATAAGATATATGCAGCTTCTGATGCATTCCTGATGCCTTCATTATTTGAGCCTTGTGGATTGTCACAGCTGATGTCACTTAGATATGGTACAATTCCTATCGTGCGTCAGACCGGAGGACTTAAGGATACAGTTGAGCCTTATAATAAGTACGAAAGTACCGGAACAGGCTTTGGCTTCCTTAATTACAATGCTCACGAGATGCTTGGAACTATACGTGAAGCTGAACGCGTTTATTATGATCAAAAACGTGAATGGAATAAAATGATAGACAGGGCTATGTCAGTAGACTTCTCATGGAAGGTGTCTGCTAATAAATACCAGGAGATGTATGACTGGTTAAAGCCTTGATGGAAGATAGTTATGCTAGATAATAAAAAAGATGGAATAATTGTGCAGGCCGGTATTCTTGCAATGGCGACAGTCATTTCAAGAATCATCGGTTTGCTGTATACGAGTCCGCTGACAGCGATTATAGGAGACACTGGTAATGGCTATTACAGCGCTGCTTACCAGATATATGTAATTGTTCTCCTGATATCATCCTTCAGTATACCTTCTGCTATGGCAAAGATATTGTCACAGAAGATGGCTGTAGGTGAATATCGAAATGCTCAGCGGATTTTTCATTGTGTACTTGTATATGTCATTGTAGTTGGAGCAATCGCAAGTGCCATTCTGTATTTTTTTGCAGACAGATTTGTAATGGGCAATTCAGTAACTGTTCTTAAGGTATTTGCACCTACAGTTTTTTTATCAGGACTGTTGGGGTCCCTTAGAGGCTTTTTCCAGGCTCAAAAGACCATGGTTCCAACATCTGTATCTCAGATAGTTGAGCAGATGGCCAATGCTCTTGTCAGTGTAGGCGGGGCATATCTGCTGATGCAGATGGTTGCAGGGACATCTGATACTAACAGAGCTATGTATGGAGCAATTGGAAGTGCCCTGGGAACAGGCTCGGGAGTACTTATCGGTCTTATATTTATGTTTGTTTTTTACCAGCTCCATAAGAGCAGTTTCCTGGAAAAGGTAAAAGAGGATCAGCATAAAGAATTACCGGTAGGACCAATCTTCATAATGATCTTTTCTATAGTTACTCCGTTTATACTCAGTACCTGCATATACAATGTATCATCATTTTTGAATTATGAAGTCTTTTCTAATATCCTTGTTGGAGTTAAAGGCATGGATTATGATGATGTGGCAAGATCATATGGTATATACGCCCGTAAGGCACTGGTCATAACTAATCTGCCAATAGCTCTTTCAAGTGCCATGGCTTCTGCTATGATACCTAATATTTCATCATCTTTTGCAAAAGGTGATCTGGTTGAAACAGAAGCAACTGTTAAAAAGGCTATGAGAGCCATAATGATGGTCACAATTCCATCAGCAGCAGGCCTTATAGTGCTTGCAAGACCGATCATTTATATACTGTTTCCTCAAAAGACTTCCCTTGATGAAGCTGCAACAGTTATGATGGTTCTTGCTGTTACAGTAGTTTTTTATTCTATTTCAACATTATCCAATGCTGTTTTACAGGGAGTAGGACGTGTAAATATTCCTGTTGTAAATGCGCTGGTAGCACTTGTGTTACAGACTGCAGTTCTAGGAATACTGCTACTGACAACAGATGTAAACAGCTATGGCCTTGCTATTGCAGCAATATGCTATTCTTTTGTAATGTGCATACTTAATAGCCTGGCATTAAAGAAAAAAATCCTTATTAAACTGGATATTACCAAGACCTATGTGATTCCTGTGATATCAGCTCTCATTATGGGAATTGTGGCATTTATTATCTATGATATTTTTGATATACTTTTTATGAAAATAATAGGAAGAGAATATTTTGCTAATCTCTTTGCTGTATGTATAGCAGTTGTTGTTTCAATGATAGTGTATGCTTTGTTGATGATCGCACTTAAGGGAGCAACTGAGACTGAGATCATTGCACTTCCAAAGGGCGTTAAGATAGCAAAGTTTTTGAAAAGGGTCCATTTGTTAAAATAATCGCTGTTTTTGTTGAGAGTATTTTTTCTTATAAAAAATGCTTTGGGGCATATGAAAAAACTGAATAGAGGGCATTAAAGAAAAAAGTTAGGAAGGTTTGTTAGGGGATGGCTTACAATTACAGACAACATGATGCCCGCGAAAAGCAAGGATATATCGGGTCATCAGTAGTTAGAAAAACAGATAATGCTAATAGCATAAGGCAGTTAAATAGAACAGATTTTAGAGCACATAAACGCAGGAGAAGAAAGCAGAAACAGCTTTTGATGCTGGGACTGGGAGCTGCGTTTGTCCTCATAATTATATTTGGAATAAGATCTATTATTTCACATAAGTCAGAAAAAACTTCATATGTAGCTGAAGAGGCTGCTACAATATCCACATCCACTGAAGTTGTGGAGACAGTTGAACCGGAAGAGACAGAGCCGGAAGAGGAAGCAGTAGTATTATCACCAGAGGTTGCTTCTTTTAATCCGGGGTATGAATATACAACAACAGCTTCAACCAAGACTATCGTCAGTGATGAAGTTATCAGTGAATATGCAATACTGATTGACGTAGATTCCGGAGAAGTAGTAGCTCAGAAGAATGCCGATACAAGGATATCACCAGCTTCTATGACCAAGATACTGACACTTCTTGTAGCAGTTGAAAATATTGAAGATCTGGATGATACTTTTACCATGACCATTGATATTACTGATTATGCATATATCAATGACAGTAGTATCCTGGGTCTTGATGTAGGTGAGACAGTACCACTCAGAGATCTGCTGTACGGAACGATCCTTCCGTCAGGAGCAGATGCAGCTCTGGCTCTTGCCACATATGTATCAGGCTCACAGGAAGCATTTGTAGAGCTCATGAATGCGAAACTTGATGAGCTGGGACTTTCAGACACAGCTCATTTTACCAATGTTGTTGGTAATTACAATGAAGATCATTATTGCACTGTAGGCGACATGGCAATGATATTAAAGGCAGCTGTTGAAAATGATATCTGCCGTGAAGTATTGTCAACTCACGTATACACAACCACATCCACAGAGCAGCACCCTGATGGAATCACGGTTTCCAACTGGTTCCTTCGCCGAATTGAGGATAAAGACACTCACGGAGAAGTTCTTTGTGGAAAAACCGGTTTTGTTAACCAGTCAGGCTCTTGCGCAGCCAGCTACCACATCTCAAATGACGGTGGTCACTACATCTGCGTAACAGCCAAGTCCAATAGCTCCTGGCGCTGCATCTACGACCAGGTAGAAATCTACGACCTATACACTGAATGAGAATATAACACAGAATAATTAAAAAGATAATCAGATCAAAGCTATTATAGTTTTGGTCTGATTTTTTATATCATAGGAAATTGCTTTCCTATGATATAAAAAACGCTCCGCTATGGATGCGCACTCGCGCGATAGGAATATGTTGCATAAATGCAACCGCGCTCGGCGCGAGAATGTCGCAAGCGACATTCTTTTTTAGATCCAGATGCTTTTATTTTGCTACTTTTGCTGGATAGATATGCTGTAATGCGCTATATATCGGGTGTATTCCGGTTTGATATGAACGTATTATAATATCAAAGTTTTGTTTTTTAGGAGGGAAAAAATGTATAAAAAAACTTTGATTAATCTATCTTCTGTAACACTAGCGTGTTCTATTTTCTTAGGATCAGGACTGACATCTTTTGCAGCTGATCCATCAAGCGGTTATCCTGAAAAGTCTGAGGCTTGGGTAAATGATGGAAGAGAAGTAACTGTTGATGGAAATGTTACTACAGATTCATCTTCTCTTTCAGCTGCATATGCTGATGGTAATGGTTCCCATGTAACTGTTAATGGTGATGTTGAAAATGTGAATGAAAACTGGCGTTCAGTAGGTGCGTTCAATGGTGGTGTAGTTGAAATAAATGGTGATGTTACTTCACCAAATCTTGGTGGATGCACTAGTGAAGGATCAACTGTAGGTATAACTGGAGATGTTACTTCAGGTGGACGTGGCTTTATTACTCAGGGTGATGACGCTTTAACTGTAGTAGAAGGAAATGTTACTGCCAATGATACTGCGCTGATCAATAAAAATGGTTCTGGAACAGCTGTAACTGGTGATGTAACCGGTAGTACAGGTATAAATACTGAATCCGGAACATATATAACAGTAGGCGGTGACCTTAATTACACAGATAATGGAATTGTTGTAACAGATGTAAAAGAATCAGATATCTATAGTGGAACAAATGATGATAATGGATCAATAGTTGTATATGGTTCTATCAATAACAATTCAGGTTCTTCTGATAATGCTGTTATCGCGATCAAGATGGATGGCGAAAGCGCTGATGAGATTATTAGCAAGATTCCGGATATCCTGGTATATGAACTTCCTGAAGATACTGAAATTGTATCAGTTTCAATTGATGATGAGGAGATAAAAGATGCTGTTGACGCTTATGTAACAAAAAACATTAATTACATAATCAAGGAAGATGCCGCTTCATCATCTTATTATACGATTTCAGGATATAATACAAATGATGATAATAGCCTTAAGACCATGACTATCAATTCTGCTATAACAGTTGCAGCGCAGGAAGGCTACACTATTTCTGCCGGTGATAATGTAGAGGTAGTAGATAATGGAGATAATACATATACTATTAAATTGATCAACAGCAAAGGTGCTATTACAATTTCAGCAAGACTTACAAAGTCAACTTCTGTTATAACAACTGCTCCAGCTAAGGCTTCAGCTCCAGCACAGACAAGTTCAGATAATGGCTCATCCAGCAGCGAGACAGAAGAGATTGAGGCACCATTTATTTTTGCAACATTCACAGTAACTGGTAAAACAGATGCTTCAGCAGAGGTACTCGGCGCAAACAGAGATAGTGCAGATGAGACATTTGGTCTTGTTTCTAAGCCTGTTATCAAGGTTGCTGCTGGCAGTCTCACAGCAAAGGAATACAGAAACGCATTTATCAAAGCTGTAAAAGAAGCTCCACAGGGTGGTATCGTAAGACTTGAAACAGCAGCTGTTTCATGCATTGATAAGACTATGATGGCAGCTCTTGCAGAGCGTCCAGACGTTACACTTGAAGTTGTTTTCCCATATGCCGGAAACACACTTGATGTAACAGTTCCAGCCGGAACAGATGTAATGAGTTTATTAGATGAGAATGGGTACTGCGGTTTTCTTTATCTTAACGCAAAGTTTTGATATCGCAACTTTTTAAAGGGGAATTTTCTTATATACGATAAAAAGCATGTCGCACTGGTCTGTGCGGCATGCTTTTTTAACATAGCAAATTGCTTTTCTATGATAGAAAAACGCTCCGCTAAGGATGATTTATTTTGATTGGATCTCGTGGATGATATCATTTTGTTTTTTGGTGTCTGCAAATACTTTGTAGTAGTAGAGGAGTGCCAGAATGATATAGGGAATTGTAAAAGAGCGGAAGAGGTCTAGCCATCCCTTAAGTGTTGGCAATCCTTCAAATATACTGAGCACTAGGACTACGGCTGCGCAAAGGATGCAGGTAGCTATGTACTGTAGAAACATCATTGCAAGCGGACTTACTTCACTGAAGAAATTGTGCATGTGCAGCACTGCTGTGGCAATGATGCATATTATGAACATCAGCATTATATTAAAATTATTGATCTGAGTTCCGCAGAAATGATCAATGATGACTCCGGAAACGGATACTACAGTATAGGAAAGACATACATCTGTTAAGTAATCGATTATTTTTGCTTTCATTATTCTACACTCCGCATTTTTAACAGGTATTCGTTGAAACTTTTTTTGTAGCTACGATTGATGCAGATCCTGTCACCATTGTCAAAAGAAGCGTACACCTTCATATTTACGTCTGGTTTCAACTGTTTTATTTTATAAATATTTATCAGATTAGATTTGGATACTCTGACAAAACCGTAGTTCCAGAGCATTTCTTCACAATTTGATAAGGTGTTGGACAGACGGAAAACGCCATCTTTGGTATATGCAAATAACTTACGATCAACGAAATCCATGTAATAGATATCTTTTGGGTCAAGGATCACTTCGAATCCGTCATCCTGATCTTCATCAGCAGGCCTTCCACTTAGGGAAGGACGATCAGCACTGACTGTATCGATTATCTGTTTGATCGCAGGTCGCATCTGTGAATAATAAACGTCTACATGTTCGTCTTTATTATTCTTATCTTCGTATAAATTAAGCTTCATCAAATAAATTACCGTTCTATGTTTTCCTCTTCGAGAAATCCCATAACACCTTCCATGTAACCTTCAGGATCGTCAATCATGCCTTCAATATGAGCACTGTCAACGTACATGATTTTTTTATCCTCAGAAGCTATATTATCATATAATTCTTCTTCCTGCTCAGGTAAGCATATTTCATCTTTTTCTGAAACGATGAGCAATGTAGGAAGCTGGTCGTTTTTGACTACATTGATAGTATCAGCATCATCCCAATCTATACCATCAAAGACTTTCATATACATTTTACCTGCTACAACAAGATAATTAGAAAAAGCATCCTCAGTATTACCATCACTAAACATTTCAAGAAGCATCAGCTCCATACCAGGAACAGGACTGTCAAGTACAACTGCGTCGGCTGCATAGATAGAACCTGGAGTCACATTAGAAGCATATATAGCAACTGTCTGTCCGCCCATAGACTGGCCATGTACGATCACCTTGGAATATCCAAGATCATTTTTTGCGTATGCTACAAAAGCAGCAACATCAAGAGATTCATGGATACCAAAGGTAACCTTGTCATCAGGATTGATCCCGCTTCCCCTCTGATCGATTGCTATTACATCAATTCCATTCTCGAGATAGCCCTGTGCAAGTGGATATACACAGTAGCGGTCTCCACCGGCACCGTGAACCAGGATCACGCATGCATCGTTATTTTCATTAAACAATGTTCCAATAGCCATATTTCCATCTTCAGCTTCTGCACTGATCTCTACGCCGCTATGAGCATTGGTAAAAGCTTCAAGATCATATCCCCATGTTTCTAATTGCTTGATGCTGTTATCATGAGTATCATTGCCGGCATTCTGATAAAGAACTCCTTCTGAAACCATTGAACCAAGCCAGATTGTAGCGCCTATTACCAGAGCTGCCAGGATACATAATATTATTATCAATACCTTTACCAACTTATTCTTTTTCATTTAATAAATCCTCCCATTAAATTGTTTTCCCTTTCGATGAGTTTAATATATCACATTGATAGAAGGCACATAGCCATTTATGCACAAGTTGCATTTTGTGATGTATGAGTTGCATTAATGTTTGGAAATTGATGCTCGTAAAAAAGTTCAAGGAAACCGGGAACCAGTACCTCTAACAAAAATACGAATATTTTTCATCGGATAAGTGGAGATTACGACGAAGTAATGGTAAAATTGATATAGAGAACCATTTGCTAAAAGTGGGGATTTTTCATAGTACATTTTTGAAAGGAGAATGAAATGAAAAAGAAATTAGCATTGGTAATGGCGGGTCTTATGGTGTTTGGACTGGTTGGATGTGGTGGAACTACTACAGATACCACTACTGAGACGGGCACTGAGACGGCTGCGAAGACTCAGACAGAAACAGCTTCTGAGACTGAGGCTACAGAAGTAGCAGCTGAGAGCGAGGGAGATCTGGATGCACTTGTTGAAGCTGCTAAGGCTGAAGGCGAGCTGATCGTTTATGGTTCCTGCGAAGAAGAGTATCTGGCAGCAGCCTGCGAACATTTTGAAGAACTATATGGTATCAAGGTTCAGTATCAGCGTCTGTCAACCGGTGAAGTTCAGAGTAAGATCGAAGAAGAAAATGGCAATCCTTCAGGTGATGTATGGTTTGGTGGAACGACAGATCCTTATAATGTTGCTGCATCAGAGGGACTGCTGGAGGCTTATGAAGCACAGAATGCAAGCCATCTGCTGAGCGATATGTATCGTGATGCTGACGGTTACTGGTACGGTATCTATAAAGGAATCCTTGGATTCATGGTAAATACAGATGAGCTGGAGCGTATGGGAATTGATGCTCCTACTGATTGGCAGGATCTTCTGGATGAGAAGTATCAGGGACTTATCTGGTTGTCTAACTACAATACAGCTGGTACAGCCAAGCTGGTTGTAAATACAATGATCCAGAAATATGGTCATGATGAAGGCATCCAGTACCTTGTAGACCTTGATAAGAATATTGAAGTTTATACCAAGTCAGGTTCAGGCCCATCTAAGAACGTTGGTACTGGTGAATGTGTCATCGGTATTGGTTTCTTACATGACGGTATCACTCAGATCGTTGATAACGGCTATGGCAATATCGGTCTTGTGATCCCATCTAGTGGTACATCATTTGAAGTTGGTGCAACAGCTATCTTTAAGGGCTGTGCTCATCCAAACGCAGCAAAGCTTTGGATTGAATATGCTCTTAGCCCTGAATGTGTTGAACTTGCAGCTCAGAACGGATCATATCAGTTCCTGGTACTTGATAATGCACAGCAGCCTGAAGTAGCAGCTGAATTTGGACTTGATCCTGAAAATGTTATGGAATATGACTTTGAAGATGCAAAAGAAAATACAACAACCTATGTAGAAGAAGTTATGACTGCACTCGGAAGTGCTGCAGACGATCGTTTCCAGACAGAATAATGATTTACTTTTGGGGCGGATTGTTGATCATCCGCCCCTTTTTCTTAAAGTAGAGGAGTCACAAGGGACGTATCAGATTGACTCATTGCATGCAATGAGTCAATCTGATACGTCCCCGGTGACTCACTTATGACTTTTATATCGGGCAAGGAGGGAGTACAGATGGCAAAAAGTCAAAGTGCCAGTCTTGATAGAAAAAAGCTTTTGGGTGATCCTATCATGGTTACGACAATTGCTGTTTTGATCGTTTTTTTAACAGTGTTCATTCTCTATCCATTGGCAATTCTTCTGGTGGATAGTTTTATATCCGATAACGGTTTTACCTTGGATACCTTTAAAAGAGTCATGGCTCTTAGCAATTTCAGGAGAGCTATAACCAATACTTTAAAGGTAGGCTTTTTAGTTGGTATAGCTTCAGCACTTATAGGACTGCTATTTGCTTATGTTGAAGTATATGTTAAACTCCGCACACGCTTTATGAGCGGACTTTTCAAGGTGGTATCAATGCTTCCTGTTGTATCACCGCCTTTTGTTTTATCCCTTTCCATGATAATGCTCTTTGGAAAAGCAGGTATTATCACTCGTTTTCTTTTGCATATCTATGACAATAGCGTATATGGTTTCTGGGGAATTGCTATTGTTCAGACACTCACCTTTTTCCCGGTGTGCTATATGATGCTCAAGGGTCTTCTTAAAAATATCGACCCTTCTCTTGAAGAGGCAGCCAGAGATATGGGTGCTTCAAGATTTAAAGTATTTATGACTGTGACACTTCCATTGATACTGCCTGGTCTTGGAAATGCATTCCTTGTTACATTTATAGAATCTATCGCAGATTTTGCCAACCCAATGATCATCGGTGGTTCATATGATACCCTGGCAACAACTATATATCTTCAGATAACAGGTGCCTATGATAAAGAGGGTGCAGCGGCAATGGCTGTAGTGCTTCTTGCCATTACCCTTGTTATGTTCATTGTGCAAAAATATTATCTCGAAGCCAAGAGTACAGCAACTCTTTCCGGAAAGGCATCCAGAGAGAGAATGCTCATTACTGATAAGAGCGTGACAGTGCCTCTTACAGTTCTCTGCTCAGCTCTTGCAATCTTTGTTATCCTCATGTACATCTGTGTTCCATTTGGAGCCATGTTCAAAACCTGGGGATATGATTTCCATCTTACATTAAAATGGTTTGGACTGGTATTTAGCAGATACAAGGGCTTTAAAGCCTTCAAGGACAGCTTTATCCTGTCACTTATTTCTGCACCTATCACAGCACTTTTGTCCATGATCATTTCTTATCTTGTAGTAAAAAGAAAATTCAGATCCAAAGGCTTCATAGAAGCAGTATCTATGCTGGCTATGGCAGTTCCCGGAACAGTTCTTGGTATAGGTTATATCAGAGGCTTTTCAGGAGGACTCTTTGGAAGCGGCATATTACAGGGATTATACGGAACAGGAACGATCCTTGTGATCGTATTCATAGTTCGAAGTCTTCCAACAGGTACCAGAAGCGGTATATCAGCGCTCAGGCAGATTGATAAGAGTATTGAAGAATCCGCCTATGATATGGGTGCTGACAGTTTTAAGGTATTTATGACTGTAACACTTCCGCTTATCAAGGATAGCTTCCTGAGCGGATTTGTAACATCGTTTGTTCGCAGTATCACAGCTATCAGCGCGATCATTCTTCTCGTTACACCTTCGTACCTGCTGATCACAGTACAGATCAATGAGTTTGCGGAAAAGGGTTCCTACGGTATAGCCTGTGCCTTTGCTTCGATCCTGATCGTGATCACCTATGGCTCAGTGCTTATCATGAACCTGGTGATCAAGTATTTTGGCACCAGCCGTAAAGTCAAGCTTGAAGACTGATGGGGAGAACTGAAGTGATTCAATATACATATTTTGGAGGATGAAAAAATGGCAAAAGAGAAAAAAGGTGTTCGTCTTGAACACATATCAAAAATATATAAAGATCCAAAGACCGGAAAAGACTTCTACGCAGTTAAGGATGCCAATATCGAAATTGAGCCGGGCAGTTTTGTTACACTCCTTGGACCTTCCGGATGCGGCAAAACAACTACACTTAGAATGATAGCTGGTTTTGAAAGCCCTGATGAAGGCGAGATATATCTTGGTAATGAGCCAATCAATGCTCTGACACCAAATAAGCGTGATACAGCCATGGTATTCCAGAGCTATGCGCTCCTTCCACACTATAATATTTTTGACAACGTAGCATATGGACTTAAGCTTCGTAAGCTGGATAAGGCAGTAATCAAGGAAAAAGTAACTGATATCCTCAAGCTCGTAGGACTTGAGGGCATGGAAAACAGAATGACCAACCAGCTATCAGGTGGTCAGCAGCAGAGAGTAGCGCTGGCAAGAGCTCTTGTCATAGAACCTGGCGTGCTCTTATTTGATGAGCCTCTGTCCAACCTTGATGCCAAGCTTCGTGTGTCCATGCGTACTGAGATCAGAAAGATCCAGCAAAAAGCAGGAATTACAGCTATCTACGTAACACATGATCAGAGTGAAGCAATGGCTATCTCTGATAAGGTCATCATCATGAATAAAGGAATTGTGGAGCAGATATCGACTCCGCAGGAAGCATATTACTATCCAAACAGCAAGTTTGTAGCTGATTTTATTGGCGAGGCCAACTTCCTTGCAGCCAGGGTAAAATCGCAGGATGTAGTAGAGGTTGACGGAACCGAGCTTGCTTGTGCTACCGGCAATATAGAGACTGGCAGTGATTGTAGTGTAGTACTCAGGCCTGAGGGTGCTTCCCTTGCAGATAGTGGCTCCATCAAAGGTAAAGTAGAATATTCCTGCTTCATGGGTGCTTATCAGGATTACCATGTCAGAGTGGCAGATTCCCTACTCAAGATCCAGGAATATAATCCTAAGAATAAAAAGATTTATAGCGTGGGTGATGAGGTTTATTTAAAGTTTGAAGAAAATACTCTATATGCGTTATAATAGTATTTCTACCCATGAAATGTCGAAGATTTAAAAAGGGATTTTCTTTTCATTTCCATGGCCTAGAAATAATTATCTCAGGAGCTATATGTATGAATATTGTTAATGTTTATGAATTTTTAGAGAGTACTAATGACGTGGCCGTTGCCATAAGGCTTGTCCTGGCAACCCTTTTCGGCAGTCTTGTCGGATGGGAGAGGGTTGTCAAAAGGCACAGCGCAGGTATCAAGACCTTCGCTCTTGTAAGCCTTGGAAGCGCAGTGGCTACAGCTCTGAATATATACCTGGCTCTTTTGCCAAATCTAAATGCTGATGTAAGCCGTATCCCGGCCGGTGTTGTTAGCGGTATCGGTTTTGTAGGTGCCGGCACGATCCTTGTTACAGGAAGAAAACAGATCAAGGGTCTTACAACGGCAGCATCTCTTTGGGTTACATCCTGTATGGGCATGGCCTTGGGCGGAGGATACCTTACCATCGGTATTGTATGTTTCCTTCTTATCATGATCTCCAATATCATTCTTATGAGATTTGGTAAGGCAGTTGAGGAAAACAGCAAGTACATGAGCGTATATATCGAGGTCAGAAAAGAAGGCGGAGCTTCCAATCTCTCCAAGTGGCTATCAGATCAGCACTTTGAAGTCAGCAGTATGACCAAGAGTAAAGAAAAGACACTTCAGCCTTCTGATGCAGCTCTCATCGTCGACATTGACTTTGATAAGAATCGCTCCCACAAAGTGGTTCTTAGAATGCTTAATGAGCTTGAATTTGTAAGTTATGTTGAAGAAATCTAAAATATGAAATAGCCGTATGCAGGTTCTGTTGAACTCTGTGTACGGTTATTTTCTTGCAAACAATATAACGTTTGACAATATACAACCTGACGTTGATAATTAATTATAGATATTATTATTTTTCATTACTTCAAACAGAAATCCACATTGGTTGTGGATCTCACAAAAAGCGATTCAGGAGGTATCTGGCATAATATGCAGGAAACATTTTCTCTGGTCATAATAATAGTTCAGTTAATTTTTTGGGCATTATATTCTGCCGGATTAATGGCTTTATTTGTAAAATGCGGTGTAAAACCTCTGTGGGCGCTGGTTCCTCTTGGAAGAGAGTACCATCTGGGATTATGTGCATATAAAGAAAATGATGCCAGAACCTACGCTAAACTCTCTATAGCTGCTTATTTATTCAATGTTGCTTATCTGTTGGTGGATCATGACACCATTTGGTATGATATCCTTGCCATAGCTTATATAACCTTGAGAATGGCGGCTGTCATATATATGGTTCGTATTACTATTGGTCTCTGTGAAATTTTTAATAGGAAAAAATCCTGGGCATGGATGTGGTTCTTTTTTAAGACGATCACTGTGCTTATCTGGGGATTTGGTAAGACTTTCGTTCCATCCAAGAAAGTTCCAAAGATCCAAAAAGGCGTTGAAACCTATGGGATCAATGCGGATGCAACAGATGATGGCCTTACAGTCAATATCACCAGTCGTACGATCATTGATCTGTTTAAAAAGAAGTATCTGCTGAAGGATATCCATTTAACTATCCCAAAAGGCCACATGGTGCTTTTGCTTGGCGGCTCCGGAGCAGGAAAGACTACTTTCCTCAATGCAGTTACAGGATATGAAAAAGCTGACGCCGAGATATTATTGGACCGACATAATATTTATGAAGAGTATGAAAATCTCAAATTTGATGTTGGTTTTGTTCCGCAGCAGGATCTTATGAGAAGCAATGATACAGTTTATCTGACTCTCAGAGATGCAGCCTCCTTGAGACTTCCTTCTAATGTTTCATTTTTGAAAAAAAGAAAAAGAGTAAATGAAGTCCTTGAAGAATTTGGCCTTGGAGCGATAAGAAATTCACTGGTTGAGAAACTTTCCGGTGGTCAGAGAAAAAGGCTGTCTATAGCCATGGAATTTATTTCTGATCCGTCTCTTTTTATCCTGGATGAACCTGATTCGGGCCTGGACGGTGTTGTGGCAAGAGGCCTTTTTGAAAAACTAAGGTCTATAGCCGATTCCGGGAAAATTGTGATCGTTATCACCCATACTCCTGACAGAGTAATAGACCTCTTTGATGATGTAATTGTCCTGGCCAAGGATTCATCAAGATGCGGAAGACTTGCTTTCTATGGTTCGGTCAATGATTCCTATCAGTTTTTTGGTAAAGATTCAATGGAAGATATTCTGTTGTCCATCAATCAGAAAGAAGAAGGTGGAGAAGGTCTTGCAGATGAATTTATAGGAAAATATGCACAGACGCAGCAGGCATCAAGGGAGGTGGGCTAAAAGTAATGAGAAAGAAGATCAGACGTAGTGGTCACATATATCAGACATTTATATATCTTGGCAAGCTTTTCAGGATGTTTATTTTTCAGAATGACTGGAAAGTGCTGCCTATGGCGGCGATCATCGCAGGACTTGTTTCATTTGTTGTGGGCAAAAATGTGTTTGTAAATCAGGAAGGGACATTGACTGGTACATTTGCGCTGACTTGCGTATGCATATGGAATGGCTTTTTTAATTCAATCCAGGTTATATGCAGGGAAAGGCCTATTGTCAAAAGAGAACACAGATCAGGACTGCATATTACTTCTTATATTGCAGCCCATATGATATATCAGGCTTTTCTGTGCATAGGGCAGACTGTAATAACTATTGGAATATGCACTCTGGCTGATGTGTCATTCCCTGATAAAAGTATGTTATTTCCTTTTGCTTTGGCTGATTTTGGCGTAACAATATTTTTGATAACCTATAGCGCCGATATGATGGCTCTTATGGTATCTGCCGTTGTTCATTCAACGACTACTGCTATGACTATCATGCCTTTTTTGCTTATCTTTCAGCTTGTCTTCTCCGGAGGATTCTTTTCATTATCAGGAACTGCCTTGCAGCTGACTGATATAACTATATCCAAGTGGGGACTTACGGCCTTGTGTATACAGGGCGATTACAACAGCCTTCCAATGGTGTCCTTATGGAACAGTATGGTCAAGATGAAAGACGTTGAGGTCGAAGGAGAGAAGCCTGTTTTTGAGGTCTTGAACTACATCGAAACCACCGGACGAAGGGATGAGATCCTGGCAGAGAGCGGCAGACAGAACCAAAATTTGGCTTATGAGTACAGTCCCTTTAATCTTTTGAAATGCTGGATGTTCCTGATCTTTTTTGCATTATTATACGCTGTAATAGCTACGGTCAGCCTGGAATCTATTGATAAAGATAAACGATAAAGAGCCAGCGGGGAGTCAGTGGGGACGTATCAGTTTGACTCATTGTGCACAATGAGTCAAACTGATACGTCCCCACTGACTCTCCTGCTCACTCTTTTTTATAATGAGATTTTTATATATATTTAAGAGTATAAAAGAGCGAAATATCGTATTATTAATTATATATAGTTAAAGTGAGAATTTGTGTCTTAAAGGAGGAATGTTTTGCCTGAAAGGATAAAAAATGTTTTTTGCAAATTTATAATAGTAGCGCTTTCTCTTTTTGTTGCAGGTACTAGCAGCGGATATTATACAGAGACCGGAACAAAGGCGTACGGTACAAGCACTGTTGTAGATTTTGAGCATAATCTTGATGATTATGTGCCTGCTAAAAAGAGCTACAATTTTTATTTTACATATAAGATAGTTCATCCCTGGTGGGATGCTGTTGCTCTTGGAATGGAGGATGCTCAGAAAAAATATCTCGAAAAAGGCGTAGTCATTACATATGAATATATGGCTCCGGAGGCAGCTTCCTATGAGGATCAGACTGAGAGATTATTACTTGCCATGGAGCGAGATTATGATGTGATTGGAGTAGATGTAGCCGATGAGGAGAAGATGTCGCCTGTACTTGATCAAATGATAGATGCAGGTTTTAAAGTCATGACTTTTTCCAGCTCTGATGCATCTGCGGATTGCAAGAGGATAGCATATGTGGGTAATACCCACAACTATCAGGACGGAGCTGACTTAACAGAAGCTCTATGTGAGAAGATAGGCTATAAGGGCAAGGTTGGAATACTTGTTGGAAGCCCGGGAGCTCCTTGTCATGAAGACAGAGCCAGAGGAGCCATGGATACAATTGCTAAGTACCAGAATATGGAAATAGTAGCAGTTGAGTACGATATGGACTCTATTGATACAGCATACGAACTGAGTATGCAGATGTTAAAAGATAATCCTGATATTGCGGGCTTTATATGCTGCAATATGAGTAATCCTGTTGGAACAGCAAGAGCAGTTATGGAGAGTGGTAGCGAAGCTGTGATCGTAGGCATGGACCATGATCAGGAGGCTCTTCATTATCTTAAAGATGGCGTGATTTATTGCCTGGGAGTACAGGATTGCTACTCTATTGGCTTTGATACATTGCGGGTTGCGGTAATGATTGCAGATGGTAATTTGCCAGGAGATCTTTTTCCTGAAAAGACTGATGAGCGAACAACATTAATTTATCAAGATGATGCAGCGCCGATGCTGGAAATATTGTATGGAGACGTTTCTCAATGAAAAGAAAAAGGATGACTGACAAGGCAGTGTCTATAACTGCGGCGATAGGAAGTGTCCTTATCATGGTAACGGTAATCGCCAATACTTATTGGGCTTCTAAGCAGGCTATGATATCCACAAATCAGGCTGTTTCTGCTGTGAGCGCTTTTTATCTTGAATCCATGGCAGACAGACGTGCCAAGACAATTACAAACCTGATCAACAACAATTTTGATTACATGTACAAGGCTGTAAGTGTTATAGATGAAGAAGAGATAAACACTCAGGAGGATCTGCGAGATGCTATAGGCAGGATGAAGAGACTTTTGTCCCTTAACCGTTTTGCCCTTGTGGATGAGGACAATATAGTTTACACCCAGTACACCACGTATACTGGTGGCAGCAGACATGCCTTCCTTGCAAATGATAAACTTGAAGACAAAATGATAAGTACCGTTTTTATTTATGGTTCATCCAAGGATCTCTGTCTGGTAATACCTATAAATATAAAGATAATGGGCAAACAGTTTAAAGCATGTTTTGTTCAGATAGATATTAATGACATAGTTGACCTGCTTGCTCTTGATGACCAGGATACTACACATTTTGCCTTGTATTCTGCAAATGGTGGAAATCTGTCAGAAACAGAGCTTGGTCCGTTTATTGGGGTGAATAATGTTTTTGATGCACTACATGGAAATGTTTCCGAGGAACAGTGGGATTCATTTCGAGATGATTTTGTAAATGAAAAAAGTGGAACATTGACATTTACTATAAATGGCGTGACTGACACTATTTACTATGAGCCTGTACCTGATACTGGCTGGGAACTGGTTGGAATGATTCGTGAGAGCGTTATTCAGGATCAGATCCATGAAATCAGTGAAAAAAGCATTGTCACTAATCGTTTACAGATATTATTCTTGCTTGTAGTAGCGTCAATTTTCTCAGGTATAATATTCTATATGATAAGGCGCGTTGCTAAAGAAAAGCTGGATGAAGAAAAGGAAAACAGCAAAGTGTTCAAGAGTATGGCAAATACTGATTCATTGACAGGAGTCAGAAATAAGCATGCTTACATGGAGATGGAAAAACAGATTAATATCAGAATCCGTGAAAAGAGTATTGAAAAGCTGGCTCTCGTTGCATGTGATATAAATGGTCTTAAATATGTCAATGACACAAAAGGCCATGTTGCCGGTGATCAGCTTATTAAGGCTGCCAGTTCTCTTATCTGTGATCTTTTTGATCATGGCTCAGTCTACAGGACCGGTGGTGATGAGTTTGTAGTTCTGCTTCAGGGAAAAGGGTATGATACCAGAAATGAAGTGATTGACGCCTTTAACAAACAGGTGGAAGAAAACATCAAAAATAATGAAGTTGTTGTTTCAATTGGTGTCTCAACTCTTCGTCCGGATGATGAGCAGCTTTATAATCTGTTTGAACGAGCTGATCATATGATGTACGAACGAAAGAAAGTATTAAAGAGCATGGGAGCAAGAACAAGAGAATTTGACGAAGATAATGCATAAATTGTGAGTCAATCTGATACGTCCCCGGTGACTCATTAATGATAAAAAAGGGCAGTGGATCAATAAAACGTGATCCACTGCCTATAATTAGGTTTATATATCAATAATTGTACTTGTAACAGATCTGCTTTGCCATAAGCTCACAGTACTCAACATAAGACTCTTTTAAAAAGTTGCCAAATCTTTTGAACATATTTTTCATAATATTGTCCTTTCTGATTTCTCTTCTCTTGAAATCTCTTACATCTACCACTTCGTTACATTTTGCATTATATGTTATTGCACACATAATTACTTGTCAAAATAAAAATAAAAGTAGCCAAATCTTGCAAAAATGATCGATCAAGGTTATATTAAGCTTAAATAAATGCTGTAGGCCAGGGAAAAGGAGTAATAATGCAGCCATTATTTGAAGATGTACAAGATGATCTGGAAATATATAATAAAAAGTCCATACATGTATCACCGCATCTCCATACAGTAATGGAGATCGTGTATGTTACAGAAGGAAGTCTGGAGCTTGGGATAGGTCAGGATCTTTTTCATATGGAAAAAGGTGATTTCGCTATTGTTTTTCCTGACATGATCCATCATTATCAGGTGTTTGATACCAGAAGATGCAGAAGCATATATATTTTGGCGTCTCCAAATCTGTGTGAAAGCTTTGCAGATGTTCTTGCTCATAAGTGTCCTAAAAATCCTGTTATAAGCGCGGCTGATGTGCATGAGGATATTTCTTTTGCTATATCCAAACTGACTTCGTTTATGAAAAATAGCCAAATTAAGCAGATAGATCATTTTGATCTTAAAAAAGGTCCGTACAGCGATATTGTGATCAGGAGCTATCTGCAGATAGTACTTGCCAGAGCGCTTCCTATGTACGAGCTGATTGATAAGGACAATTTTGAAAGTAATGATATAATATATCGCGCAGTGTCCTATATATCATCACATTTTACAGAGAGAGTGACATTGACATCAATGGCAAGAGACCTGTATATAAGCCCTTATGCTCTTTCAAGAATGTTTTCAAGCACTTTTCATACCAATTTTAACGGGTATCTGAATAACAAGAGACTTGAATATGTGGTCAATATTTTGCAATATACTGATCAGAGTATTACCATGGCATATGAAAATGCAGGTTTTGAGTCCCAGAGGACTTTTAACAGAGTTTTTGCTGAGAAATACCATATGTCTCCAAGAGAGTATAGGAAGCTGCTTAGAAGCGCTGAAAATATTGATATGTAGGGATGTTGAATCAATTGTTTGATTAGTGGATTGATTTAATGAGAAAAATATATGTGCATGAAAATGACAAAACGAGATGATCGGAGGGATTATGCAGCAGTTACAGCAATATTTTGAATTGATGATAAGGGATAACGTAGAAAAGATCATAATCAGTTCCCCTGTCAAAAAATCTGATGAATATAAAAAGATAGTTGTAGAGAATAAGGCAGGAAAGTATCAGATAGCTAAGTATACCCAGAAACAGGTATTTCATGAGAATCTGGATGAAAACGATATAGCATTTCGCCTGGCGGAGCTCTCTTTCCAGAAGTATAAACAGGTGAATGGTATATCTGCAAGCTCTGAACATATCATACTTTTATCCAAGGATGGCAGAGCTACCTATAAGGTAAAAAAGAGAGCAACAGATAAGGTAACTCTTTCGGCAGCAGGAGGTGCCAGTGAAGCAGGAGCAGCATGTCCTGTAAAACAGGAAAATAGCCATAATCGTAAAAAGAACTATATCCTGCAGGAAGGCATGAAGATAGAGCCTCTTACAGATATGGGCGTATTTACAGCTGATGGAAAAGTTGTAAATTCCATGTATGACAAATATAAGCAGATCAACAGATTTATTGAGATATTGGATGATGAGATATCAAAGTCAGGTCTTAAAAAGTTAAATGTCATTGATTTTGGCTGTGGCAAGTCCTATCTGACTTTTGTAGTCTACTATTATTTGACAGAGATCATGCATATGGAAGTCAATATGATAGGTCTTGATCTAAAGAGTGATGTTATCAAAAAATGTAATGAGGCAGCTAAAAAGTATGGCTACGATACTTTGAAATTTGAACTGGGCGATATCAATGGTTTCAAGGCACCATTTGATGTAGATATGGTGATAACCCTCCATGCCTGCGATACTGCTACAGATTTTGCCTTGTACAATGCCATAGAGTGGAAGGCCAAGATGATATTTTCAGTTCCTTGCTGTCAACATGAACTTAATAAACAGATTGAGCCACAAAAGCTTGCGATTTTATCAAGGTACGGCATCTTGAAAGAACGCTTTTCAGCTATTGCAACTGATGCAATCCGTTGTAATCTGCTTGAATACATGGGATATAAGACCCAGATACTTGAGTTTGTCGATTTTGACAATACTCCTAAAAACCTTATGATCCGTGCAGTCAAGAGAGGTGTGACTCCTCCTGCAGTAACCCGCAGGGCCAGAGAAGAAGTAGATGCGCTTGTTAGTGAATTTGGCTTTGAACCTACACTTATGAAATTACTTGGATTAAATGATTGATAAGGATTTTTCTAAACTATTATAGTTTTTTCTTCATTAAAGTAATATAATCAGACTATAGCTCTCAATTATAATGACAGAGCGGATTATAGTGTTTTTTATGGAGGATTTTATGGTAGCAAAGAACCCGCCAATGGGGTGGAATAGTTGGGATTGTTTTGGAGCTGCGGTAAATGAGCAGCAGGTAAAAGAAAATGCCGATTATATGGCAAAGAATCTTAAGGAATATGGTTGGGAATACGTTGTAGTTGATATCGAATGGTTTCAGCCTACAGCGTCAACACATGAATATGAACCATTTTCAGAGCTGGTGATGGATGAGTATGGAAGACTTCTTCCTGCAGTTAATAGATTCCCATCGGCAGCAGATGGAAAAGGTTTTGAGCCTTTGGCAAAATATGTTCACGACCTTGGACTAAAATTTGGAATACATATCATGCGTGGTATGCCTCGTATGGCAGCACATAAGCATCTACCTATACTTGGTAGTGACAAACGTTGCGATCAGGTAGCCAATCCTAATTCTATATGTTTCTGGAATCCTGATATGTACGGACTTTTCTGCGACAGAGAAGGTGCGCAGGAATATTATGACAGCATATTCAAACTCTATGCTCAGTGGGGCGTAGATTTTGTCAAGGTGGATGATATTGCAAGAGAATATCCTCACTGTGAGAAAGAAATAGAAGTTATATCAAAAGCTTGCAGAAATAGTGGAAGAGACATGGTACTGAGTCTTTCTCCTGGACCTGCGCCATTAGACAGAGCAGAGCATCTCAAGACTTATGCCAATATGTGGCGTATTACTGATGATTTCTGGGACAAATGGGAGCTACTTCTTGCAATGTTTGAAAGAGCTGAGAAGTGGGCTATCCATGCAGGCCCTGGTCACTGGCCTGACGCAGATATGCTTCCGGTTGGATCACTTAGACAGGATTATGATAAGGCTGATCAGACTAAATTTACCAAGGCTGAGCAGATCACTATGATGAGTTTGTGGTGCATGATGCGCTCACCGCTTATAGTTGGTGCTCATCTTCCTAAAAATGATGAGTTTACACTTGAGCTTTTGACTAATAGCGATGTTCTTGCAATTGAGAAAGAGAGCCATTGTGCTCATCAGCTTTATAGAACTGATTCTGAGATTGCCTGGATCGCACCTAGAAAAGATGGAAAAGGCGTATATGTTGCACTCTTTAATATTTCAGATGTTGATAGAGAAGTTACATTTGAGCCGGCATCAGCTGATCTTGAGGAATATAGTGATGTTAAGGAATTGTGGAGCGGAAGTGAATTTGATAATTCAGAAGCTATTACTGAGCAGATTCCGTCCCATGGAGCAGTAATCTATTTGTTTAGCTAATAGGAGCTCAAGTTCATCATCTTCATCGAACTGATGGCACGAAGTGAAAAAATACATAGAAAAAATGGGCTTTGGTCAATTGTGATCAAAGCCCATTTTTATGATCAGCCTATTTCTTTTAAATTTGAAATATCCGGTGCAATAACCATGGAGTAGTTGGTGTAGTATACTACAAATCCAGGTTTGGCACCGCCGGGTTTTTTAACATTTTTTCTTTGAAGGTAGTCGATTTCTACCTTATCCTGATCTTTTCCTTTGGAGTAGTAGGCTGCAAGTGCAGCTGCCTCTTCAAAAGCTCTGTCAGGGACGTCCTTGCCTCCAGTGATAAGGACTACATGGGAACCGGGGCAACCCTTTGAGTGGAACCACCAGTCACCGCCGTTTGCAACCTTGAAAGTCAGTTCATCATTTTGGTAGTTATTTTTGCCTACATATATATCGAATCCATCACTTGAAATGTAATGGAAAGGCTTGCTGGTGATCTTTTCCTTGCGTTTTCCTTTTTCTGATGACTTCTTTTTGACATAGCCTGCCTCTGCAAGCTCCATGCGTATCTGCAAAAGGTCCTCTTCCTGTCTTGCTATATCAAGAGAAGATGATATGGATTCCAGGTGCTGTATCTGTTCCTGTACATCCTTCATCTGATCTTCAAGAGCTTCAGCGGTTCTCTTTAATTTAGTATATCTGTCAAAATACTTTTTAGCATTCTGTGAAGCAGTAAGTGTAGGATCAAGCGGGATCGTAAGAGGCTTTCCTGTGTTGTAATCTTCAACAGTTATTTCCTTATCCCCTTCTTTTGCAGAGTAGCCGTATACATTGAGCAGTTCTCCATACACTCGGTATTTATCCTTCTTTTGAGTATCCTGCATCTGGTGAGTCTGCTGATCCAACTTTCTCACATTACGTTCAAGAGCTGTCTGGACGATCTTTCTCAGGTCAACAGATTTCTGACGGATCCTTGTTTCAATATTTTTTTCTGAATAGTAGCCTTCGAGAAGCTGTGACATTGTGTCATAGTTCTTGATAGAGCTGTTTTCGGCAGAAGAATAGATAGTCAGGTCAAAAGCAGCATATTCTTTTGGCTTTCCACCTATATAAGCAACAGTTGGCTTGAAAGTGCCTTGTTTTACATCACTCATCAGTCCGCTGAAAGCAATGTAGAGGTTGCTGAATTCTGCATCAGTAAGAGCAATAGCTGACTTATCAGCGTCGATAGATGCTCTATAGCAGATTTCCTGAGAACAGACTGATGACAGACCTGTGTAAGAGGAATAAATAGCCTTGAATACAGGCATACCCTTACCTCTGATGAGACTTGCAAACTCTGTGATGTCTGTATTTAGTGGGTCTGCCTTGTCCTGAGTCTGTGTAACAAAATATTCCCTGCCTGGAAGCACTTCTCTGACAGAGCTGACAGAAGCAGAGATGTGTTTGATAGAATCAATGATCTTGTTTTCTTCATCAATAAAGATGATGTTACTGTATTTGCCCATAAGTTCTATCAAAAGGACTTTGTGACGCATATCACCCATTTCATCCATATGCTCAACTTCAAAACGCACTATACGCTCAAGCCCCGGCTGTGTTATAGATGTGATGCGGCCGTTTAATATATGTTTTCTCAGAACCATGCAAAAAACAGGCGCTGTCATAGGAGCTTTCTTACTCTCCTCTGATACATAGATCAGTGGGAGAGAAGCGTCAGCTGACAGTACTACCTTGCTCTGGTAGCCCTTATCCGCGTTGGTTTTGATAGTCAGCACGATTTCATCTGATTCAGGCTGTGCGATCTTATATATACGTCCACCAGTCAGGTTATCACTTAATTCCTTAACAATACTGGCAACAGTTATTCCATCAAATGCCATAGTAAAAAACCTCCGAAAAATGAAAAAGAATGTCGCAATCGACATTCCTGATCTGATCCGTCCCTTATATTAAAAGTCGGAATGACAGGACTTGAACCTGCGATCTCTTGACCCCCAGTCAAGCGCTTTACCACCTAAGCCACATCCCGATTTACCTATTGTATCATAGCATTTCAAGTATTGCACTAAAAATTCTCGCCCACAGGTCTTTTTTGACACTTT
>SVGC01000074.1:0-2062 GCA_015056495.1 Butyrivibrio sp.
GGAACAGCTACATTGTTGCCTGTTACGATCCCAAGGTAAGCTGCGATCCAAAAAGTAGATGATTCGCCTATAATAGCAATGTGAGCATGATCATAGCCATTTGCTGCAAGTCCTCGGCCTATTCTGTCAATGTCATCATCCAGTTCCTGATATCGGACTGAATGGATATCCTTATGGTCCAGCCACTTGATCGCAGTCATATCCGAGTATCTAGATGCTGCCTGTGCCCACAGCTCTTTTAATGAATGTTTCATACTGCCACCTCCAAGGATTTGATCATATCCATTGCTTCTTTAATGGTATGTATATTTATGATCTTGTCTTCTTCAAGTTCAATGTCAAATTCATCTTCAAGCTCTCCAAGCATAGACATAAAATCAAGAGAACTAAAGCCCAGGTCTTCACGAAATCTTAGCTCACCAGTCATATTTTCAGGCTTTACCTGACAGTACTGCGCTACGATTGATTTAAATTTCATTTCTTCTTTCATGATAAATCCTCCTCATATAATATAAATTGATTTGATCCTACTCAATCAGTCGGAACCATGCCCAATCTTCATTTCGGCAAGATAGTTCCTCTCTATACCATTGCAATGATCTCGCCAATGCTTAAGTTTGGCTGTTCTACACCTCTAAAAATGATACGCATTAGATAATAGTTAAGTATCTCAATATCTTTTTCACACAGCTCAGCAGTCTGGTAATGATAAGAAAAGTTCATACCACCATCAGGTGTATGTGATACTGTGAGATACATCTTTTTAGTTGCTGCTCCGTTGGCAAACCACTTTGAATGCAGTGGAATTTTTTTTATGTATGGATTTTCTGGCTTCACCGGAAGAGGCTGGTAAGTGAGATAGCAGCTGACATAGGTGGTATTATCAGGAGTGCCGTATCTCTTTTGGATCTCTTCCCATATGAGAGCAGGGTCGTAATTGCTATGCATATATATACGATTTTGCATTGCCTGAACTTCATAAGCTCCAGATAAATAATCCATTTCAGGCGAAATAACTGTTCTGCAAGGAAACATAATGGTACGGCTTCCACCAGAGGTCCATTCATCTTTAGTGGATCTTCTGGAAATAAAGTTTTCTATAGTGATATCCTCCTGACCATCATTTACTTTGGATAGATAGGTCCTGATCCCTAATAGCAGGAGATTAGTCATGGATAACTGGTGATTCAGGCAAAAGTCGATAAGTACTTTGGAAGAAGCACTGTCAAGGACGTAATCTTTTACTGCAACGAAGAGCTCCTTCAGCTGAATATCAGCGGCTCGCAGGTCATTATTTTTATGGTTTTTTCTTGCCTTTTCCAGGATAGTTGTCCCCTGAATATCAGAATATAGAGGCTCTCCGTACTGATCCAGCATATCGTTCCAGAATTTTTGATCTTTCAAAAACCTCTTTTCACTGGTTGCTTTCTTTAGGTCACTTACAAGGACTGTTTCATAATCTGCAAGAGCTTCAGGATAGTCACTGCCAAAACGGTAGTGGGTGTAGAGCGACATGATATCGTTTATCATGACCACCAACGCACAAGAATCCATGAGCCTGTGATCAATATGGATAAAAAAGCCATTATAGTTATCAGGTAATTTGACCAGAATAAACTCACACATTGGAATATCATCGCCTCCAAAGGTCTGATATGCCCAGCTCTGCATTATGTTGTCAGCTTCTGATAAAGACATTTCAGACAAGTCTCTGTAGCTGATGGGAATATTTCTTTTTTCCGGGATGTATTGATAGATTTCGCCATTTTTATCAGGCTTAGTGAATTGCACCTGCAGACACTTATACCGGTCCAGCTCTTTTTCGATGCATTTTTTTAACAGATCAAGATCCAGATCAGTCTTCAGGGATGCAACAGCACTGAGTCCTGATACCTGCTGAGTATTGTACTGCCTGATCCATCTGTAATGGAGTTTTTGTGCGGCGGTCAATGGATATTTAGTAGACATTTTTTCTCTCCCCTCAAATAGAACAAATGTAATACATTAGTCAAAATAACATATATAAAACGACGATTCTATAGGCATAGAGAGTTAATGGACA
>SVGC01000074.1:2162-4094 GCA_015056495.1 Butyrivibrio sp.
AAGAGTACAGACAAAGAAATAACAATAGTTATGGTTGGAGACATCCTGCTGCATACGCCAGTGGAAGAAGCTGCGAAAGATGATGCAGGTAACTACAACTTTGATTTTATTTTTGAAGACACTAAAAAAGATATTGCATCAGCAGATATAGCAATTGTTAATCAGGAAGTCATCATTGGCGGGGAGGAGCTTGGAGTTTCAGGATATCCGGCGTTTAATGCGCCGACAGAGATTGGAGATGCTCTTGTAAAAGCAGGATTTGACGTGGTCTGCCATGGCACAAATCATGCACTTGATAAGGGTAAAAAAGGCATTCTGAACACGCTGGACTATTGGGAAGAAAATCATCCGGAGATCACTATCCTGGGAATCAATGACAGCAAAGAGGATCAGGAGAATATTACAATAATTGAACAAGATGGTATTAAGATTGCTCTTTTGAATTATACTTATGGAACCAATGGGATCAGCTTGCCAAAGGGTATGCCATATGCGGTTGATATGCTGGATAAAGATAAAGTTATTTCAGATCTAAAATATGCAGAAGAGAATGCAGATTTTACAATAGTTTGTCCGCACTGGGGTACGGAATATGAGCTTGGAACTGATAGCAGCCAGAAGAAATGGGCAAAAATCTTTAGAGAATATGGTGCTGATCTTGTGATAGGGACACATCCACATGTAATAGAACCCATTGAAATGATGGAGGATGATAGCCCGGGATATAGCAATAATCATGGAAATGGGGATATGCTTGTCTATTATTCTCTTGGAAACTTCGTCAATTGGACATCCGGTAAGGGAAAAGGCGTTGCCAATCGAATGGTGGGTGGTATGGCGCAGATTTCCATCGGACTTGATAAAAATGGTGAAGTGGTAATAAAGGACTATGGAGTAGAAGCTCTTGTATGCCATGTTAAAAGTGGCGATAGAAATATAAGAGTCTGCCCGCTTTCTTCTTATTCAGAAACCATGGGTTTGGAAAATGAAATCAGAAAGCAGGACAGTACTTTTTCTACACAGTATTGTATCGACCTGGTAAATAGTATATGGAAAAAACTATGGAGATAATAAAGCTCCGCTAAGGATGCGCACCTCGCGCGATAGGAATATGTTGCATAAATGCAACCGCGCTCGGCGCGAGAATGTCGCAAGCGACATTCTTTTTTATTTGGCTTGCAGTGGAGTGCTTATCTCACCAGCTATATTTATTGAATAATAATCCCTTATTTCAGAAGCATTATTTGTCATGCCCAGGATCCACATTAGCTTTGTGAGGGATGCCTCACTTGTCATGTCATGAGCCTGTAATACGCCTATTTCCAAGGATTTTTTTCCTGTCTCATAAACATCAAGCTTAGAACCTTCATATGGGCACTGAGTTCCGACTACAACCGTCATGCCGCCTTTTATCAGCTTTTCAATGGTACTGATAAAGTCATGATTCAAAAACGGAAGCCCACCTATTCCATAGGCTTCAATATATAATCCTTTGTAGCCTTGATCTGCCAATGATTCCAACAGACTTCTGTGCATTCCCGGAAACATCTTGAGCATGCATACTTTGGTAGAATAGCTGTCTGCCAGGTGGAATACACCATTTCTAACGGGAACTGCTTTTTCATCGATATTCATTCCCAAAGAACTGATCGTTGCAACATTTGGATAGTTAATGCTCTCGAAGGCATCAAAGCTCAAAGATCTTACTTTAGAAGCCCTGCAACCAAGCATGACTTTCCTGTTAAAAGCAACAAATACCCCGGGGATGCCGCTGGCAGCCATGTGTATAGCGCATCTGCAGTTCTCCATTGCATCAGCGATAGGATTAGTGATAGATAGCTGGGAACCTGTTACAACAACGGGAATATTTATATTTTGCAGCATAAAAGATAGCATTGATGAAGTATATGCCATGGTGTCTGTTCCATGGAT
>SVGC01000030.1 GCA_015056495.1 Butyrivibrio sp.
AATTTTTTTGCCTATAAGCTTATACCCAAAACTTTTTTCATTTTTAGGTAAAAATATAGGGAGTCAAAATGACTCCCTATACTAGAAACAGCTTAAATTCAAGCTTTTCCGGGAACCGAAATCTGCGGTGCTCTCCATAGTAGAGCTTTGCAGCTTTCTGTATGTAAGATTTTGGAATCTCAAATGTTCCCAGAAATAGCGCATTTTCAATTAGTGTTTCTCGGCAATAGCTGCCTGTGCTGCAGCAAGTCTTGCGATAGGTACTCTGAATGGAGAGCATGATACATAGTCAAGACCGATCTTGTGGCAGAATTCTACTGAAGATGGGTCTCCACCGTGCTCACCGCAGATACCTACGTGAAGCTTAGGATTTACTGGCTTACCAAGCTTAATAGCTGTTTCCATAAGCTTACCAACACCTGTCTGATCAAGCTTAGCAAATGGATCGTTCTCGAAGATCTTTGTGTCATAGTAAGCATTTAAGAACTTACCAGCATCATCTCTTGAGAAACCATATGTCATCTGTGTAAGGTCGTTTGTACCGAAGCAGAAGAAGTCAGCGTTTGCAGCGATCTCATCAGCTGTAAGAGCAGCTCTTGGGATCTCAATCATAGTACCAACTTCGTACTTAAGGTCAACACCAGCAGCAGCGATTTCAGCATCAGCTGTCTCAACTACTACCTTCTTAACGAACTTAAGCTCTTTAACATCACATACAAGTGGGATCATGATTTCTGGAACTACTTTCCAGTCAGCATGCTTCTTCTGTACGTTGATAGCTGCACGGATAACAGCCTTTGTCTGCATCTTTGCAATTTCAGGATATGTAACTGCAAGACGGCATCCTCTGTGACCCATCATTGGGTTGAATTCCTTAAGGCCATTGATAAGAGCCTTAACTTCTTCTACAGACTTGTTCTTGCTCTCAGCAAGCTTCTTGATGTCAGCTTCTTCTGTAGGAACGAATTCGTGAAGAGGTGGATCAAGGAATCTGATTGTAACTGGGTTACCTTCAAGTGCCTCGAAGAGTCCTTCGAAGTCGCCCTGCTGATATGGAAGGATCTTATCAAGAGCTGCTTCTCTCTCTTCTACTGTATCTGAGCAGATCATTTCTCTGAATGCAGCAATTCTGTCTGCTTCGAAGAACATGTGCTCTGTACGGCAAAGACCGATACCTTCTGCACCAAGCTCTCTAGCCTTCTTAGCATCAGCTGGAGTATCAGCATTTGTACGAACCTTAAGTCTTCTATACTTGTCAGCCCAAGCCATGATACGGCCGAACTCACCAGCAATAGTAGCATCTACTGTTGGGATAATACCCTGATAGATGTTACCTGTTGTACCATCGATAGAGATTGTGTCACCTTCGTGGAACTCTACGCCACCAAGTGTGAACTTCTTGTTTTCTTCATCCATGTTGATATCGCCACAACCTGAAACGCAGCACTCACCCATACCACGAGCAACTACGGCAGCGTGTGATGTCATACCACCACGAACTGTAAGGATACCCTGAGCAGCCTTCATACCTGTGATATCTTCTGGAGATGTCTCAAGACGAACAAGAACTACCTTCTCGCCTCTTGCAGCCCAAGCTTCAGCATCATCAGCTGTGAATACAACCTTACCAGCAGCAGCACCAGGAGAAGCTCCAAGACCTTTTCCAAGTGGAGTAGCTGCCTTAAGAGTTGCAGCATCAAACTGTGGGTGAAGCAGTGTATCAAGGTTACGAGGATCGATCATAGCAACTGCTTCTGCTTCTGTCTTATGTCCTTCATCAACAAGGTCACAAGCAATCTTAAGAGCAGCCTGAGCTGTTCTCTTACCGTTACGGCACTGGAGCATATAGAGCTTCTTGTTTTCTACAGTGAACTCCATATCCTGCATGTCGTGGTAGTGGTTCTCAAGAGTCTCACATACCTTAATGAAGTCAGCGTATGCTTCTGGGAATTCTTTTTCCATCTGTGCAATTGGCATAGGAGTACGAACACCAGCAACAACGTCTTCACCCTGTGCGTTGATGAGGAACTCACCCATAAGCTTGTTCTCACCTGTAGCAGGATCACGTGTGAATGCAACACCTGTACCTGACTCATTATTTAAGTTACCGAATACCATAGGCATTACGTTAACAGCTGTTCCCCATGAATAAGGGATATCGTTATCACGACGATATACGTTAGCACGTGGGTTATCCCATGAACGGAATACAGCTTCAATAGCAAGCTTTAACTGTACAACTGGATCTGAAGGGAAGTCTTCGCCAAGCTGTTTCTTGTATTCAGCCTTGAACTGCTCAGCAAGTTCCTTAAGGTCTGCAGCTGTAAGGTCTACGTCATACTTAACGCCCTTAGCTTCCTTCATCTTGTCGATAAGCTGTTCGAAATACTTCTTACCAACTTCCATAACAACGTCTGAGAACATCTGGATAAAACGTCTATATGAATCATATACGAAACGCTCGAATGCTGGATCTGGATTTCCCTTGATCATAGCAGCAACAACTTCGTCGTTAAGACCAAGGTTAAGGATTGTATCCATCATACCTGGCATAGAAGCACGAGCACCTGAACGAACAGATACAAGAAGAGGGTTTGTAAGATCACCAAACTTTTTGCCGTTGATCTCTTCCATCTTCTTAACGCCTTCCATAGCCTGAGCCATGATTTCATCGTTAATCTTACGGCCATCCTCATAATACTGAGTACATGCCTCTGTTGTGATTGTGAATCCCTGAGGAACAGGAAGTCCAATACTTGTCATTTCAGCAAGGTTTGCGCCCTTACCACCAAGGAGGTTACGCATGGTCATGTCGCCTTCGCTGAACATATAAACCCACTTATTCGCCATTTTTCTTTTCCTCTCTCCTTTTACCGACCTCTAAATCGGTAAAATCCTTTCTTTATTTGTGACTATGTATAATTATCCATGTTTATGGTTAATTATCTAAAACTTTAGGTCCATCCTTTGGAACAAAACTGTCAAAGATGTAGATATCAAAGTGTTTTTTAGCTTTTGCAAGCTCTTCTTCAGATTTGATAGTCCATGCAGCAGCTACATTTCTGTACAGGCCTCTGCATATCATTCTGGATGGATTGTAATAAAATTTGTGGTTGTATGCTATAAAATCAGGTCTTGTCAGGAAATTGAACCACAAATTTGTAAGCATAAAGTATAAAGGTCCTCTATATAAAGTAGGATCATCTCTGAAAAACCAGTCAGATAACTGGCCTCTCATAACTTCGCTGTGATTTTTCTTATACCAGCGAACCCCAAGTGGATTAAAGGATTCTATACAATAAACTCCTTTATAATCCCTAAGAAGTGCATCTACCTTAGGACACAGGGACAAGTCTGTCATCTCGATCTTAAGTTCCACTATAAGAGGAACTTTGCCGTCAACCATCTGTAAAAAGGACTCAAATGTAGGAATCTTTTCCTCAGAATCCATAAGATGGAAGTTCTGAAGCTCTTCAAAGGTGTAGTCTTCAACTTTACCTTTTACTCCAAGGCTTCCGTCATCATTTCTGACAGCATCTGCCGGTTCTTGGCCTTTCTCATATCTGGCAACTCTGGCTAGAGTAAAATCGTGAAAAATAACAGGGATACCATCCTTAGATAGCTGAACATCAAGCTCTATGCCATATCCAGCTTGTACTGCCTTGCGAAAAGCAGCCATTGAATTCTCAGGGGCATCACTATTGTTGTCAAATAAGCCTCTGTGTGCATACAGGACACTTACATGCTCTCTGCGGGAAGGTTTATGGAAGATTCTTGGCTGTATCATGAGTAGATATAGCAGGATCAGAATAATCAATATAACCAACAAAACCCTTAAGAAAAACATGTTACTAATCACTTCCTATGATAAAACTGTGTATTTGACCTATTGATGCGTCAAATTTTTAACACAACCAATATTTTAATACCTAATTCCGTTATTCGCAACAAAAAATTATCATCTGGGTGTCTTTTTCTTAGAAATTTTTCCAAAAAAATATTCACAGCTTAAAACTGTGAATATTTTCAGGATTAATTTTAATTATTTTTTCCAAAACATATATGTAAAATCAACAATTATCCATGCTTAATCGTCAACGTCCATTCTCTCAAGAATACTCTTTTTAGGAATAGGCTTGCTGTCGCCATGTCTTACCTGTGACATGGTTATAAATGCAAGGCAGGAAAATACAACAGCATATGGAAACAGTGTTCTATAGGATATGTGTTCCAGTAAGAATCCGGATGCTATTGGTGTAAATACCTGTGCTGCCATGGAAAATGTATAATACATGCCTGTAAACTTGCCGATCTCACTATGACTGCTCATCTCAACTACCATCGGGTAGGAATTGACGTTGATGGCTGCCCATCCAAAGCCTATTACTGCAAAGAGTCCATAGAGCCAATTCTGGTATTGTGGCATAAGGGCTGCCACAAGGTAACAGATAAACATCAACACTATTCCGATGAGTATGGTCTTTTTCCTGCCTATTTTACCGGCAAGAGAACCAATCGGAACATAGCTAAGGATGGCCGCAACTGTTGCAACCATAAGGCAGTTGGCATAAGCTCCGTCATAGAGATGCCATACTTCCCCTACATATCTTGAAAATGCTGTTGTTACGGCATTATAGGCTGTGAACCACAAAAATACTGATAAGAGAAGGAATATCATACTTCTTTTTACATCCTTAGTCATTGAAGTATTTCCAACCTCAGCCTTGACCTCTTCTTCTATTTGCTCTTTTACATCAGTAGGAATGTTGAACTTTTCATTCTCCTCTTCCACTTTTGCAGCAATCTTTTTTTCATTAATAGTAAAAAACAGTATGGCTACTGCAACTACCATGAATATAACAATGCTGAGCATCAGTGGAAAATAATCCGTCTGACTCTGGTCATCTGCTGTGTGAAGCAATACCTTGATCATGACCAGGGCATATACTGCGCCAACTGCACCCATAAGGTTAATGATCGCATTGGCCTTGCTACGAAGAGGTGCCGGTGTCAGATCAGGCATAAGGGATACTGCAGGCGATCTGTAGGTACCCATAGCGATCAGGAGCAGTAATAATATGATGATAAAGACAGCGAGCCTGCCCGGAACATTACCAACAGTAATAAGTATGAACAGAAGTATTGCAGAAGCTGCAGTACCAAAGATGATGAACGGCATGCGCTTGCCTATCCTGGTGTCAGTACGGTCTGATAACACACCAAATAACGGGAGCATGAACAGTGCCAGCACGTTGTCAAGTGCCATGATCACGCCTGTCCAGGTCTCACCAAGTCCGAATGTGTAGGTAAGTATCTTTGGAATCTCGTTGTCATAGAATTGCCAGAACACGCATATAGAAAGAAATGCCATTCCGATAAGGATAGTTCGTCTGTAATTTAGTTTCATGTCAAGTCACCCCCGTGAACTTATAATAAGTGCTTCCCCAGTAATCATTTTAACATTTTTTCACTCATAGTTCACATGGTTCTTACTTTTTACTTGTTTTTCATCGGCTCTTTACGAAAATTTATCTAATTAGACGATTGAATTTCTTTGCTTTCTCTAATATAATACGAAAGGTTATACAGTTTCTTATTAATTATATGAAAGGTTTTTATAATGATTAGTGCAAATAATGTAACACTGCGTGTCGGTAAGAAGGCACTATTTGAAGATGTTAATATTAAATTCACTGAAGGCAACTGCTACGGTATTATTGGTGCTAACGGTGCTGGTAAATCTACTTTCCTTAAGATTTTATCAGGTCAGATTGAGACTACTAACGGTGACATTGTAATGACACCTGGTCAACGTCTTTCTTTCCTGGAACAGGATCATTTCAAATATGATAATTACACAGTACTTGATACAGTTATCATGGGTAACGCCCGTCTGTATGAAGTTATGAAGGAAAAAGACGCTATATATGCAAAAGAAGATTTCTCAGATGAGGATGGTATCAAGGCAAGTGAGCTTGAAGCTGAATTTGCTGAGATGAACGGTTGGGAAGCTGAGTCAGATGCAGAGAGCCTTTTAAATGGCCTTGGAATTCCTACAGAATTCCACTACAGCCTTATGAGCGAGCTTAATGGTGCTCAGAAGGTCAAGGTCCTCCTTGCAAGAGCTCTTTTTGGTAATCCTGATATCCTGCTCCTGGATGAGCCTACTAACCACTTGGATCTGGACGCTATCAACTGGCTTGAAGAGTTCCTGATCAATTTTGAAAATACTGTTATCGTCGTATCCCACGACAGATACTTCCTTAATAAGGTATGTACTTACATTGCTGATATCGATTATGGCAAGATCCAACTCTATGCCGGTAACTACGATTTCTGGTATGAGTCAAGTCAGCTGATGATCCGTCAGATGAAGGAAGCTAATAAGAAGAAGGAAGAACAGATCAAGGAATTGAAAGAATTCATTGCAAGGTTCTCCGCTAACGCTTCTAAATCAAAGCAGGCTACTTCAAGAAAGCGTGCTCTTGAAAAGATCGAGCTTGACACTATTAAGCCATCAAGCCGTAAGTATCCTTACATTGACTTTAGACCAAACCGTGAGATTGGTAATGAAGTCCTTACAGTTGAAGGCTTGTCCAAGACTGTTAACGGTGTGAAGGTCCTTGATAATATTTCTTTTGTTGTCCAGCATGACGACAAGATTGCTTTTGTAGGCGGTAACGAGCTTGCAAAGACCACTCTCTTCCAGATCCTTACCGGAGAGATTGAACCTGATGAAGGAACTTATAAATGGGGAATCACTACTTCACAGGCTTACTTCCCTAAGGACAATACAAAAGAGTTTGACAATGACTACACTATTACAGAATGGCTCACAGGTTATTCTGAGATCAAAGATTCAACTTACGTAAGAGGTTTCCTTGGACGTATGTTATTTGCCGGCGAAGACGGTGTTAAGAAAGTAAAAGTCCTTTCCGGTGGTGAGAAGGTAAGATGCCTTCTTTCCAAGATGATGATAAGCGGTGCTAACTGCCTTATCTTCGATGAACCAACTAACCATCTTGATATGGAGTCTATCTCCGCTCTCAATGATGGTATGATCAAATTCCCAGGCGTTGAATTATTTGCCTGCCGAGATCACCAGGTTGTTCAGACAACAGCTAATCGTATCATGGAGATACTTCCAGACGGAAGCCTGATCGATAAGCGTACAACCTATGATGAGTACCTTGAAAATGATGAAATGGCTAGAAAGCGTACAGTTTATAACGCTGAAGTTGAAGAAGAAAACATCACTGATGATGAAGATTGATCTTCTATATGCGTTTTCAGTTTTCATAACATCTTCATGAACAAATGATTTGACAGCAGTTTTATTATTGTCATCAAATGAACATGATCAATATTGTTTTTTCTGCCAAATAGTTTATAAGAGAATATCTCTTAATAAATAAATATGTAAACAAAATGTTTACCTGCTATTCAGGAAGGAGTCGCTATGAAAGAGTTTAAGCCAGTAAAAGAAGGAAAAGTACGTGAGATCTACGATACAGGTGATAACCTGATAATGGTTGCCACAGATCGTATCTCAGCGTTTGATGTTATCTTAAAAAATAAGGTAAATAAAAAAGGCACAGTACTTACACAGATGTCAAAGTTTTGGTTTGATTATACAAAGGATATCGTTGCTAATCACATGATAAGTGTTGATACAAAAGATATGCCTGAGTTTTTCCAGACTGAAGAATTTACAGGAAACAGCATGTTATGCAAGAAGCTGAACATGGTTCCTGTAGAATGTATCGTTAGAGGTTATATAACAGGTAGTGGTTGGAACAGTTACAAAGAAAACGGTACAGTATGTGGTATTAAACTTCCAGAGGGACTTAAGGAATGTGACAAGCTTCCTGAACCTATATATACACCTAGTACAAAGGCTGAGATCGGTGATCATGATGAGAACATCGATTTCGAAAGAAGCGTTGAAGTACTTGAGAAGGCTTTCCCAGGCCACGGTGCTGACTATGCAGCCAAGATTCGTGATTACACAATCGCTCTTTATAAGAAATGTGCTGACTACGCTCTCACTCGCGGCATCATCATTGCTGATACTAAGTTTGAATTTGGTATCGATGAGAACGGCAATGTAGTTCTTGCAGACGAGATGCTTACTCCAGACAGCAGCCGTTTCTGGCCAGTTGAAGGTTACGAGCCAGGTCACTCACAGCCTTCTTTCGACAAGCAGTTTGTACGTGATTGGCTCAAGGCTAATCCAGATAGTGACTATAACCTCCCACAGGAAGTTATTGACAAGACTATCGATAAGTACAAAGAAGCATACAAGCTCCTTACAGGTAAAGAAATCGCTTAATATTAAGCCTGTCACGTAATGTGGCAGGCTTTTTTGAAACCAAGTGTGAGTCAGCGGGGACGTATCAAATTGACTCATTGGGCACAATGAGTCACTGGGGACGTATCAGATTGACTCATTGCATGCAATGAGTCAATTTGATACGTCCCCGGTGACTCACTATCCCACAACCATAATGAAAGGAACAAACACCAGTATGTCCACTAAAAAGATTTTTTTCGCAGACCTTGATGGAACGCTCCTAAATAGCCAAAAGATCATAACTCCATTAACACGAAAGGCTCTTGATAATTTTGTTGCTGCAGGCAATTATTTTGCAATCAACACTGGTAGAGGGCTTGATAGTGCCAAGGCTGTCAGAAATGAGCTGGGACTTGATTATAATAGGATGTTTCTAGTGGCTTTTAATGGTGCTGAGATATATGATTGTGATAAGGCTGTAGACATATATCGAACAGGGCTTTCCCTGGATCTGGTGCCGGAGATATTTGCTATTGCCAAAAAGTATGGCATACACTGCCAGACATATAGAGATGACGCCATTATAACTGCTGATAACGGAGAAGCGATGCAGTTCTACAACAGAGTCATCCATACTCCTATTGTGATCACAGATGATTTTGTAAAAGAACTGCCAGAGGAGCCATGTAAGATACTTGCCATAGAGCTTCATGATCTTGAAGCATTGGAAGCATTTAGGCTTGAGATCATGGCGCAGTTTGGTGACAGAGTAAATACAATATACTCCCACCCTACATATCTGGAAATAATCCCTATAGAAGCCGGAAAGGGTACTGCAATTGGAAAGTTATGTGATATTTTAGGAATAGATGTCAAAGATTCAATATCCGCCGGAGATGAGCAAAATGATATCTCTATGATTGAGGCTGCTGGCACTGGAATTGCCATGGCCAATGCAACGGATATTGTAAAAGCTTCTGCTGATATAGTTACCAAACTAGACAATGACCATGATGGTCTTGCAGAGTATCTTGAGAGTTTTGTCTCTTAAATCACATTGATACAGCATAGCAAATAGTACTGATTTCTATTAAGATCAACAATAATACAAAGTAAAAAGGTAACAATACCGCTATTTGACACCAAGATCAAATATTGGAATTGTTACCTCTTTTTTATCTATTATTCATATCTATATGAGCTTTATAAATGTTGTCTCTTACTTCTTCAGGAACGAATAAATGACCATATCCAACTGCCAGATCAAGGTCTTTTTTATTAGTGCCATGGAAATCAGAGCCGCCACTTATTAGCAGATCATACTTCTTTGCAAGCTTTCTGATACTCTGTTCTTCTGACATGGAATAAGTACAGTAAATAGCTTCAATTCCCATAAGTCCTGCATCTTTCATACGAGCTACAAGGCTATCAAGCTTGGCATCACTCATATGGTACAGAATAGGGTGTGCTAAAACCGGTACTCCGCCAGCTTCAAGTATTATCTCTACAGCAAGTTCAGGAGTGACATTTTCTCTAGGAACAAAACAAGGACAATTATCACCTATATATCTGTCAAAAGCCTCCTGTCTGCTCTTAATGTAGCCTTTTTCCAGCATATATGCTGCATAATGAGCTCTTGTAAGAACAGATCCACTATACTTGGCTGTAAGTTCATCAAAATCTGTTGGAAGACCTGCCTCTGTTAATTTCTGGCACATCTTCTTATTTCTCTCAGTACGGGAATTTCTAAATTCATCAAGCCTTTTTACAAAAGCTTCAGACTTGTAATCAAGGTAGAGACCCACTACGTGGACATCCTTACCTTCATTAACTGTTGAAAACTCAATACCTGGTATAACTTCTAAATCATCATATTTGGCACCTGCGGCCATTGCTTCATCGAGACCTGCAACTGTATCATGATCAGTTACAGCAATAGAAGCAAGCCCTTTTTCATGGGCATAATCGATAAGTTCTGTTGGAGAAAAACTTCCATCTGATGCTGTTGAATGAGTATGTAAATCTACTGCTCTCATAACTACCTCTTCCCCTTAAATCTCACCGCGAAGAATCTTTTCTGCATGTTCTTTACTTTCTGCAGAAGGAGCTTCTACATCCTTTAATGTGTATGGGATTCCAAGTTCTTCCCATTTATATTGACCGAGTGAATGGTAAGGCAATACTTCGATCTTCTGTACATTAGAAAGTGTTTCAATAAAAGCGCGTGTCTTTCTCAGATATTCATCATTTTCTGTAATACCTGGAACCAATACGTGTCTGATCCATATAGGCTTGTTTATATCTGAAAGATATCTTGCACAATCAAGAATATTCTCATTAGAATGGCCTGTCAACTTCTTGTGTTCTTCCGGATCTATATGCTTAATATCCAAAAGAAGAAGATCTGTATACTTCATAAGTTCCTCAAATTTAGAGAAAAATGGCTCCTGTCTTGTAAATGGCTGAGCTGAAGTGTCGAGAGTTGTATTGATTCCTCTCTCTTTTGCCTTCTTGAACAGGTCTAATAAGAAATCTATCTGTAGGAGAGCTTCTCCTCCGCTCACAGTAATTCCGCCTTCTTCTCTCCAGTAGCTTCTATATCTTTCTGCCTTATCCAGCAATTCATCTGCCTCTAAAAGCTGATTATGTTCATCTTCATGTTTCCATGTATCCGCATTGTGACAATATCTGCATCTCATATCACAACCCTGTAAAAAGATGATATATCTTATGCCTGGTCCATCAACGCTTCCGAAAGATTCTAATGAATGAATTCTGCCTACCATATATTATAAACTCCTACCTTTGATAAAAGAACCGGAGCAAGCTCACTTGCTCCGGCCCCTAAACAATGTTACATCAATACTGATTATAACAAATAGATCAATATATTCTCACTAAATTACAGTGCCTTGTGGCATGTACGAGCGATAACGTCGAGCTGCTGCTCCTTAGTAAGAGAAATGAACTTAACAGCATAACCTGATACACGGATTGTGAAGTTAGCGTACTCAGGCTTTTCTGGATGCTCCATAGCATCGATCAGCTTCTCTGTACCAAATACGTTAACGTTAAGGTGGTGAGCACCTCTGTCAAAGTATCCATCAAGTACATTTACAAGCTGGTTAGCTCTCTCTTCATCTGTGTGACCAAGAGCATCTGGGTTCATTGTCTGTGTATTTGAAATACCATCAAGAGCATACTCGTATGGAAGCTTTGCTACTGAGTTAAGAGAAGCTAAAAGTCCGTTCTGCTCAGCACCGTATGATGGTGAAGCACCTGGAGCGAATGGTGTGAATGCCTTTCTTCCATCTGGAAGAGCACCTGTAGCCTTACCATATACAACGTTAGATGTGATTGTAAGGATAGATGTTGTAGGCTCTGAATCACGGTATGTCTCATAGTGCTTAATCTTGTTCATGAATGTCTTAAGAAGCCATACAGCGATCTCATCAGCTCTCTCATCATCGTTACCATACTTAGGGAAGTCGCCTGTTGTCTCGAAATCTGTAGCGATTCCGTTCTCGTCACGAATTACCTTAACCTTAGCATACTTAATAGCGCTAAGAGAATCTACTACGTGTGAGAATCCAGCGATACCTGTAGCGAATGTACGTCTTACATCTGTATCGATAAGAGCCATCTCAGCTGCTTCGTAGTAATATTTATCATGCATATACTGAATCAGGTTCAGGATATTTACATATAATCCAGCGAGCCACTCAAGCATCAGATCATACTTGTGCATAACTTCATCATAGTCAAGGTACTCTGATGTGATTGGTGCATATTCAGGACCGCACTGCATTGGCTTACCATTCTTATCCATGTGCTTCTCATCCTTACCACCGTTGATAGCGTAAAGAAGAGCCTTAGCAAGGTTAGCACGAGCACCGAAGAACTGCATTTCCTTACCAGTCTGTGTAGCTGATACGCAGCAGCAGATGCTGTAGTCATCACCCCAGATAGGTCTCATAACATCATCGTTCTCATACTGGATTGAAGATGTTGTAACAGAGATCTTTGAAGCGTACTTCTTAAATGTTTCAGGAAGCTTTGATGTGTAAAGTACTGTAAGGTTTGGTTCTGGTGAAGGTCCCATGTTCTCAAGTGTGTGTAAGAAACGATAGTCGTTCTTTGTTACCATGTGACGTCCGTCCATACCGAATCCACCTACTTCAAGTGTAGCCCAAACTGGGTCACCAGAGAAGAGCTGGTTGTATGAAGGAATACGTGCGAACTTAACCATACGGAACTTCATTGTCATGTGGTCGATAAGTTCCTGAGCCTCTGACTCTGTTAATGTGCCTTCCTTAAGGTCTCTTTCGATATAGATATCAAGGAATGTTGAGATACGTCCAACTGACATAGCAGCACCATTCTGAGACTTGATAGCTGCAAGGTAACCAAAGTACAGCCACTGAACAGCTTCCTTAGCGTTCTTAGCAGGACCTGAAATATCATAACCGTAAGATTCTGCCATCTTCTTCATCTTGTTAAGAGCCTTGATCTGCTCAGCAATCTCTTCTCTCTGACGGATAACTTTATCTGTCATTGTTCCGTTACCGCAGTTAGCGAAGTCTTTCTTCTTTTCTCCGATAAGGAAGTCGATACCGTAAAGAGCAACTCTTCTGTAGTCGCCAACGATACGTCCACGTCCGTATGTATCAGGAAGACCTGTTACGATATGTGTGTGACGTGCCATAAGCATCTCAGGTGTATAAGCATCAAATACAGCCTGGTTGTGTGTTTTATGATAATCTGTAAAGATCTTGTGGAACTTAGGATTTACTTCATAACCGTATGTTGAAGCAGCCTGTTCTGCCATCTTGATACCACCGTATGGCATGAAAGCTCTCTTAAGAGGCTTGTCTGTCTGAAGACCAACGATCTTCTCAAGATCCTTCATAGACTCGTCGATATAGCCTGGGCCATAAGCGTCGATATCTGAAACAACTTCTGTCTCGCACTCAAGAACGCCGTTGTGCTCACGCTCAGCCTTCTGGAGTTCCTGAAGCTTGCCCCAAAGCTTATCTGTAGCTTCTGTAGCATCAGCAAGGAATGACTCGTCGCCATCATACTGTGTATAGTTGTTCTGGATGAAGTCACGTACGTTTACTTCATCAAGCCAGTGAGAACCTTTAAATCCTCTCCATTCGTCTCTCATAATAAATATGTCTCCTCTTTCTCTATTCATAACATTCATTGTTATTTTTTTGACAGTGAAAAATTTACCATATATATAGGTGAGAGTTCTTTGATTGAAATCAAAGTTTTAGGTTTTTATCAATTTAATATTGATAACTATTATCATTGAGAACAGTTCATTTTTCTGTATTGTTAATTTTTAATCAATTAGTTTTTGATATTTCGTAGCACTAAAAATGGCACTATTCTCGGAAAGTATTTCGAATAGTGCCTTATAGCAAAATCAGTATCTGTAGTAAAGTGACCCTAGGGGACGGGGATAAGGGGACATTTTGACCAATAGTCAAAATGTCCCCTTATCCCCGTCCCCTAGGGTCAAAAAATTCAGTTATTGTTTTCGTATATTTGACGAAGGCCGTCGTAGTCCACAATTTTGAGCTTGCCACGACCTGCTCGCTCGACTACCATGTCATCCTGCAGCTCTCCAAGCTTGCGGGAAACAGTCTCAAGTCTAAGGCCTATGCTGGCTGCAATATCTTCAAGTCTGAGCTCTATGATGTTGTCTGAACTTCTGTCACGACGATATAGTAAAAATCCGGCAAGTCTTGCCTTGGGATCACGGGTAGACAAGAGCATATTTCTAACGTTGGCATCATGAAGTTTTCTACTAAGGAGCAGGACTATCCTCATGGCTGCGTTAGGATCTTTTAAAACCTTTTCAAAATCATCGTTATAGAGCTTGCAAACCGTTACATCAGTAAGGCAAACAGCAGAATAAGGGAAGGTACTGTTCTCCAAAAACATACTTTCCCAGATAGTATCGTGTGAATACAGGATCATGATGATATTTTCACGTCCCTCTGCATCAAAACGGCTCAGCTTGACCTGTCCGTCAACGATAATACATATGTACTCTGCATCCTCGCCTTCACGAAATACGTATTCATTTTTATTCAGGCTGACGATCTCAACTCGTCCGCTCATATAATGCTGGAGTTCCTCAGGCATTTCTCTTAAAAGAGGGATATTCTCCATGTCTATATCAATTATCTTTTTTACTTTTTTGGTCCTTGCCACTGTTATTCCTACCTATCACTTTTAGTCTTTGAAGTCTTTTTCCTGATACCCCTCTGTACTCTGCGGATATGCTGTTCATGATAAAAAACTTTTACAGCAGGATGAAAAAAACGGTTTATAAACGCGCCAATGAAAAATATATAAATACAAAAATACATCCAGACCATCGCAATGATAGGTGCTGTCATACTTCCGTAAAAGCTGTGCTCATTGAGTCCATGGACATAGATGGAGAAAAACAATGAGAATATACTCCAGGAAAGGGCTGCAAAAATAGCACCCGGAAGCTGGTATATAAATTTGGTCTTGGTAGTAGGCACATATGTGTATACAATGGCAAACAATAGAAATGCCACTGCGACTACTATCGGGTATCTTAAGTTGTGGAAATACGGGCTATAGGGCACAAGGGCCGGAACCGCATCAAAAATAAATCTTTTTATACCCTCCCAGAAAACCAAAAGAGCCATCATCACCACAATTACGATCAGCATCACAAATGTATAGATAGCCGCGATAAATCTGAGTATAAAATAATTTCTGTTTTCAACTACATTATCGATAAAGTTCAGTCCTCTTATAATAGCCATCATGGCAGTTGCGCCGGACCATATCATGATGAAAATGGAAAAAGACAGGATGCCGGCTGACTGATCAAAAGCTTCTGTTATCATCTGACTGGCCAGATCATCTATGAAATAAGGCGTTATCTGTGTTACCAGGTCGATCATCTGCATCTGGGTAAAACCAGTATATGGAAGAAGTGAAGATATGACTATCAGCAGGGGAATGATCGACGTGATAAAGAAAAACGCTGTGCTTCCCGCAAATGCACTTATGTATTTGGAATTCATAGTGACTGTAAATTCTCTTGCCAGTCTGAGAAGTTGCTTTTTTAGCGACATGCATCCCCCTAAAAAATGTAAATTCAATAATAATCAATAATACTCTACTCTAATTTCCAATATACTGTCAATTATTGTATATATAACGAAAAAGCAGCCAACTAAACAGTTGGCTGCACTTTTTCGAAGTTATACCCAAAATGCCGGTTCCTGCTATTTGACTCCTAGCTAACGCCAGGTGGGTTACCGCAACTCATGTGCCTGTCTTCCTCTCCCATAGCTGGTCTGCGCATGCGCAGGGCCGAAGGCGTGACAATTACAAAAGCAATGTAGGATTCCCGTTTAAAGTAACTGTAGGTTCAAATTAAGCAAGAATTGTCGAACATTCCAGGCGACATATAATTATGTCTCTTACTAACTATTATTATATATATAAATCCGATTTTGGCAACTATTTTTACAGACATTTAGAAGCCTTTTAATATCATTTTTATACAAATCGTAGTTTTTTTATCATTTTTCAGAATATTTGAGTTGACACTTACTGAACTGGTCTTGTCTGTTCCTTAAGCCATTCAACGATTTCAGGCTCTTTAATAAGTGGAGCAACCTTTTCAAATACTGCTGCATGATAATCATTAAGAGCTTTGATATCAGATTTTTCCATGTAACTTGTATCGATAGCTTCAAGATCAATAGGAGCATAAGTCAGCTGTTCAAAGTGCATGAACTGACCGTCGCTGTTATTTACACCTTCAACTACTTCAAGGATATTCTCTATTCTGATACCGTGGCTGTCTGCAATATATACACCAGGCTCATCTGATACGATCATGCCCTTTTCAAGCTGGTTGTCCTCCATGCCTTCTCTGAATGCCCATCTAATGTTGTGAGGGCCTTCATGAACATTGAGCATATAGCCGATACCATGACCTGTACCACATTTGTAATCCATATCCATATTCCAGATAGGGCCTCTTGCAAGGATATCAAGGTTTCTGCCATAGCATCCGTGAAGGAATCTTGCATTGGCAAGACGGAGCATACCCATACATACATGTGTATAGTGCTTTTTGATCTCATCGCTGATAGGTCCAAGTACCATAGTTCTTGTAACATCAGTAGTTCCGCCCATATATGTACCGCCTGAATCTACAAGGAGCATGCCTTCCGGATGGATCTCAGCATAGTCATCTTCTGTAGCTTCATAATGCATCATAGCTGCATTTGCCTTATAAGCACAGATTGTAGGGAATGAGAGCTCGATGTATCCCGGAAGCTCACTTCTCATCTTATCAAGGTGCATTGCAACGCTGTATTCGTTCATAGGGATCTTGCCAACATTGGTCTTTACCCAGTACATGAACTTAACAAGAGCTGCACTGTCTCTTAAGTATACTTCTCTTATATTCTTGATCTCTACATCATTTTTCATAGCTTTCATAAGTGTTGTAGGATCTTTTACATCAACTATGGTAGCTACATCTGAAAGTGTGCGGAATACTGTATAGTTAACATTTTTCTTGTCTATCATGACCTGACCAGGGTTCTTAAGACCAGCGATGAAATCAACAACGCTGTGGTAGTCCCTGAGCTTGATATCATTAGCTTTGCAGTAATCTTCTACTTCTTTTGTTACTTCTTCTTTCTGAACAAACAGATAGAATTCATCTTCTGTCATGTATGCGTATGAAAGTGCAACAGGGTTGCATTCAACGTCATTTCCACGGAGGTTGGTGAGCCACATGATGTCATCAAGCTTGCAGAGAAGGTGTGCCTGACACTTGTTCTCTTTCATCTTGGCTCTGACATCAGCAAGCTTGTCCTTGAAGCTCTTACCACAGAGCTCGTCTGATAATACATACATATCATGGCAAGGAAGCTTTGGACGATCAGTCCATACGCCTTCAGCAAGATCCTGACCATATTTGATAGTTACTTTCTTGTCTGAAAGAGCTTTTTCCATGGCAAGGCCGATCTGTGATGTGATAACACGGCCGTCAAAACCAAGTACCTGGCCCTCTTTCATATTTTCAACAAGATATTCCTTTATTGTTGGAACACCTGCATCACCCATACGGAACATAGTGACACCGGTTCCCTCAATTTCTTTTGCACACTGGATAAAATATCTTCCATCTGTCCATATTCCAGCCCAATCCTGAGAAACTACAAGAGTTCCGTTTGAGCCTGTAAATCCACAAAAATATTCTCTTACCTTAAAAAAGTCCGCAGCATATTCTGAGTTATGAAAATCAGATGTTGGCATCATATAATAATCTATGCCGCTATTTTTCATGCTTTCACGGAGTCCGGCAAGTCTTTCCTTTATAACAACATTTTCCATATTGTCCTTACCTCCTGTTAGATACGAATAACATTATAATCTCATAGATAAAAAAAAACCATGTATTTCGAACATAAAAACTCTGAAAATAAAAATAGAATTAAAAGAGCATAAAATTACTGATTTTACGTACTTTTTATCAACGTTTTGATATAGAATACAATTACAAAATTGCGATTATTATACAAGATTTAATTTATTTTAAGGCAATTGTCCTATTCTGAAAGTATTGTCGTATAAACTGTAAAGAGCAGTCGAAAGGAGAATTTTGTAATGAATAAGTTTTTTAAGATTATGGCAGGGTTGATGGCATCTCTATTTATACTCACTACTATTGCACCGCTGACAGTACACGCTGAGAGCCCACTCTACATCACAGAGAATGCTGTAACTATCAAGCAGGGTGAAAACCACACAATTGGTCTTGAAGCTGTTAACTATGTAAGCTACTACATCGTAGGCAGCACAAGCAGCAGCACCTATGTCACAGTTCCAAGTACGCAGAATGGCGGAGAACTGACTGTATATGTTGGCAAAGATGAACAGGCCAACACTTTCCATGTATATATCTATCTGGATGGATGGGGAGGAACTTACGTAGACCTTGAAGTAAACGTAATGAAGGTATATAGCCCTATTGCAGCAGTAGATGCTACAGCTCCAACAACAATTGCTGTTCCTTATGCAGATGGTACAAACGGAACTCTTTCACTTACAACAGAAAATAAGATCGGCATGTTTTATACAGCAGCCGGCACTGCAATGGCTTCTTTTTCAGTAAAAAATGATTCTGGCAAGCTGATGCAGCTCACACTTGGAAATGTTGTAACTAATGGCGCTAACTATATCACTGTTAAGACTCCTACAGCAGGAACTATCAATATCTCAGCTTCTGACAAGGCTGTTCTTCAGGCACAGGGAATCGCAGGATTATACTTAAACGGCAAATATGTTAACTGGCCATAAATCATAGATTTTTGGCACCTAGTACATGGCTTCATATACGAGATCAGATCAGTAACTGATAGCATAACAAAGCCCGGACAAATCACTGTCCGGGCTTTTATCATTACATTTCTTTCATGATCAGTGGTGCAACTTTGGATGAACCGATTCTCTGGCATCCTGCTTCGATAAAGGCTTTAGCTTCTTCGATAGTGCTGATACCACCTGCTGCCTTGATCTTAACATCAGGACCGATGTTCTTCTTGAAGAGTTCGATATCTTCAAGAGTAGCTCCGGCTGTTCCAAAACCTGTTGATGTCTTGATAAAATCAGCTCCTGTCTCTGTTACGATCTTGCAGAGTCTGATCTTCTCTTCTTCTGTAAGATAGCATGTCTCAATGATAACCTTTAATGTATGTCCGCCACATGCTTTACGGATTTCTTCAAGCTCGCTCTTTACTTCATCAAAACGACCTGTCTTAACATCACCGATGTTAACAACTGTATCGATTTCTGAAGCGCCGTCTTTAATAGCTTCTCTAGCTTCAACTACCTTGGCAGCTGTGCAGCTGTATCCAAGAGGGAAACCTATTACTGTACAGATCTTGAGATCACTGCCATATTTCTGGTGAACTCTGTCGATGTATGTTGGAGGTATGCATACTGTAGCGCATCCAGCCTTTACTGCTTCATCGCAAAGTGCAGTAATGTCATCCCAAGTAGCAAATGCCTTGAGCTGAGTGTGATCAATGTACTTTAAGATTTCTTTGTTTTCCATTCGTTAAACCTCTTCAATTTTTTCATAAAATGTTTTTTAACATGACTATTGTATAACTAATATTCAAAAATGCAAATCAAAAAATTACCCCAGGAGAATGGTGGCAATGTGTCACTTTCTGATATTCAGAAAATGTCCCCTTGTCCCCGTCCCCTGGGGTCAAAAAAATCATTTGCGATGTTTGATGTCTACGTATGGCTTTTGAGGTCCAACTGCCTTGTAAGCCGGACGGATGATCTTGCTGTTACCTGCCAGCTCTTCCATGCGGTGAGCGCTCCATCCAACTATCCTTGCCATGGCAAAAATAGGGGTATAGAGTTCTTCCGGAAGTCCAAGCATCCTGTAAACAAAGCCTGAATAAAAGTCCACGTTTACACTAACGCCCTTATACATCTTGCGTTCATGAGCAATGATCTGTGGTGCCAACTCTTCGACTTTTTCATATAAAGCAAGTTCCTTGTCATAGCCTTTGGCCTTGGCCAGTTTTTCTACAAACCCTCTAAGAGCCTTGGCTCTAGGATCAGACTTGGAATAAATAGCATGACCTACACCATAGATTAGTCCTGCATTATCAAAGGCTTCCTTGTTAAGAAGCTTTTTAAGATAATTTCCAACTTCTTCATCACTGGTCCAGTCTTTGACATTGGCCTCGATATCGTCAAACATGTGCACAACCTTGATATTGGCACCGCCGTGACGAGGTCCCTTGAGTGAACCGATGGCTGCTGCAATAACAGAATAGGTATCTGTCATACTTGAGGATACAACATGAGTGGTAAAAGATGAGTTGTTACCACCTCCATGTTCCATATGCAGTATCAGACAGATGTCCAAGAGCTTGGCCTCAAGATCTGTATACTGACTGTCAGGACGAAGCAGATACAAAATATGCTCTGCTGTTGAAAGATTCCTCTTTGGAGGATGTATAACAAGGGAATTACCCTCGTGATAGTGGTTATAAGCCTGATATCCGTATATTGATAATAATGGGAACAGACTGATGAGCTGCATGCTCTGACGAAGTACGTTTGGTAGCGATACATCATCTGCCCTGTCATCATAGGAATATAATGTCAGAACACTTCGTGAAAGAGTGTTCATCATGTCACGGCTTGGAGCCTTCATGATGATGTCTCTTACAAAACTGGTTGGAAGACTTCTGTAGAAAAACAGCTGCTTGGTAAAAGCCTTGAGCTGCTTTTTAGTTGGAAGCGCCCCAAACAAAAGAAGGTATGTGACTTCTTCAAAGCCAAATCTATCCTCTTCTGCAAGTCCTTTTATAATATCCTCTACATTATAGCCTCTATAATACAGACGACCATCTGCCGGAACAGTTTCACCATCAACTTCCTTGGTGGCAACTATCTCTGAAATACGGGTAAGTCCAGTAAGTACGCCTTTTCCGTTAAGGTCACGGAGACCTCTTTTAACATCAAATCTGGTAAAAAGTTCCGGATCGATATAATCCGTCTTTGAAATCATCTGGGCAAGTTCTTCTATCTCTGGTGTAATATCTGAATAAACGTTGATCTCTTCTGCCATGTATCCTCCTGCTCCTTGTCCACAAAGTTTCGGGTAAAAGGCTCTTTATCCACAATAATTAGTAATATTTTGCCTTTCCCTGTTCAAATTTACGATTAGTAATAATGTAACCAACAAGCACTACCAGGTATAATCCGAGATGTACCAGAGTCAGGCCGTAAAGATCACAAAAGATGCCGATTGCAGCCATTATGACCATTGCTATACCTTGTCCAAGCAGTCTTGGATATGTGTATGCCTTGAGTCCCTCTTTATCTTTGATAGATCCCGGATGCATTGTAGCTGGTATTATCACTCCCGCCTTTAATACATCATTGGTCTTCATATTGATGGCGCAATAAATCATGTATGCGCCACCAAGAAAAATAGCCAGATCAAAAATATTGTTTGTCATTTGTAATACCTTCTTGCATAACTAAATATTCTGGAATATAGATTCCATAATATAATTATATATCAAAAAATGAATTTCTGCTTTCCATCAGATCTTAAGAAATGTCCTTACAGCCTTTTCCATCTCTGTCTTATCAACTACGATATCATGACGGATCTGGGCATCTCTGATAGATGTTACAGCTTCAGGGATTGCTGTCTTAGTGATCTCTGAGAGCTCATCTGCAAGCTGGAAGTCGTCTTTGGAAGCATCATCATGTCCGATTGCCTTCATAACGCTTCTTGTAAACTTATATGGGCTTGCTGTAGAAGCAATAACTGTAACAGTGTCGTCACGTGTTTCCTGAAGATATTTGTTGTAAACAGCGCTGGCAACAGCTGTATGTGTATCAATGATGTAACCTGTTTTTTCAAAGAGGTTCTTGATGGTAGCTGCTGTCTCTTCCTCTGATGCAAAATTGCCATAGAAGTCAGCAAGCTTTTTTCTCATATCATCAGTGATCTCATACTTACCGCTTTGTGACAGCTGTTTCATGTATTCTGCGTCAACCTTGCTGTCATCACCTGCAATGTGATAAATAAGTCTCTCAAGGTTGGAAGAAATGAGAATATCCATAGAAGGTGAGCTTGTAAGGACAAATTCTCTGTTTCTGTCGTATGTTCCGCTCTGGAAGAAGTCAAACAATACCTTGTTGGAGTTGGATGCGCAGATAAGCTTAGCAATCGGTACTCCCATCTGTTTTGCATAGTAAGCTGCAAGTATGTTACCGAAGTTACCTGTAGGAACTACAACATTGATCGGATCACCATCAGCAATCCTGCCTTCTCCAAGGAGTCTTGTATATGAGTAAACGTAGTAAACAATCTGAGGAACAAGTCTACCGATGTTGATGGAGTTAGCTGATGAGAACTGGTAGCCTGCTTCATCCATCTCTTTTGCAAGTGCAGGATCTGTAAAGAGTTTCTTAACTCCAGTCTGAGCATCATCAAAGTTGCCTTCAATACCGATAACACAGGTGTTGTCACCCTTCTGTGTGACCATCTGCTTTTCCTGGATAGGGCTTACGCCATGTTTTGGGTAAAAGACAATGATCTTGGTGCCAGGAACCTCTGCAAAGCCTGCGAGAGCAGCTTTTCCTGTATCACCGCTGGTAGCTGTAAGGATAACGATCTCATTTTTAGCATTATTCTTTTTAGCAGCTGTAGTCATCAGATAAGGTAAAATAGACAGTGCCATATCCTTAAATGCAATTGTTGCACCATGATACAACTCAAGGTAGAAAGCTTTGTCAGCTTCAGCCAGTGGTGCGATATCCTGAGTGTCAAATTTGCTGTCATAAGCGCTGTTAATGCAATACTCAAGTTCTTCTTTAGTATAGTCAGTCAAAAGAAGCTTCATAACTTCATATGCTGTCTGCTGATAATTCAGTTCTGAGATCTCTTTGAGTGATCTATCTAAATGAGGAATGTGGTCAGGTACAAATAAACCTCCATCTGGTGCAAGGCCTCTTAAAATAGCTTCTGATGCTTTGAACTTGCCCTCTGCTCCTCTTGTGCTTGAATACAATACTTCCATTTCTTTAACTCCTCCTATACTACTGTTTTATGTAAAATCGACTTTGGCTTTAACACTACTCCAATTCACAGTGCCAAAGCGTAATGGTCGCAAAATACCATCGGTTTTTAGTTTATAATGTTCTGTTTTTGTGATAATATTAGTATATACCCTTTGGCAGAAGCCTTAAACTTATTTTTTAGAGTATAACATAGAATTTTTTATAAAGGAACTTTTTTTCTAAATCTGAAAAGAGGAACCGGATGGCAAATAAATATATAGGTGTCTACGAGACAACTTTAAAAGACGGCACCCTGTCCTACAGAGCGTCTATAGTATTCCTGAAAAAGCATATAGCTCTTGGCTCATTTAGCACTCCTAAAAAGGCTCACAAGGCCTATGAGCAGGCCAGCAAAATAGTTCGTGACCCTTCCTGGACATTATCACGATACCGAAAAGGAACCACTCTTCCCTTTGAAAAATGCGTTATTTTAGTGAATTTCAGAGATAATCGCATGTATATTCCTACGCCCATTTATCTTGAAAAAAAATTTTTCTACTATTACCTATCTCCTACTATGATACTGAAATTTGATATTGATGACCTGTTCTATTATTCCATGCACAAGATCATGCAAAGGGGTTCGCATCTGTTTGTAGCTGACTATGGCAGCCAGATCAGCATTCCTTCAAGGTATGGCATCAAGAGCTATGCTGTTAGGGGCAGGGATTATGATTTTGCAAATGGGGATCCCCACGATTACAGATATGATAATATCATCATCTTAAACAGGTATAATGGAGTCCAGCAGATAACTGAGAAGGGCTTCATCAAGTACAAGGCTATCATCCATGTAAAAAGCAACTACGTGATAGGTAAGTATAACACGGAAAATGAAGCTGCAATCGCCTACAACAAGGCTGCTGATATCCTTATGAAAAAGGGTGTAGGGAAAAAATATACTCTGAATTACATTGAAGACCTGTCTCCGTCACAGTATGCAGATATCTACACCAGGATCAAACTTAGAAAAACAATTGATAAAATAAAAGTATAAAAACCTTCCCGAATCTCATTTTCAAAAGAGAATCGGGAAGGTTTTTAATTCTTAGTTTTTTGTTTAAACTTTTTATGCCAGTTCCTGAGCTTCTGAATCATCACTTAAAAAAGCAATTGCTTTCTTAGGACACTTCTCTGCACAGAGACCACAGTGTGTGCACTTTTCCTGATCTATGTGAGCAACATTGTTCTCAACGGTGATAGCACCGACAGGACACTGTTTTTCACATATATGGCAGGCAATACAGCCAGTCTTACAATATTTGTTAACGAGCTGTCCTTTATCCTGTGATTTACATTCAACAGCAACTGCAGCATCGTAAGGTACCAGATCAATAAGGTGTCTAGGACAGATATCGATACACTTCTTACAAGCTTTACAGTTCTCTTTGTCTACTACTGCTATTCCATTAACTATATGGATAGCATCAAACTGACATACTGATACGCAGCTTCCGCCGCCAAGACATCCGTATGTACAGGTCTTTGGACCACCGCCCGGAACCTGTGTTATAACACGGCAGTCCATAGCACCAACATATTCATATGTGCTTGTAGCCTTGTCACAATCACCCTGACAGTGTACGTTTGCTACCATTCGAGTTGCCTCGCCGCCTTCAACACCCATTATCTTGGATATTTCAGCTGCAACAGGTGGTCCGCCAACAGGACACTGGTTTACTTCTCCCTCACCCTTGGCTATAGCTGCTGCGCAGCCTGAACAACCAGGGAATCCGCATCCACCGCAGTTATTTCCAGGCAATGCTGCCAGAATAGCTGCTTCTTTTTCATCTACATCAACATGCAGTTTCATATCTGCAAAGCCCAGGATCAATCCTATTATGATACCGGAGCCAGCAACAACTGCAGTTGCAATTATTACACCAATAATCATATTTGCTCCATTCTGCAGACTGTGGCTACCGTCTGCAACAATCTCTTCCTACCAATGATCTATTTTATTTATCTTAATCCGGCAAAACCTGTAAATGCTATTGCCATAAGTCCTGCTGTAATAAGTACGATAGGCATTCCTTTGAAAGGTTCAGGAATGTCATTGTAATAGATCTTTTCTCTGATGCCTGCAAGGATAACAATTGAAATAGTAAATCCGATCGCTGTTCCAAATCCGTTGATGATGCTCTGCAGAATGTTGTACTCATCCTGTACGTTGAGGAGTGCAACACCAAGAACTGCACAGTTAGTTGTGATCAGTGGAAGGTACACACCCAGTGATTTATAAAGAGATACCATATATTTCTTAAGTACCATCTCTACAAACTGTACCAGCATCGCAATGACCATGATGAAAACAATGGTCTGCAGGAATGTAAGATCCAGTGGTGTAAGTATGAATTTATAAATAAGTCCACATACTGCTGAAGCAAGTGTTATAACGAAGGTTGCTGCAAGTCCCATTCCAAGTGCAGTGTCTGTTTTCTTGGATACACCAAGGAAAGGACAAAGTCCCAGGAACTGGCTCAATACTACGTTATTTACAAGCGAAGCAGTGATCATGATGCCAAGAAGTTGCATTATAGTATTCATTCTTCTACCTCACTTTCTTTACTTTCAGCAGCTTTTTCAGCTTCTTTCTTCTCTATTTTTTCAAAAGTCTTTTTTGCATTAGGTGCCTGACAGCATCCGCCTGCTTTGAAGTGAGAAGTATCTTTTCCCTTGGCTTCCATATCAGCCTTGACCTTGTTCATGATAGCAATAAGCACTGCAAGAACAAAGAATGCGCCTGCCTGCAGGATAAAGATCCTGACTGGCTGATAAAGTGAGAGGAATGCGCCAACTGCTCCAGGTACTACAGTGCCTTCGCCAAGGATCTGTACGTCAAAAGCAGTACCGCCACCGATAAACTCTCTTAAAAGACCGATACAGGTAATAGAGATCGTAAAACCAAGTCCCATGCCTATACCATCAAAGAAAGCCGGGAAAATACCATTTTTGGAAGCATATGCCTCTGCTCTACCAAAGATGATACAGTTAACAACAATAAGCGGAATGTAAACGCCAAGTGCTGTATACATGGCTGGCAGATAAGCCTGCATGATCAGCTGTACCAGTGTAACGAAGGAAGCTATAACTACTATAAATGCAGGGATACGAACTGTATCAGGTATCACTTTACGAAGAAGTGATATAACTGCATTACTAAGTGCAAGAACGAAGGTTGTTGCAAGTCCCATGGTAAGGCCATTGATTGCAGATGTTGTAACTGCAAGGGTTGGACACATACCGATCATAAGTACCAGTGTAGGGTTCTCAACTACGAGGCCATTCATGATACGCTCTGCAGGTGTACCTGCCTTTAATCCCAGAGCGCCTTTTTTTACTGAATTATCCATATTAGTTCTGGCCTCCTTTCAAAACGTTACTCCAATATGCAATACCAACATTTACACCATTGGTAATAGCCTTGGATGTAATTGTAGCACCGGAGATTGCTTCAATCTGGCTGTCTGCTGTTGCAGTATTCTTGGTAACTTCGAAGTTGCCAAAGATTGTCTTGGATGAAAACTGTGGAACAAGGACCTTTTCAGCATTCATACCAAGTCCCGGTGTCTCGTTGATTGAAATAATGGATATTCCATTTAAAATGCCATCATTTGTGATACCCATTGTAAATACAATGTCATCACCATAACCGCTGGATGATACTTGGATAACATATCCTAATGTGCCTCCTGCAGCATCAAGTGCCTTTTTGACACTAACGATCTCAATACTGCCTGTAGCGCCTGCAGCAGCAAGTGCTGATTCATCCAGTTCGATCTCTTCAAAGCCCTGAGCCTCTGAAAATACTTCCTGATTAGCTTTAGTCTCAGCGAGCTGATTCTGATAAGCAATAGGCTCTTTGGTCACCTGATAAACAAATCCGAGAAGAACACCCGCTACTAATGTAATAACAAAAAGTATAAAGGCATTTTTAATCATTGTTTTAATATCTGTCATGATCACTTCGCCTCCCTTCTGGTTTTAGGGATGCCAAATGCTCTTGGCTGTGTAAATCTCTCGATCAATGGAACAAGGAGGTTGCCGATCACGATGGCAAATGAAACGCCTTCAGCAGAACCGCCATATATTCTCAGGATAGCTGTAAGTACACCAAGGAATATTCCATACACATATTTACCGGCATTGGTAATAGGACTTGTCACATAGTCAGTTGCCATGAAGAAGGCACCAAGCATAAGTCCGCCGCCTGCCAGCTGAGCTGACAGATATGCACCGTTAAGTCCATGTCCGCCAAATATAGCAGTGAATATCAGGAGAGATACGATGTATGAACCCGGAATACGCAGATCGATAATTCCAAGCATTATCAGGATACATGCGCCAAATACCAGAGCTATCATAGAAGTCTCACCTATTGTTCCTCCGGTACGTCCGATGATCATATCCATTACAACTACTTCCTGGCCGTTTTTAAGGGCTGTAAGAGGTGTTGCTCCTGTAAATGTGTCTGTTACAAAATTGGTCATGATAGCCGGAAATGATATTACCAAAAAGCATCTTCCGCCAAGTGCAGGGTTCATGAAGTTCTGTCCCAGTCCGCCAAATAACATTTTTACAACTATGATTGCAAACATGCCACCAAGGATCGGGATCCACCACGGTACTGTGCTTGGAAGGTTCATTCCAAGAAGAAGTCCTGTTACTACTGCAGAGAAATCTCCAATAGTGATCTTCTTGTGCATCAGCTTCTCATAGATAAATTCTGATAATACTGTTGAAAGTACTGATAAAGCAAGTATTATCAGTGCATCAATGCCAAAATTATAAATTCCAAATCCAGCTGCAGGAAGAAGCGAAATAACTACCCAGATCATAACATTTGAAGTAGTCACTTTAGACCTGACATGCGGATTTGATGATACTTTCATCATCTCACTCATTTAGTTGCTCCTCCTTACGCTTTCTTCCTATTGGCTAGCTGTATTTTTCTCATTCCTTTGATAAGCTGTGTCAGCTGTCTTCTTGCCGGACATACATAGCTGCAACAGCCACATTCACAGCATTCAAGTCCGTAGGAACTTAAGAATCTGTCATCTTCACCATGTTCTACGGCATCAGCCAGTAATTTAGGATTCAGTCTTTCAGGACAAGCTTCGATACATTTGCCACAACTGATGCAGGCAGATGGTTCCATCTCAGCCACTTCATCTTTGGTCAGGCAAGTGATCGCTGATGCAGTCTTGGTTGTAGGCACGTCAAGGTCAAACATGGCAAATCCCATCATAGGACCACCTGATATGATCTTGGCTGGCTGTGATACAAAGCCGCCTGCATCATCAATAAGTTCTCTATAGTTGGTTCCAATCCTGATCTTGTAGTTGCAAGGATTAACTATGGCATCACCTGTTATGGTCACTATACGTTCCATAAGAGGCACGCCTTCTGTTACTGCTCTGCTGACAGCACACAATGTATCAACATTATCTACTATGCAGCCCACATCAGCAGGAAGCATGGATGAATTGACCTGCCTTCCTGTACATGCGTATATGAGCATACGCTCAGCACCCTGAGGATACTTGGTCCTAAGAGCCTTAACGCTGATCTTGTCTTCATCCTTGGTCATCTCTCTGAGTTTTGCAATAACATCAGGTTTATTATCCTCTACTGCAAGGATTCCTCTTGCATTAGGGAAAATGCTGATCGCAATCTTAAGACCGCTAATAAGGAGCTCAGGTTCCTCTACCATACGTCTGTAGTCAGATGTAAGGTAAGGCTCACACTCAGCGCCGTTGGCAATTACGTACTCTATTTTATCCGGTTCTTTTGGAGAGAACTTGACTGCAGTAGGGAAGCCTGCTCCGCCCATTCCTACTACACCAGCCTCTCTTACCAGATCAATGATCTCCTTTGGAGTCAGTTCTTCAACTGGTTTTGGCTTGGTATATTCTACCTCGTCATATTTGCCATCATTTTCTACAATAATACTTTCACACATACCGCCGTTTGCCAAACGTCTAGGCTCGATCGCCTTAACAGTACCCGAAACGGTTGCGTAAATTGGTGCAGATACAAAGCCACCTGCATCTGCTATTTTTTGCCCTGTGAGCACGTGATCTCCCACTGCCACAATAGGCTTTGCGGGTGCACCTATGTGTTGTGATAATGGATATACCAAATCCCCCTGAGGAAGCACCACTTTGATAGGTTTGTCTTTTGTGAGTTCTTTTCCTTCGTACGGGTGAACTCCACCTGCAAATGTTAGTCTCGCCATTTCCTACCCTTTCTTTTTTTCAATTCTGATTGTTGATCAATCCTCTTAGAACACAATCAAATAGGCCATCTTAAGTAATTACTGTCGAAAGGCCTACTATCAATAAATCGTGTTCCAGTTTTTTCCAGCACATATAATTATCAGAATATTCCCCGAAAAATATGTACTATAAGTTAAATATAACCTATTTTGTATGTGAATTCCACATGAAAGTTTGTTATTTTCTAATGTTTTTATTCTTTTTACCGTTAATGAGTTTCTTTATCTCTGTTATTAAGTCAACAGTTACGGCGTGGTAATAACGGCCTTCTCACTATATCGTTAATTATTAAACAAACATTTTTTTGAATAGAATTTGTTGCAGGCTTGTGATAGCATATAATAGAAGCTATTATCAATGATTGGGGACATTGTAATGAAGATAATTACTGAAGATATTACTCCTGACAAGAAGAGTCTTGAACTTTATCCTTTGGAAAAAATAGCCGAGAGGAAAGAAGACATACTTTTTATTGATATTGAGACCACAGGCCTTTCCGCAAAGACTTCTGAGATATACCTTATCGGTCTTGCTTTTTATGAAAATGAGTTATGGCATACAGTACAGTTTTTTGCTGACCAGGGGGATGAGGAAGATATACTTAAGTCTGCGGGTTCATTTATTCTTGAGCACAATTTCAAACTCCTTGTGCATTACAACGGTAACAGATTTGATCTGCCATTTATCAAGTTCAGATGCGATAAATACTCTCTCGCTGATGTATTCGAAGAGATTGATTCTTTTGATATATACAAAAAGATCAGCAAGTACAAAAACGTATTGGGCATTCCTGACTGTAAGCAAAAAACCATCGAGCTGTTCCTGGGCATAGACAGAAAAGATGAATGCAGCGGTGGCGAACTCATAAGTGTTTACAAGGATTACCTGAGGGAGCATGATTCTCATTCATATGACCTGTTGATATTGCATAATCTGGATGATCTGAAGGGCATGTTCCAGATTATTCCTATTTTGCTGTATTCTGAGGTTCTTGAGAGATTTATCAATATTGATACTCCAACTTACAAGATAAGTGATAACAAAATTGAAATTCCTGATCTGGATCTTCCTGTAAGAGCATCCAAGGTGCAGGCCAATTATTACAATGATATCGAAGGCTCCAAGAGGATTGAGCTATATATGAAGATGACTCTCTACACTTCTCTTCCAGCAGGAATAGGTAAGAAATTTGAGAGCTGTTTCTTTAAGATTGAGGGCGATACTGTAACAGTAAGGATACCGCTGATAGAGGACGAGCTTAAGTATTTTTATTCCAACTACAAGGATTATTACTATCTGCCTGCCGAAGATACTGCCATGCACAAGTCTATAGCAGAATTTGTAGATAAGGCTCACCGTCAGAGGGCTACCAAAGCCAACTGCTACACCAAAAAGCCCGGGCAATTCCTTCCACAGTGGACACTTCTGTTCGCACCTTATTTTAAAAAGAGTTATGAGGATGAGCAGGTATTTTTTGAACTGACTGAGACCTTTAAAAAGAGCCGCAAGGCTATGAGTCTATATGGTGCTCATATTATTTCGCACATTATAACTGAAAGCTGATGCGGTTTCTTATGAACGTGCGCCGCTAGGCGCACTATAAAAGAGAACCAGATCCAAACATTTATGGTCGTTTGGACTTGGTTCTCTTTTTAATTTTCAGATCATATGCGCATCAAAGCTTTATGCTCAGGCGTTCATAGGTTTCTCATAGTAGAAGGAGTTCTTTCTGATGAAGCCGATATCCTTGTAATTTACAATCTGCTCTGTACTTCCAATAAAGAGGATTCCTCCTGGAGCCAATGAATTGTAGAATTTACGGAATACTTCATCCTTGGCTTCCTCTGTAAAGTAGATAAGAACATTTCTACATACAATAAGGTGACAATTAGTAGGATAAGGATCTTTAAGAAGATCTGCCTGCTTAAAGTTAACTCTCTTCTTTATTTCATCAGAAATTCTGAACTTGTCATCTTCCTGAGTAAAATACTTGGTCTTAAAATCTGCAGGTACTCCTGCAATTTCCTTCTTGTCGTATACACCAATCTTGGCCTTGGCAAGAACAACTGCATCAAGGTCTGTTGCATTGACAGTAATGGTGTTAATAGGAACATGTTTAGACATGACCATTACAATGGTATATGGTTCATCACCTGTGGAGCAGGCTGCGCTCCAGATCTTAAGATTCTTGCCAAACTTATTCATAAGTTCCGGCAACATCTCTTTTTCCATCAGATTCCACTGATCAACATTTCGATAGAATTCAGAAACGTTGATGGTAAGGTAGGTAATGAAAGCCTCCAGAACAGACTTATCCTTTTTCATCAGTTCAATGAACTTGTCATATCCCTGAACCTCATACTTGCCGATAAGTGTATCGATCCTACGCTTCATCTGCTTTTCTTTATAAGCATTAAGATCAATCTTAGTCATTGAATAAACTTCTTTTTTGAACCACTCGTAATCAACAGCCATTGTCCAAAGACCTCCTTAAATGTACCGCGCCAAGCGCAACAATACTACCACGTGTCTCTGCGCCATACACTAGCACAGCATAATCGGTATATTGATAATTATACATTGTTTTACAAGCACAAAAAAGCCCTGACAACCGTCAGGGCTCTTAAAATTCTATAAAAGTTTTACAAAGATTTAGATTAGTTCTCTTCGTTCTGCTCTTCAATAGCTTTGTCGATATCTACAGAAACAACATCAGCATCGCTGTCTTCTTCTGATTCAGGAGCAAGTAAAGCCTTTACGCTAAGGCTGATCTTTCTCTCTTCTTCGTTGAAGTCTACGATCTTAGCTGTAACTTCATCACCAACCTTTAATACATCAGCTGGCTTATCAACGTGTTCCTTAGAAATCTGTGATACATGAAGAAGTGCATCAATACCAGATTCAAGTTCAACGAATGCACCGAAGTCTGTCATACGAGCAACCTTACCAGTTACTGTATTGCCAACAGCATATTTGCTCTCAGCATCCTTCCATGGATTCTCATTATCAAACTTTCTGCTAAGTGCGATCTTGCTTCCTTCAATGCTCTTAACAAGAACCTTAACTGTATCGCCAACCTTGAAGACCTTCTTAGGACTCTCAACACGTCCCCAAGACATCTCAGAGATATGTAATAATCCGTCAGCTCCACCAAGATCGATGAATGCACCGAAATCTGTAACGTTCTTAACAACACCATCAACAACGTCACCAACATGAAGTGTATCAAATAACTTCTTAGCCTGCTCAGCCTTCTCAGCTGTAACGAGCATACGTCTGTTACCGATATATCTTCTTCTCTTAGGATTGTACTCAGTTACAACAAACTGGATCTCCTGTCCTTCGTACTTAGAAAGATCTTTTTCATATGAATCAGATACAAGGCTAGCTGGGATGAAGATTCTAACTTCATCAACAACAACTGTAAGACCGCCTTCAAGTACCTGTACAACCTTAGCTGTAAGAACTTCTTTGTTATTGAATGCTTCTTCTATTCTCTTGTTTCCTCTGTCAAGGGCAAGTCTCTTGTATGAAAGTACAACCTGTCCATCTGCATCGTTGGTCTTAAGGATCTTAACATCCATTGTGTCACCAACTTTTACTACAGTTGTGAGGTCAACGCTGTTATCATTTGTGTATTCGTTTCTAGTAAGAATACCATCAGACTTGTAACCGATGTTGAGAATGATTTCGTCAGGCTTTACATCAATAACAGTTCCTTCAACGACCTCCCCTGTATGAATTGTTTTGAACGAATCGTTTAGTAACTGTTCAAATGATACTTCTTCTGACATAATTCTGAACCTCCTCGATAATGTTCTTTGGGGTAGATGCCCCGGCGGTAATTCCCACTAGTTTAACTGCTTTAGTATTATCTAAATGCAAGTCATCCAGTGTCTGTATAAAATATGTCCGGGCACATTTTTGGCTACAGATCTCATATAGTTTTCTTGAATTAGAACTGTGTGCCCCGCCAATAACTATCATCACGTCAACCTGACTGGCAATACGCTCAGCTTCTGTCTGTCTCTCTTCGGTCGCGTTACATATAGTATTCACAATATTAATATTGTAACCTTTTGACTGGAAAATTTCAACGGTTTCTTTAAATTTATTATAATTGAACGTGGTTTGCGAAACAAGACATATTTCAGTTCCTTGATCTATCTGAAACTCAGCCGCTTCCTTTGGCGATTCTATAACAAATACAGGGCCATTAGCATAGCTTACAATTCCTTCGACTTCAGGATGATCAGCACTACCTACAACAATTATTGTTTTTCCTTTTTGGCTTTCTTCATCAACGATCTTGTGGATCCTTTTTACAAAAGGACATGTGGCATCAATGTATTCCAGATTTTTCTGCTGGATCTTTTCATAGATATCTTTTTTAATACCATGGGATCTGATAATGATGGTTCCTTCTTTTATATCATCAAGCTCATCTTCTGAACCAATGACTTTTACGCCTTTTTTCTCCAGATCAGATACCACTGTCTCGTTGTGAATGATAGGTCCGTAGGTGTATATGTTATCTTTTTTGCCTATCTGTTCATAAACCTTTTCAACTGCCTTGGTCACACCAAAGCAAAATCCGGCATGCTCGGCTACGATTACTTCCATAGCTTTGCTCCTTTCAATTTTTACTACTTTCATAAAGGCTGATTATCTTATCTGCAACTTCTTCGATTGTCATGTATGAGGAATCTACTTCAGTAGCATCATCAGCTTTTTTTAGAGGAGAGATATCTCTAGTCATATCTCTGCGGTCTCTCTCAATAATATCCTGTTCTATTTTTTCAAGATCACACTGCTGACCCTTGGCAATAAGCTCTTTATATCTTCTGTCAGCTCTTACCTTGGAAGAAGCTGTAAGATATACCTTGCATTTAGAATCAGGCAGCACTACTGTGCCTATATCTCTTCCATCCATTACAACATCAGTCTCTGCAGCAAGCTTCTGCTGAAGTTCCACAAGTTTTTTGCGGACATTACTATTGACGCTGCTTGAAGAAGCCATATTTCCTACTTCTTCTGTTCTGATAAATCCGTTAACATTTTCTCCGTTCAGATATACTACCTGTTCACCGTTTTCATGCTTGATAGTGATATCGGCGTTCTGGCATTTACTGCTGATCGCAGCTGCATCTGATGGATCAACCTTTTCTCTGAGCAGATACAATGCCATAGCTCTGTACATTGCTCCTGTATCAACATAGATAAATCCTAGCTTCTTAGACACCATCTTGGCAATAGTGCTCTTCCCTGCTCCTGCAGGTCCGTCAATTGCAATACTGTTAGTCATAATATTTTTTCATCTCCTATTATGTTGTAATGGTCTATTATTCTGCATCAGTCTCAATACTCGCTTGCAGCTGATTCACCTGCAAGATGTCCTGTGGACCAGGCAATCTGCAAGTTAAAGCCTCCTGTAACAGCGTGTGTATCGAGGACTTCACCTGCAAAATACAATCCCTGTACCTTTTTGGATTCCATTGTAGAAGGATTGATATCTTTGACACTTACGCCTCCGGCAGTAATAATGGCTTCCTGAAAGCCTCTTGTACCGGTAATTGTAAGCGGCAGGTTCTTGATCAGTTTAACAAAATCCTGTCTTTCCTGCTTAGTAATGTCATTAACAGTCTTCTCAGGATTGATCCCGGAAAGTTCTATCATGACCGGTATCAGTTTTGATGGGAAAAGAGGTCCCAATACATTTTTAAACTGTTTGTTCATGCCGCCTTCAAATTCTCTGAGCACTCTTTTATCAAGCTGCTCTTCTGAAAGGGCTGGCTTTAGGTCAATAAACACTTTCGTATCAACGCCTTTGGTATAATAACAGCTGGCTGTCAAAACCAGTGGACCACTTATTCCAAAGTGTGTAAAAAGCATTTCTCCAAAGCCTTCGTACAGCGGTTTGTTCTTAGATTTCTTTGACTTGCCCTCTTTATCTTCTGCATCAGCCTTTGAATCTTTTACCATCCTGAGACCGACGTTTCTAAGAGAAAGTCCCTGAAGATCCTTATACCAGCTCTCTTTTACCTCAAATGGCACAAGAGCAGGCAGGGCTTCTACAAGCTCATGTCCTGTTTCTTTAGCAAATCTGTATCCATCACCTGTTGATCCTGTAGACTGATAGCTGACGCCACCTGTACAGACAATGACAGCATCAAATTCCTTGTGCTGTTTGCCATTTATAACAAGTCCTGTCACTTTTCCATCTGCCACTTCAACTTTGGTGACTTCAGAACCGTACTCAATAGGGATATTTCTTTCGTTTATAGCTTTAACAAGTGTCCTGATAATATCTGATGAATGATCCGATACCGGAAAAACTCTGTCTCCTCGTTCAACCTTAAGGGGGCAGCCGTTTTTCTCAAAGAAATCCATAACTGCAGTATTGTCGTAAGAATATACTGCACTATATAAAAATTTAGAATTACGTCTAACGTTCTGGAAAAAATCATTTACATCACAGGCGTTTGTAACATTACATCTGCCTTTTCCTGTAATATAGATCTTCTTTCCCGGTTTTTCATTTTTTTCAAAAATAGTTACTGAACTACCAGCATCTGCTGCTGTAATAGCTGCCATCATTCCGGCAGCACCACAGCCAATAATTGCAATTTTCTTCATTTACTCATTTCTTTCTGTAGATTTGAGGCCTGCCACTGGTATTTTTATACCTGTTAGAATACGCATGGAATATCATGGAAAGCCGATACTCATAATAGCGTCCTTTTCATTTATGCGCAACAGCTATTTATTAAAAGAATTGTATGCAGCAGTGAGCATGGCTACTGAATCCTCATATTCAAGGTCATAATCGCCTGTAAGCGCCATACAGCCTGCACCATGTATAAAGATCCACATCTGCATGAAGAGCTGCTCTGCGTTCTGAGCTCCCATCTCTCTTGCTTTGTTTACTTCTTTTACAACATTCTCATCTGAACCATTTACAAGATCATACATGCTGCGTCCATAACCCACATGTGCTGTAGCAAAAAGTAAGCTGAATAAATGTGGATACTTCTGTGCAAATCCAATATATGCAAGTCCAAGATCAACAAAAGGAGTCTCATGAGTCTTCATAAAATCCTTGTAGTAATCCTCATAGTAGACTGTAGCCTTTTCATAGACATCTTTTTTCAACTCATCCATGCCGTTGTAAATACGGAAAATAGGCTGTGTAGAACATCCTGCAGCTGCAGCAAGCTTACGTGAAGTAATCTGCTCAAAGCCCTCTTTTCTGGTAATCTTAAAAGCCGCATTGATGATTTCCTGTTTTGTGATCGTAGCTGTCCTCGACATATTATTTCTCCCTCCAAGTTTAAATTATAATAGCATCTGTTATCAATTTTAATCGCAATACCATTGACTGTCAATCATTGATACGTTAGTTTTTTACTAATTTTTTGCCTTCCAGATCAAGTGTTGGATCAAGTGGCGCAGATCAATAGATATTAAAGCAAAGATGCTATATAATAAAGAGATGGGAAAAATTGAAAGGATCAATATGGCTGATTTTGACAGTATTTTTAGAAAAAGTTCAAAGACTATAACTCCTTCAGGAAGGACATTTTCCAGTTCTTCTACCGGTGATACCTCACGCTATACGTCATTTGATACTATGCAGATGTTGGAGACCTATGCCAACTCCATGACAATAGCTGGTCCGGCAATAAATAATGTGCCAGTGCACCTTTCTGCCCATATCAAGCTCATGCATGACAAATTGTATCTGACCTTTAATATCGGTCGCGGTTCAGGCAGAGACTATGTTTTAAAGGATATTCCGGATCTTCTGGATAATATAAACAAAAACGGATATTTCTCTTATGGCAAAGAGCTCAGCTTTATCCACAACATCGCTGCCTTCGATGAAGTCTCACAAAACATCATAAGATTTCTTTCAGACTACTATAAAGAGCGCGTTGCAAGACAGGAACGTTCATTTTACAGGATAGGCGATTTCTCAGCCATATCAGGACAGATAAGGAAACAGTTAGAACTAGCTGGTCATGAAATTGATGACTTTTTTGACAATATAAAGGATAACACCTTTTATTTTGCGGTAGATGATTTTAGAAAAGGTAATGTTTATGAACAGCCTTGCAGGGTCACTATAGAAATGCCCCAGCTGGAAGTTGCGCTCAGTGGTACTCCTAACGGAATGTATTTCAAAATTGGCGATATTACTATATTTGAGAGTTATTCCAGTGTGTATTTCATTGATGGAAGCCATATCCACAGAATACGCATCGATGATATAAGCGAGCTTATGCCTTTTATCAGATTCAATAACAAGCGTCTTACTGACAGAGACCGCTTCATTGGCAAAAGCGACCTCGGAGTTTTTACTACTTCTCTTTTGCCTGTATTAAAACGATACGCTCATATAACATACGATAACTTTGATCCTGATGAATGGATACCGACTGAGCCGGATATAAAAATATATCTTGATATGCCGGAAGATAACGTAATAACATGCGATTTGCAAGCTATATATGGTGATAAAGTATATCATCTTTTTGAAGATGCACATTCCAGTGCAGGCAGAAATATTACTGCAGAGAAAAATATCACTGCCCAGGTCGTTCCATTTTTTGACGCTGAGGCCGATGGATATCTGCGCTCAATTTCAGGCACAGAGAACAGGATTTATTCATTCATAACCGAAGTTATTCCCAGACTGCAGGAAATTGGCAGCGTATATCTCTCAGACAAGATCCACGATGTCAATATCGTACACATGTCAAGAATACATATGGGAGTATCCGTAAAATCCAACCTGTTGGAATTGTCATTAGTAACGGATGATATGTCCAAGGAAGAACTGCAGGATATTCTTTCACGATACGATAGGAAAAAGAAATATTACAGACTTAAAAACGGAGATATATTACATCTTCAGGACAAGGATATCAAAGCTATCGTTGCACTTCAGGATGGACTTAATATATCGCCAAAGGATATTTCAAATGGACTGGTAGTTGTTCCAAAATATAGAGCCTGGTATCTTGATTCATTTCAGGAAGATGATGATTATCTTTTATTTGAAAAGAACGAGGATTTCAAACAGCTGATATCGCAGATGGATGAGAACTCTTCAAGGACCTTCTCCGTTCCCGAAAGCTTAAAAAATATCATGCGAGATTATCAGAAGGATGGCTTCAAATGGCTTAAATCATTGCATGCTAATGGATTTGGCGGAATTCTTGCAGATGATATGGGTCTGGGTAAAACATTGCAGGTGCTTTCCTTTATTTTGTCTGAAAAAGAAGAAAATAAAGATAAGCAGACAATATCTTTAATAGTCTGCCCTGCTTCATTAGTCTACAATTGGCAGAACGAGATAAAGCGTTTTACACCTGAATTAAAAAGCGAGATTGTGACCGGCTTTAGAGTAGACAGAGAACGTATTTTATCCGAACTTGAAGAAGAAAAAACGGATGTACTCATAACCTCTTACGATTTACTCAGAAGAGATATTGAGTTATATAAAAACATTGATTTTGCCTGCGAGGTTATAGATGAGGCACAGTTCATCAAGAATCCGGGAACTCAGGCTGCAAAAGCAACCAAGCAGATCAAGGCTGATTTTAAGATCGCACTGACAGGAACTCCTATTGAGAACAGGCTCAGCGAACTATGGAGTATCTTTGATTATATGATGCCAGGATTTTTGTATAGCTATTCATATTTCAGGCAAGCCTATGAGAATCCGATCATACAGGACAAGGATGATATAACAACAGAGCACCTCAGAAAACTTATATCTCCATTTGTCCTTAGAAGACTAAAGAAAGATGTCCTAAAGGATCTTCCGGATAAGCTTGAAGAAACCATATGCGCTCGTCTTGAAAATGAGCAGCAAGAGCTATATAAGGCTCATATGCAGCGACTGAAGATGATGCTTGAGCATCAAAGTGATGAAGAATTTCTCCATGGCAAGATCATGGTCTTATCAGAGCTGATGAAGTTAAGGCAATTATGCTGTGATCCAGCCCTTATTTATGATGGCTATAATGGCAATTCAGCCAAGACAGATCTGTGCATAGAAATGATACAGGCAGCTGCAGAAAGTGGTCATAAGATACTGCTATTCTCCCAGTTTACTTCAATGCTGAACAGGCTGATACAGAGACTACAGAAAAACGGAATAAACTATTACCTCTTGACCGGTGCAACACCAAAGGATGAGCGCCAGACACTAGTCGAGCGTTTCCAGTCAGATGACACTCCTGTTTTCTGCATATCCCTTAAGGCTGGTGGAACAGGTCTGAATCTTACAGCCGCAGATATAGTGATCCACTATGACCCTTGGTGGAATGAAGCCGTGCAAAATCAGGCAACAGACAGAGCCCACAGAATAGGTCAGACCAATGTTGTTACAGTATATAAACTGATAGTTCAGGACACAATAGAAGAAAAGATCCAGAAACTCCAGGAAGAAAAGAAAGCCCTTGCGGATGAGTTACTCTCCGGCTCCGCTATCTCATCTCCACAGATTTCCAGATCTGAACTGATAAAGCTGTTGTCATAAGAAAAAAGGAATCCGCATGTCCTGCGGATTCCTTTTTTATACGGTTGATATACCCAGTGCTTTAAGCATCTTTGGAAGTACAACCTTTGGGAAAGGTGAATTTTCATAAACAGTCACATCAGCATACTTTTCATACAATGCAGTACGCTCAAGATATAAATCATGGAATGTCTGACCTTCTTTAATGACTACACCTCTCTTCTTGAGGTCGCCAAGACGGTTCAACAGTTCATTTTCATCTACCTTTATATACATGATGGTTCCAATCTCTTTAAAATGCTTCATGGCGTTTTCACCATATACAGCACTACCACCGGTAGCTATAACTGCTTCAGAAGCTTCAATTCCACAATTGATCCTGTCTTCTACTTCTTTGAAGCCTTCGGTTCCTACTTCTGATATGATTTCGCTCAATTTTTTGTTTGTTTCTTTTTGAATTACAAGGTCGCTGTCAATAAAAGAATATCCTATATTCTTTGCCAGAAGTACTCCAAAAGTACTCTTTCCGGATGCAGGCATACCTATAAGGATTATATTATTTTTTTTCATAATGCTCCTCATTTTCCGACATTTTCAACTATCACTTTATCATATCTTTCAGCATCCTGAAATAGATTTTAACTTATAGTAATTTCGGAGAAATTTTCTATCAAAAAGGTTTTTGCTTGCAAAAACGGATTCTATTGGTAATGACCACCAAAAGAATCCGTTTTATTAGTATTTTGAGTATTAATTTTTCAATTTATGTTCAAAAATACAGCGCTTATTATGCGTTAACGATCTTACCGAAGTCAGGCTTAAGGCTTGCTCCGCCAATAAGACCTCCATCGATATTTGGCTTTGAAAGAAGTTCTGCTGCATTACCTGCATTCATAGATCCGCCATACTGGATACGAACTTCATCAGCTGTAGCCTGATCATAAAGCTTAGCGATAAGTGAACGGATAAGTCCGCATACTTCTTCAGCCTGATCAGCTGTTGCAGTCTCACCTGTACCGATAGCCCAGATTGGCTCATATGCAATTACAAGCTTTTTAACCTGATCAGCTGTTACGCCATCAAGATCCCATGTGATCTGTCTCTCAATCCATTCCTTGTAAGTATCAGCCTTACGAAGTGCAAGAGACTCACCGCAGCAAAGAATTGGTGTAAGACCTGAAGCAAAAGCCTTCTTAACCTTCTGGTTTATAAGAATATCATTCTCACCAAAGATATCTCTTCTCTCAGAGTGACCAATGATGATATATTCAACACCTGCATCCTTAAGCATAGGAGCTGAAATCTCTCCTGTGAAAGCACCGTTGTCTACAATGTAGAAATTCTCTGCACCAACATGTACATTAGTACCTTTAACAGCCTCAACAACAGGAACAATATCTATAGCTGGAACGCAATAAACAACATCTACTGCATCATTTTTAACTAAATCTTTAAGTTCATTACAAAGAGCTACTGCCTCACTTGGAGTCTTATTCATCTTCCAGTTTCCGGCAATGATTCTTCTACGTGCCATAACTTTTTTCCTCCGATAATCGCATTTTATAAGATGTAAGGGGGATAAAAAGAATTTATCCCCGCATACACCATTTTTATAAGTTATTATTATTTTTTAATCTGCCTTTTCTACACAGCTAAGCTTTCGCTATAATTACTGCTTATCATCTGCTGCGTAAACACCTGGAAGCTTTTTGCCTTCAAGGAATTCAAGAGAAGCTCCACCACCTGTTGAGATGTGGCTCATCTTGTCAGCATAACCAAGCTGGTTAACAGCTGCAGCACTATCACCACCACCGATGATTGTTGTAGCAGTTGTCTCAGAAAGTGCCTTAGCAACTTCCTTTGTACCATTAGCAAGAACTGGGTTTTCAAATACGCCCATAGGTCCGTTCCAAACTACTGTCTTAGCTGTCTTAACAGCTTCTGCATACATAGCGATTGTCTTAGGTCCGATGTCTGCGCCTTCTCTGTCAGCAGGGATCTTGTCAGCATCTACAACCTGTGTATTGATTGATGGGTTGTCGATTGGGCTTGGGAACTCATCGATACATACAGCATCAACTGGAAGAAGAAGCTTCTTACCAGACTTCTCAGCCTTTTCCATCATTTCCTTACAATAATCAACCTTTGTCTCATCAAGAAGTGACTTACCAACTTCATATCCCTTAGCCTTAAGGAATGTGTAAGCCATACCACCACCGATGATAAGTGTGTCACACTTCTCAAGAAGAGAATTGATAACATTGAGCTTATCAGCAACCTTAGCGCCACCAAGGATAGCTACGAATGGGCGAACTGGGTTCTCTACTGCATTTCCAAGGAAGTCAATTTCCTTCTGCATAAGGTAACCAACTGCGCAGTTTCCACCTTTTTCACGAACATACTTTGTTACAACTGAAACAGAAGCGTGTGCTCTGTGAGCTGAACCGAATGCATCGCATACATAGTCATCGCAAAGATCTGCAAGTTCTTTAGCAAAGTTCTCACCAGCTTCTTCTGGCTTAGTCTCTTCCTTGCCTCTGAAACGTGTATTCTGAAGAAGAACTACGTCACCTTCGTTCATTTCAGCTACAGCCTTTGTAGCAGCTTCGCCAGTTACGTTGTAATCTGATACGAAGTTAACCTTCTTGCCAAGCTTCTCTGAAAGTCTCTCAGCAACAGGTGCAAGTGACTCGCCTTCGTTAGGGCCATTCTTAACTTTTCCAAGGTGTGAGCAAAGAATTACCTTACCACCATCGTTAAGTAATTTGTTGATTGTAGGAAGAGCTGCAACGATACGTGTCTCGTCTGTGATCTTTCCATCTTTAAGAGGTACGTTGAAATCGCAACGTACAAGTACTCTTCTGCCCTTTGCATTAAAATCATCTACTGATTTCTTATTAAGTGCCATTTTCGTTCTCCTTTTATTGGAATATCAATTATTTTTATCTAAATCTATTCATTGAAACATAACAAGTCTCTAGAATACAGCCTTCATAGAAAAAAGGCCCGGTCCACAAGGACCGGACCTTTTCAAAAGTCTATTTCGATATGTTAGTCGATCAACCAAGTTCAGCGAAGTACTTAATTGTTCTAACCATCTGGCTTGTGTATGAGTTCTCGTTGTCATACCATGAAACAACCTGAACTTCGTATGTATCATCATCAACCTTGTTAACAAGTGTCTGAGTTGCATCGAAGAGAGAACCAAATCTCATACCAACGATATCAGATGAAACGATTTCGTCTGTGTTGTAACCAAATGACTCTGTAGCTGCTGCCTTCATAGCTGCATTTACAGCTTCCTTAGTAACGTCAGCCTTCTTAACTACTGCGAACAGAAGTGTTGTTGATCCTGTAGGAGTAGGAACACGCTGTGCAGCGCCGATGAGCTTTCCGTTAAGTTCTGGGATTACAAGACCGATAGCCTTTGCAGCACCTGTTGAGTTAGGAACGATGTTGCATGCACCAGCACGTGATCTTCTAAGGTCGCCCTTTCTCTGTGGTCCATCAAGGATCATCTGGTCACCTGTGTAAGCGTGGATTGTGCACATGATACCTGACTGGATTGGAGCATAATCGTTAAGAGCCTTAGCCATAGGTGCAAGGCAGTTTGTTGTACAAGATGCAGCTGAAATGATCTTGTCATCCTTTGTTAATGTCTTGTGGTTTACATTGTAAACGATTGTAGGAAGATCGTTTCCTGCAGGAGCAGAGATAACTACCTTCTTAGCACCAGCATTGATGTGTGCCTGTGCCTTTTCTTTTGATGTATAGAAGCCTGAGCACTCAAGAACTACGTCTACGCCAAGCTCACCCCATGGGCAGTTGTTAGCATCTGGCTCTTTATAGATCTTAATTGTCTTACCCTTTACTGTGATTGTTCCAGCCTCATCATCAGCTGTAACATCATCTTCATGTCCTAATTCAACATAACGACCCTGAGATGAATCATACTTTAACAGATGAGCAAGCATCTTTGGGCTTGTTAAATCATTGATAGCTACTACTTCGTAACCTTCTGCGCCGAACATCTGTCTGAATGCAAGACGACCGATACGGCCAAAACCATTAATTGCAACTTTTACTGCCATTTTAAGTTCCTCCTAAAATGAATTCTTTTTTATTGCTGTTTCTACAAAGTCATTATTTATAAAATAATAACAGTTTGTCAAAAATTTATCAGCGATTACTATTTTAAAGAATATCTATAGAAAATTCAAGTCAATATGATAAAATTTATATAAAAAAGACAAAAGAGCGAGACAATTATGCGTATTCCATCAGATTTTCATTTACATTCAGAACATTCAGAAGATTCTACAGCCCCTATGAAATCTATGATTGAACGTGGTATAGCACTCGAATTACCGTCAATGTGCTTTACTGACCACATGGACCTGGATTATCCCCAATGTCCAGACCTTCCAGCAGGATCTTTCCATTTAGATGCCGATTCTTATAGGAATGATTTTGAAAAAAACAAAAAAATCTACAGCGACAAGATAGATCTTCATTTCGGCGTAGAACTGGGACTACAGCCACATATCACAAAAGAAAACCATGATTTTTTATCTGAAAATTCTTTTGAATTCATCATCGGATCAACTCACCTGATCAGGCACCAGGATCCATATTACGAAGAATTCTGGAAAGATAGGGATGAAAAGGATGTTTTTGCAGAATATTTCAGGGAATCTCTCGAAAACGTCAGATTATTTGATGATTTCGATGTATATGGGCATCTTGACTATGTTGTAAGGTATGCTCCCAACAAAGACAAGTATTATGATCCCTCAGAATATACTCAGATCACAGATGAGCTCATGAAGATACTTATCTCAAGAGATCAGGGCCTTGATCTCAACTCAAAAGCCCTGTACAGCGGCATGGCAGATCCTAACCCATGTTCTTATTTTCTTAATAGGTTCAGAGAACTGGGCGGACGGATAATCACCTTTGGTTCAGATGCACACAAGCCTGAGGATCTTGCCAGAGAGTTCATTCCAATGCGTGAGATTGCTATTTCCTGCGGTTTCACAGAGTACTGTACTTACGAAAACAGAAACCCTGTTTTTCATAAACTATAGATTTTTGCCATTTTATGTCAAAAATCCTGAAAACAAGCCATCTAAAGGCAGCTTCGCTGCAGGGCTTGTTTTCTCTTCACCTCTTACTTCTTTCCAGGCTGATTTACATATCAATTTTCTATTTTCCAGTTTTTTATATGTATATGCATCTTCTGGTTTATAGTTATTTAAGCTTTCTTACCGTTAAAGCATATTTTATTTAACGGCATTATGGAGTAAAATATTTTCATACACCATAGCCAGCAAAAATTATCACTTACCTGTTTATTCGTAACTTAAAACTACAATTAACACTCACTTCACACTTCATAAATAATAAAATGATTCACCCAATGTACCACCAGTGCAAAGTGCAGCGAAGCTATTACAAAAACCAATATACTAAAACAGGACTATGCAATGATATTAAGAAATATTTTCAGTAAAGATTGTTTATCGACAAAAAAAGGAATACCTAAAACAAATCATCTCTCTCATAAGATTATCGCGCTATTACTATGCATTACAATGACAACCGCCTGCGGAAGTTCGGCTGCGGGCGGTTCTTCTGATACACCAGAAAATGTAACCCGAGGCAACCAGGCTGATAACAGTGGTAAAACCAGTGTTGATCCGGAACCTACAGATACCAATGAATCAACAGATGAGTCAAACACTACAGAATATGTCATTTCTACAGAAAAAGGCTCAAGAGACAACACTTCCGTCTGCCTTGTACCAAGTGCTGATGGCACCGTTGTCTATAGCAACGAGGCTGCAGTGATTGATGCTTCCAATGCTGATCAGGGCTACATCATAGTTCAATATATCGGTTCTTCTCCCAAGGTCAAACTACAGGTAACAGGTCCTGATACCATTACCTACACATACTCTCTCGCCGTTGACGGTGGTAAACAAGAGGTCTTCCCGCTGCCAGCAGGTGATGGAACATATCAGGTAAACGTATTTGAAAATATTGAAGGGAATCAGTACAGTACTGCTTTTTCACAGGAAATAACCATACAACTGGATGATCAGATGCTACCTTTTTTGTATCCAAATCAATATGTCAATTTCAGCGCCTCAGATAAAGCCATTGCTCTGGGTGAAGATCTGGCCCTATCAGCCAACAATGACCTGGATGTGGTATCCAATGTATATAACTACGTTGTAAGCACTATAAAATATGACTATGCAGAGGCAGAATCAGTTCAAAGCGGATATATTCCTGATATTGACGAGGTACTCGAAACCAAAAAAGGTATATGTCTTGACTATGCAGCACTTATGACTTCAATACTACGCTCGCAGCGCATCCCTTCGCGAATGGAGGTTGGATATGCCGGAAGTGCCTATCACGCCTGGCTCAGCACCTATATTGAAGACGTAGGCTGGGTAAATGGTATCATCGAATTTGATGGTACTGACTGGTCGCTGATGGATCCCACTTTTGCTTCCAATACCAGTGAAGAGTCTCTAAAAAATTTCATAGGAGATGGAGAAAATTACACAACTAAATATATATACTGATTTCGAACAAAGAATGTCGCTTGCGACATTCTCGCGCCGAGCGCGGCCTAATTTATGCAACATTTACCTATCGCGCGAGGTACACATCCTTAGCGGAGCGTTTTTCCAATAAATGCAAAACAATTTACAATACAATATATCTTCTATGTACCCCCACGGCACTCCTTGCCTTGGTCAACCAACAATGAAAGGTATCACTTATGAGAACTCATACAAAGCTTACTGATTATGAAATTTCAGTTTTTTGCAGGCAGATGGCCATACTCTTAAAGGCTGGTATAGGTCCGGCGGAAAGCGTTAATATCCTGCTCCAGGATATAAGCTCTTCCTCTGGAAAGTCTATTTTAAATGCCTTAAGGCAGGTCCTCTCTTCCGGCGAGCAGCTCCATGTAGCACTCAAGATCAGTGATGTCTTTCCGGACTATGTAGTCAATATGGTTGAGATCGGTGAAGAATCCGGAAATCTCGATGTGGTAATGGATTCGCTCGGTGCATATTACGAGCGCGAAGATTCAATAAAAGAAAGCATCAAAAGTGCTGTAAGCTACCCGATGATCATGATCATTATGATGATCATTGTAATACTGGTGCTCATTATCAAAGTGCTGCCTATTTTCAGTCAGGTCTTTTCACAGCTCGGAACAAGTATGAGCAGTTTCTCTCAATCCCTCATGACATTTGGTACCAACCTGAGCCGTTATTCAGGTGCACTTGTGGCCGTCCTGGCAATCATCATAATACTCACATTTCTGGTCAATTATAATGCAAAAGCAAAAGCTGTTTTTGTATCGATCATCTGCAAGATACCAAGTATTGGAAAAATGTATGAAACCATTGCCGCAGAACGTTTTGCCAATGCAATGGTGCTGACTCTTTCCAGTGGTATGGATACTTTTGAAAGCCTGCGACTTGCCAATAATCTGGTTGAAAATGAAAAAATGAACAAAAAAATAGATGAATGTATAGATGGCATTGCTAACGGAATGAGCTTTCCGGAGGCTATCAAGAGTTCAATGCTGTTCAATCAGTTCTACAGCAAAATGATCGAGGTTGCTTTCAGTACCGGTTCCATAGATATAGTAATGAAGCAGATTGCAGAGAGGTACAGGCTTGAAACCACAAGGCGCATGTCCAATCTGATATCGGTGCTGGAACCAACCCTTGTGATCATACTATCCGTCATCGTAGGAATGATCCTGTTATCAGTAATCCTTCCTCTGATGGGAATCATGTCCAATATCGGATGATCCGGTGCAAAAGTCTCATTCATGGTTAGCCAAATTGCTTGCATCTGCATTTAATATTGCAAAGGAGTTCTGAATGTCCAATCGATTTGTTAATGAGCAAAAAGACCACCACAGACGGCAAATCTGGACCTGGTTATATATAGGTGTTTTCCTGATCATTGCTGCTCTCTTTTTCTCCGGTCTGTCATACCTTGGCAGGACCAGCGTAGACAACCAGCAGGAAAGTCTTGAAAGTGCCCTCCACAGGGACATCCTCCAGTGCTATTCCATTGAAGGAATGTACCCGCCAAGCCTTGATTATATGAAGCAACATTATGGTCTATCCTATGACGAGTCGCTGTTTTTTGTGGATTACCAGCCAATAGGTTCCAATATCTATCCTGATGTAACTGTTATCAGGCTAAAGAACTAGCAGAGTTGCAATTCAGTTGTCAGCCAGAGCTTACTGCTGACTGGATTCTATAGGAGTTACTTTATTATGGTTTTTGAGAAAAAAAGACATATAATCGATACCCTTTTTGCAATAATCCTGCTGTTTCTATTTGCCTTTTGCGTACTGACGCTCATCTCCTTAGGTGCCAGCGTTTACAGACGAAATGTAAATACCATGACAGAGAATTTTACCGACAGGATCTCTTTTGCATATATAACTGAAAAAATGAGGCAGGGCGATATCAACGGCGGTATTTCAGTTGGTAACCTTGAAAATGTTCCAGCCATAACTATTGAGGAAGAGATTAACGGTATATCATATACCACCTATCTATACAAATACGACGGATATTTGTGTGAGCTGTTAAAAAAGACCGAGGCCACCGGAATCTCACCCTCCTCTGGTCAAAAAATTATAGAAATAACAGATTTTTCTTTTAACCGATTAAATGATAATACCTATAGGATCACAATTACTGAGGCTGGTGAGGATACCATCACTTTCTATGTAGCTTCGCGCAGTCAGAAAGGATCAGAAATTGAATAATACCCATTCCAAAAGCAGCCTTTTTCTCATGGAAATGATAATAGTACTGCTGTTCTTCTCCATATCGGGTGCGGTATGTATTCAGCTGTTTGCCAAAGCCCACCTGATATCCGAAGCCAGTGTCAATCTAAATCAGGCAACCATGTATGCAGAATCCATGGCAGAGCTATTTCAGGGATACTCCGGAGACGCTGTCATGATGAGCAAAGACTCAGCACTGGACTCACTAGTCATTACCGATAAAGAAAATACTGATAAAAAAACTTTGATACTTCTTTTTGATAAAGACTGGAATATATTGCAATCTCCTGCCAATCCGGAGACTCAGAGCAAGGCCGCTTTCCTGCTCATGGCGGAAATTGAGGAGCTACCTGCTGCCGTAGTATACGCAGACACACAATACGCATTGAACATCTCCCTTGACCAGTCCGCTGCTGTATGCAACATAGAAGTCCTGGACATCCAAACCCAAGACCTGACAAAGATTAGCCCAGACAAAATAGAAGGAACTCCAATCTACAGCCTGAAAACAGATATATACCTGGGTCGCAAGTAAAATGTTAAAACAAAGGATCTGCCATGAATGATAATGTAAACTTAGGTACTCACGTAGGTACCTCCTCAATATTACTCATACTGATGGTGCTGAGCCTGATTTCATTTTCAACTCTGTCCATCGCTAATGCCAGTGCAGATAAAAGACTCACTGACACCCTGGCCGCCGGCACACAGGATTACTATGCAGTTTCCCACGAGGCTTCAGCCTGGGTTGCATCTATGGACCATGAGGGCACACCTGCCACATTCAACTCTTTTGCCCTGACTGAGAATCAATCACTGGAAGTCAGCATAGTTCCAGTACCAGGCAAAAAAGCCTCAGGCAACATCGCTATCACCCGCTGGCAGGTCGTTACTGATGATGATATCGAATACGACAATACACTTCCTGTAATCAAGTAAGTCAGTGAGTCATTGGGGACGTATCAGATTGACTCATTGGTATATATTTTTGTGTGAGTTCAAATAGAAATCCGCACTGGCTGCGGATTTCGTGAGAACATGATTCAAGAGGCAAATAGGCTCTGCGACGAAGTCGCCTTTAAATAGCCTATTTGCAGTATTTTTGTCACAAAGTGACAAAAATGAGTCAATCTGATACGTCCCCAATGACTCACTGACAAACATCCAATCGAGTAGGAGGTAGGCAATTAATTTGCCTACCGACCTCTCACACCACCGTGCGTACCGTCCGGTACACGGCGG
>SVGC01000075.1 GCA_015056495.1 Butyrivibrio sp.
CATCATCATATTCCAGCGGATAATCTACCGAAGGAGTGATCTTAACCACTTCTGCTCCTGTCTCTTCGCTTATAACGTTAGCGATCCATCCGGTCGTACCATCTTTGTCGCCAAGAGGAGTGGCAGATGTTACCGCATCCGTATCCTTTGTATTGGCAGCGCTGAAATAGATCACAAGTGCATCACCTGTTTTCCCCGCAGTCCCGACATCTTCAGTCTGCTCTGTGGCAGCCTGCTCCTGATCATCTGCAGCTGTTTCATCGCTCGTATTCGATCCGCATGCTGCCAGAAGTCCTGCTGAAAGCAACATTATCACAAGAATTGACAGTATTCTTTTTGATCTCTTTCCCATTTTTAAACCTCCGTGTTAAAACCCAAGGCTTCCGAGCCACTTGCTGACTGCATCCGCGCAGCCTCTCTCAGCAGTTTTCATCTCGACAGGTAGTCCTTCGAGGACTGTTGCTCCCGGCTCAAGTTCACGTATTGTCCTGTAAGTACCGCCATCACGGGAACCCATGTGCGTATTGAACGGGATGATCGTCTTGCCTGAGAAATCGTACTCATCAAACAGCGTGTAGATGATCATCGGGAATGTGTACCACCACATCGGGTATCCGATGAAGATATTGTCATAGCTGTCAATATCTAAGCTATTTTTGATCGCCGGACGCATGTCCTCGTCATGTTCTCTCTTTGCATACGCTGCCAGAGCGTTATAGTTATCTCTGTTTGAATCATACTCAATGACCGGTTCGATCTCAGCGATATCAGCACCTGTCTGCCTTGCGATCTCCTCTGCCACAGCTTTAGCAGTCCCATAAACTGAAAAGTATAAAACCAGGTTCTTTGCCATTTCTGTATCTCCTTTCAAATAGCTCATACCACTATTCATTATTACTATTGTCTTCGATAACAGTTTATGGGCATTTACAACAAAAGTACAATGCCAAAATCGAATTCTGCTATTCATATGTGAATATCTACTGTAAATAAAAAAGGAGCCTGTTTAAGCTCCTTGATTCTGGCGGAGGACATGGGACTCGAAGGAGTCAGAAGCGTACAAACGTTGAAATTCCAAGGAGGAGAACACGTCGTCCCGTTTGTACCCAGGATTGTACCCAATTCTTCTTTTTATTTACCTTCTATGCCCACTCTAATTCATATGCCATTCTATCATAAATGCGAGACGGCCCGGCAGGTTCAAAATATTCATCAGTATATTCATAGGATTTATCATCAAGCCACTCCCAGAAGTTATTAAAATCCTCTTCTCCTTCAAGATAAATCCAGCACTTAAACCTGCTTTCCAAAGCCTTCCTTATGATGGGATCATCAATATGTTTCTCCAATTCGTCAATGTCATCTGGACCAACTGATACGTATCCCATTTTTACAGGGCGACCATATTCTTCAACGATTTTTCCAGAAATAGAAGTATAATCACCCCACGCTATTATCCGTCCCTCATTGGTCGGTCTTGCTGATAAACACATCTCTGGATAGTATTTTGATTCGTAGAGATCTATATCATTTTCAACCAGTTCAGACATATCATATTTGAGAAGAATACCCTCATCAAATTTCACATAAATATTATAATCTTTGGCAGGATAGACCCCTTCTATTCTCATAAGACACCTCCCCTGCTCATATGTTTTTTATGCAGGAGAAGTATTAAAGCACATTGAATAGCTGTTTGCAAGTTTTTGCAATGTTATTTTCTGAATATGTCAATCGGTTTGCCTTCGGCTGTTTTCCACTCAGTCCAGCCATTTTCAGGTTTATACGTCAAGAAAGCGGCTGCCAGGCTTGGTGATGTGAACTCAACATCCTCTTGTAATACATCATCGATGAAACTGCTTGCATCTCGCTTCTGATCTATCTGCTTTGTTGATGTCCATCCCGCCCCACGAATCGGGCAGCAAACACTTCCTTTCAGGACAATGAATTTACCGTTTTTAACCTGCATCTTACCGGTAACCGGTTTATCCCAGATTTTTACCTTCCGCTTCATGTAGTAGGTTCCTTCTGGGATTACAGAAGCCCCTCTCTTCTCAGCAGCATCATCAAAGACCTCGTCTTTTGTAGTATTTTCCGGATATATCTGCTGGCCTTCAAATGATGATAATAGCTGGACTACAAGATTTACATCCAAAGCGAAGAGCTCGCTATTCTCAAGTTTACTCTTTGAAAAGATTGACTGCAGCAGAAGCTCTTTTTCATCATAGTCGTCGACTTCTATAGCAAAATGCCTTTTGAGGCCAACAACGTTTGAGTAACCATGACGCTCAAGTTGATACATGCGCGACTCAAAATTTGATGTCCCAGTCTTGCCTATTTTGATAAGTCCAGGTACCACAGTTGTCATTACGTATATTATCCCTTTTGCCATAACAGCTCCTATCTTGTCTGAAACTTTACCTTGCTATTATCTTATTTGTTTGTTGCAGCTATAATGGTCGGAATTACGATTATTCCGGTAATGAACGAATACACTTTCTCTATGGATGGTAGATATGAATCTGACAGAACTATAGAGAAGTAGGTTAACGACAAAGCAATTATTATGCTTCCCCATAAAACATTCAGTAATGATTTTGACTGTCCGATATTATCCCTATCGATAATAGCAATCCCACAGATGTTTCCACTTATTTTGACAACGCCATATAGTAGACCGCAGACAGCAGAAAGGACTTTGTTTATTAGCACTATAATAAACATAGGGATTTTATAGAGAGAATCTATAGCAAAAAATAATGCTTGATTCATTAGCCCGCTATTCCAAGATTTTTTTCTATTAATATATCTCCTTGAAGGAATGTTGCCAAAAACTAGCTTTGCGATAGTCTTATGGAGTCTCTTCCATCGTTTCGCAAAGTCTCTCTCTTTAATGAAAAATGCAATCGTAATTATTATGGAGGCACTCATGATTAGGAAAGTTGTAATGACAATAATCTCCGATACTATTACAACTATTTCCCCAAAACCAGTCCCTTTTTCTGCCCATTTCATGTTCAAGAACTGATTATTAATTGTCATTACAAGTAGTCCAAAGATTTCTGAAGATATTGCTAATTCATAAATGCCTATAGTTTTCTTCCTATCAGAATAAATTCTTAGAAGGTATTTTATATCTCGGTAGCCATTAGTATTAACATATATCAAATACAGCAACATTATTAACGAAACTGTTATAGCTGCTCTACCCTCGAAATGAGGCATACTGCTAGAATCACTCCATATGTAATAAATATAAGCAGTTACCATTAGGCACAGTGTAAATACGGTAGTTGCCATGTCAAAATGCTTATATTTTTTTGCTTCAGCAGAATACTCTTTCTCCTCAGCACCTCCACTGAGCATATCTTCAGATTCGCTTGTTGCTGATACTTCTTTCTTTGCAACGATTATCACTAATACAACTTGCACTATCATTAGTAGTGATGTGATTAATGATATATACTTCATTTCTCTATTATTCTCCTTACGCCGCCAATGCATTTGCATTGACTTGCTCTATTACTTTCCTAATACCCATCCACACTTTCATATCTGAGAAGACTTCGACTATGCTGCCCTGATCCGTGAATGGTGTCTCTTGCAGCACTGACAGGTCTTTCATCATGCCGTTATGTACGATGTACTCAACTATCTGATTGACGAAGTATATCTGGCGGCTATCCAGCTGGGTTTCATCAAGATATTCTGCGAAGGCTTCTTTCGCAGCATTCATATCAAGGCCGACGATTTCTCTTACGAATTCACCAAGAGGTTTTTCTCCATACTCTGCCTGATACTCTTCCCTGGTACCGATCTTGTTCCAAAGGATATCCTCCAGGTCCATAATATCTGCACTTGTCAGAGGGACATTGCTCTTCAGTTTCGCAATTACAGCAGTATCCTGATG
>SVGC01000031.1 GCA_015056495.1 Butyrivibrio sp.
ATAAAAAAGCGTAGGAGAATAATCTCCTACGCCTTTAAAATGTAAATCATTAAACTGGATAAGCTCCGTTTGCTGTATCTGCAGCAGTAACATCAACCTTGTCCTGCTGTGCCTGACGATATTTAAAGAAGTCAGTAGCAACCTGTGGGAACAGAGCATATGAAAGTGTATCTTCATCCTGCTGTTTGTATGGCTTAACTTCTTCTTCGAACTTAGCAAGTCCTGGCTCAAGGAGATCAGCTGGACGGCATGTGATAACTTCAGCATCGCCGATAACTTTCTTCTGTACTTCTGGGTTAAATGGCTTAATTGTCTTACCATATTTACCAGAAAGAAGGTCCTTAGTCTGACCTGAAGCAACCTTGTATCTCTCACCCATAAGAACGTTCATAACTGCCTGAGTACCAACGATCTGTGATGATGGAGTAACAAGAGGTGGCTCACCAAAGTCTTTACGTACATTTGGAACTTCCTCAAGAACTGCATCGTACTTATCAGAAGCGTTCTGCTCTTTAAGCTGGCTAACCATGTTAGAAAGCATACCACCTGGAACCTGATAAATAAGTGTCTTGATATTAACACCCATAACCTTAGGATCAAGAAGTCCTGACTTGATGCACTCTTCTCTATATGGTCTGAAGTGATCAGCAATCTTACCAAGGATCTTCTGGTCATATCCTGTATCGTATGGTGTGCCCTTAAATGTTTCAACCATAACTTCTGTAGCTGGCTGAGCTGTTCCCATTGAGAATGGAGAAATAGCACAGTCGATCACATCAACACCTGCTTCAACAGCCTTCAGGTATGTCATACTTGCAAGACCTGAAGTATAGTGTGTATGGAGCTGGATAGGAAGATTTGTAGCACTCTTCATAGCTCTTATAAGCTTATCAGCATCATAAGGAAGAAGAAGTCCTGACATATCTTTAATACAGATTGAATCTGCACCCATTGACTCGATTTCTTTACAGATATTCATCCAGTAATCAAGTGTGTATGCATCACCAAGTGTATAAACAAGAGCAACCTGAGCGTGTCCGCCTTCTTTTTTACATGCTTTGATAGATGTCTCAAGGTTTCTCATATCATTCAGACAGTCAAAGATACGAATGATATCAATACCGTTCTGAATAGACTTCTGAACAAAGTATTCAACTACATCATCTGGATAGTGGCTGTATCCAAGGATATTCTGTCCACGGAGAAGCATCTGAAGCTTAGTATGCTTAAATCCAGCACGAAGCTTACGAAGTCTTTCCCATGGATCTTCCTTAAGGAAACGAAGTGACGCATCAAATGTAGCACCACCCCAACATTCTACTGAATGATAACCAACCTGATCCATTGTTTCAATGATTGGGAGCATTAACTCTGTAGGCATTCTGGTAGCAATCAGTGACTGATGTGCATCACGCAGAACTGTCTCAGTAATACCAATCGGTTTTTTCTCTATATCTGCCATGTCGACCTCCAAATTATAATAGGCATAAGTTTAATTATCGCCTTCTAAATAAATTAGCAAAAATCAGAATACTCCAAATACTGCCATGAATGTACCAGCAACAACGGCTGTACCTACAACGCCGGCTACGTTAGGACCCATAGCATGCATCAACAGGAAGTTAGCAGGATCATATTCTGCACCAACCTTCTGTGATACTCTGGCAGCCATAGGAACAGCAGATACACCTGCAGATCCAATAAGAGGATTAACCTTGCCATGTGTAACAGCACACATAAGCTTACCAAAGAGTGTACCAGCGGCTGTACCAACCATGAATGCACAAAGACCAAGTATTACGATCTTGATTGTAGTTACATTAAGGAATGCTTCTGCAGATGTTGTAGCACCAACAGATGTTCCAAGTAAGATAACTACGATGTACATAAGTGCATTAGATGCTGTTTCCTGAAGCTGACGAACTACGCCAGATTCTCTAAAGATATTTCCAAGCATGAGCATTCCAAGAAGAGGAGCAGTTGTTGGAAGTATCATACAAACTACGATAGTAACTACTACAGGGAAGAGAATCTTTTCAAGCTTTGTAACAGGTCTAAGCTGTTCCATTCTGATAAGCTTTTCTTTCTTTGTAGTAAGAGCCTTCATAATAGGAGGCTGGATAATAGGAACCAGTGACATGTATGAATAAGCCGCTACCGCAATAGGACCAAGGATAGATGTCTGGTTCAACTTGGATGCAAGGAAAATTGATGTAGGACCATCAGCACCACCAATGATTGAGATAGCTGCAGCCTGCTGATCATTGAATCCAAGGAAAATAGCTAAAAAGTATGCAGAGAAGATACCAAACTGAGCTGCTGCACCAAGAAGGAAACTTGATGGATTAGCGATCAGCGGACCAAAGTCTGTCATAGCACCAACACCCATGAAAATAAGTGAAGGTAAAATTGCCCATTCATCGAGCAGATAGAAATAATATAAAAGTCCTCCAACTCCGTTAGAACTATCTTCGATGCTCATCATAATATCTGGATAAATATTTACAAGGAGCATACCAAATGAGATAGGAACCAAAAGCAGAGGTTCAAATCCTTTGGCAATAGCAAGATACAGGAATACCAAAGCAACTAATATCATAATGTAGTTACCGGCTGATATCTGTGTAAATGCTGTCTGTTGCCACAGGTTTTGCAATGTATTTACGATGTAATCCATGTTACAAACCTCCGAAGAATACGATTAATTTAATGTAGCAACAACTTTACCAGCTTCAACTGCATCGCCAACTGCAACATCGATAGAAGCTACTGTTCCATCAGCAGGTGCTGCAACAGGAATCTCCATTTTCATAGATTCAATTGTAATAACTGCTTCACCCTTCTTTACGCTCTGTCCAACTGTTGTATCAAGCTTAACAACTTTACCAGCTGCACCAACTTCAACCTTGATGCTGCCTGCGCCTGTGCTTGCTGCCTTAGGAGCTGCTGGAGCTGCTGCTCTAGGAGCTGCCGGAGCTGCTGGGCGAGCAACTGGAGCACCTGTTCCTGCTCCTTCTTCAACTGTTACATCATATACATTTCCATTAACAGTAATTGTATAGTTCTTCATAACTTATAATTCCTCCTGATATTTAACCTGAGATCATGCTCTCTTCCAGTTACTTTTATTTGATTTTCTGATAGAACGAACCTGGAATCCTGTTCCGGATGTTCCTTCATATGCAGCAATAGCTGCTGAAATTACAGCTACAAGTTCAGCATCGTCAGAAAGTTCTTCTTTTTCAGCTATCTGAGTAGTTGCATTGTCTATAGCTTTTTCAGCGATCACTTTATCGCTTGGCTTTTTATCTTTTTTCTCTGTAAACTTGTTGATAAATGGGAACAGAGAAATAACAAGGCTTACAATGATCAGTACAAAGAATGCCATTCCCATACCAAGGATTGTATTAAGACCAGCCTTGACCATTGACTCGCCCTTAGAATACTTAACGTTAATGGCAATAGTTTCTACTGAGCCATCATCATTCATAATATATTCAAGAACTGCCTCATGTGGTTTTTCAACTGTCTCTGCACCTTTAATAACTGCATCTACGATAATTGTGTCATCATCAATAGTATATGTGATGCCATCAACATAGATATCATCTGCAAGAGTTTCTGCTGATGTATATCCAATGTCATCAATTGCATCAAGCCATGATGAATAAGAATTTTTGTATAATTCGTAAGATTCTTCTCCAGAATTATTAACAATCACTGTATAAAGTAAATCTTCGAAATTATCCTTTGTTGCGCCCATCGTATAGAAGTACTCAAAGTTTCCTTCTATATTCTCAGCATACTGAAGCATATATTCTTCAGTAAGTCCCTGCTTACCGAGCTTAGTATCTTCTAATGCAACAGTGTTTTTTGAACTACCGCAAGCAGAGAGACCAAGCAGGCATGTAAGTGAAAGACCTAAAACCAGTAATTTACTTTTCATCCTGAGTACTCCCTTCATTAGACTGTTCCATGTTTCTTAGCAGGACGTTCATCTCTCTTTGTGAAAAGCATTTCAAATGCTCCAATAACATATTTTCTGGTATCTGCAGGCTCAACAATTTCGTCTACATAACCTCTTCTTGCAGCGCTAAGGCTGTTGTTCTGAAGTTTCTTGTATTCAGCTTCACATTCAGAAATAGTTGCAACATCCTTGCCATCGCAAATGATCTTAGCTGCAAGAGCTGCATCCATTGAACCGATCTCAGAATTAGGCCAGCTAATAGTGATATCAGCACCGATTGCTTTTGAATTCATGATCACATATGCGCTACCAAATGCCTTACCAGTAATAACATTTACCTTTGGTACTGTAGCGTTAGCAAAAGCGTATACAAGCTTAGCTGCATTACGTGCAACTCTTCTCTCATCGCACTTTGTTGAGCCAAAGCCTGTAGCGTTTGTAAGTGAAAGAACAGGAATATCGAAAGCGTCACAGAAGTTTACAAGTGAAGCTGCTTTCTCACATCCATTAGCTGTAAGAACAGTATCAAACTTCTCTACTTCTTTTCCGTTCTCATCAAAGATAGCACTGCGGTTAGCTACTACACCAACTGTTGCTCCATTTAATTTAATAAATCCAGTAACGATCTCTTTAGCAAATTCTCTCTTTGTCTCGAAGAATACGCCGTTATCAGAGATAATACGAAGAGCAAGAGCTGGATCAGCAGCTGCTCCATCAAGATTGTCACATGCTCTGTTAAGATCATCTGTGCACTCTTCAAGAGAATCACCATCTTCGTTGTTTGAAGGAAGAAGTGATACAAGTTCTCTTATCTGTGCATAGATTTCGTTTTCATCACAAATAGCATCGACGCTACCTGCTTCAGAAGCCTGCCACTTAGCACTTGATGTGTCACATTTTTCTTTATAATTACCATCAAGAACGTTTGGTGAATTTACAAATAATGATGCCTTATTGTCCACCATAAATGTAAAGTCTGTGATTCCTGGGATTATTGCAAGACCGCCTCCACATGAGCCAAATACTGCTGTGATCTGTGGAACTACACCTGAGGCATTGACCTGTTTTAAGTAAATGTCACCAAATGCATTTAAAGCATCTGTTGCCTCCTGTAAACGCAGGCCTGCAGAGTCAATAAGACCAATAACTGGAGAACCTGTCTTGATTGCCAGATCATAAAGATGAGAAATCTTCTTTGCGTGCATTTCGCCAACGGATCCACCTAAAACACTTGCATCCTGGCTGTATACATACACAAGATTTCCGTCGATCACACCATAACCGGTTACTACACCGTCTGATGGTGTGTCAGTCTGCTTCAGATTAAAATCTGTATTTCTTGCTGTAACAAGAGCACCAATTTCAACGAAGCTGTTTTCATCGAGTAAAGCATTAATTCTTTGACTCGCTTGTGAAGTACTACTCATTTCATTAACCTCCATAGAAAATATTGAGTAAATGTTGAAATAAACTCGACTCTATTGCTTAGTTTATCGAGAGAATAACCGCAACTTTAGTCAGAGTATAGTATAACACAAATAGTGAGAAATTATACTAATTTTCTGACTTTTATTATAAAAGAAGTATAAAAAATGTAATTTCAAAATAAAAAATGCCGAGAAAATACAAATGTATCTCCCCAGCACGAAAATGCCACTACAATTATCATTATTATGCATTTTTTTTGATTAAATATCAAGCTTTACATTAATTTCTTCTTCAGCTTCTTTTTTAAACTCTTCAAGCTGCACTGCATTTAATGAAGGCAATTCCTCCAAAGACTTGACTCCAAAACTTCTCAGGAATTCTTCTGTAGTCCCGAAAAGAAGTGGTCGACCAGGTGCATCAAGTCTTCCCAACTCCTGAACAAGGCCAAATTCTACAAGTCTGTTTACAGCGTGATCACTATTAACACCTCTGATGCGTTCAACATCAAGTCTTGTAATAGGCTGTTTATAAGCAATTATTGACAAAGTCTCCATAAGAGCATCGGTCAAAGTTACCTTTTTAGGTGTCTTTGCAATAGTAACAAGATAACTGTACATATCACTCTTAGTGCAGAGCTGAACACTATCTTCCAATTCCAGAATATCAATTCCGCTGTCTGCTTTTTGATATTTTTCTTTTAAATATTCTATATATTTTTTGATATCCTTGATATCACACTCAAGCGCCTTAGAAAGCCTAGCCATGTCTACAGAATTACCCATGGCAAATAGTATAGCTTCTACTGCAGCTGCTCCCTCTTCAATTCCCATATCAGCTAGCCTTCCTTGTCATTATAATAATATCTCCAAAGGTAGTATCCTGTGAGATCTGTATTACTCCAGTCTTCATTTCTTCAAGAAGTACAAGAAATGTGACGATTATCTCTGTCTTACTATTCTGTCTCTCCAAAAGCTGTTTAAAGCTAAATCTGTCATGTTCCCTGATATAAGCCCTGATATAGAGTGTTTTGGCATCCATATCAATTTCTTCTCTTTCAATATTACCAAACTTACTTCTGATAGGGTCGATCTTATCTTCCTGTCTTTTTAAAAGTGCCTGGAATATCTCATTTAATTTTGCAAGATTCGTATCTCCAAGAAGCTCTGAATAGTCAATAGGTTCGTCATACTCAAGTACTTCTTTTGGAAGATTCTTGGTCCTGAAAAGATGCTGGTCTGCGCTCAACTGTCTGTCGCGAAGCTCATAGGACATATACTTGTACATCTTATATTCCAAAAGTTTCTCAACAAGTTCAGCTCTTGGATCTTCTTCCTCGCCCTCTTCATTGACTTCTCTAGGAAGAAGCATTTTACACTTAATATCAATCAATGTAGCTGCCATTACCAAAAATTCACTGGTAACTTCCATATCGTCTTTTTGCATCTGATTGATATAATCCAAATACTGTTGCGTGATACTTACGATAGGAATGTCATAAATATCAATCTTATCCTTATCAATAAGGTGCAAAAGCAGATCAAGTGGTCCCTCAAACACCTGAAGCTTAACTTCCAACGACATATTTTCTCCCTCACTTAACTTTTAAATCTATAACATCCAGTTCTCCCGGATTAAATACTCGAACTTTAATAGTATGAGTTCCCAATCCTCTACTGAGAACCATCTTTTTACCACCTATATCAAACATTCCTCCATCATATTTTGGAAAAAGTTGATATGCCGGCGAAATAACGCCACCTATCAAAGGTAATTTAACGATTCCTCCATGAACATGGCCAGAAACCGAAAGATCAGCTCCCCATTCAGCATATTCATCAAAATATTGAGGATTGTGCGCTATGAGCAAATTAAATCTGCTTTCATCAGGAGTATTGATCAATTCCTTTAAATGTGATTGTGAAAGCGGATACTTTCGGATCTTTCTGAAATAAGTGTATTCCAGCTCAAGACCCGTAATGTTTATATTGTAATCTTCCAAAAAGGTGCTTTCATTATGCAAAACAGATAATCCAATATCAGATAGCTGTCTTTCATAACTGTCATAAAAATCACCAAATTGTTCCGGCCTGGTCATCATCTTATATTCGTGATTGCCATTAGCCATATATATCGGATATTTTGATGCAAGTGCGGATAATAATCTAATTGGCACTTCTGCACTCTGCTTTTTGGAATTATGATGAGCTGTTAAAAGATCGCCTGCTACAACAATAGCATCAGGTCTGATAGTATCTATAGTTTCTATCAAGCTTTCGTTACTTCCATCTTTATCAAAAGACTGCTCATGAAGATCTGATAGAAGACAAAATCTAAAATTCTTTTTAATCTTGTCAGTCTCTATTGTGTAACTACGAATGACAAAATTGTGGGTGTCATGATATATTACAACGCAAAAAAATAATGCGAGTAAAACAAGCACGGTAATAAAAATCGTCATCGCTCTCTCCCGCGTATAAAAAATAATGCATCAGGATATCTTACATCCAAAGCACTAATATATCATAACATAAAAAGCAAAAGAAAAAAGTCCTTGATTAATAACCAAGGACCCTTCTAAATACTTATTAGTTATATTTACGTTTTCTTGCTGCTTCTGACTTCTTCTTACGCTTTACACTTGGCTTCTCGTAATGTTCTCTTTTACGAATCTCCTGCTGGATACCAGCCTTAGCGCAGCTTCTCTTAAAACGACGTAAAGCGCTGTCTAAAGTTTCGTTCTCTTTAACTATTACAGTTGACATCTTCTCTTACCCTCCCTTCAGTCCCTTCAAGCACTTGACTGATTGGGTTATTTGTTATATTTATGGCTTATTAACCACATAACATTATAGATTTTACCACAAATTATATTTGTGTCAAGTGAAAATCGTATATTTTTGAATTAATTATCAAAAACCAATCAAATTACTTTATCTGAGTTTCTAATACGACAGCTGCTTCGTTAATAGCATCAGCAATACCTGCAGGATTTTTTCCACCAGCCTGAGCCATGTTAGGACGACCACCGCCGCCTCCACCTACCTTAGGTGCAATTGCCTTTACAAGGTTTCCAGCATGTGCGCCCTTAGCAAGTGCTTCATCAGTAGCCATAACGACAAGGTTAACCTTGCCATCAGCTTCAGAAACAAGAACTACAACACCTTCTCCAAGCTTAGTCTTAAGCTGATCACCAAGATCACGAAGTCCATTCATATCAACACCCTTAACAGCTGTTGCAAGAAGTTTAACTCCCTTGATTTCTTTAACCTGATCCATTACGTCACCAAGAGCTGCCTGAGCCTCTTTACTCTTAAGTGATTCATTCTCACTTCTAAGAGCTTTAAGTTCATCCTGGAGCTTTTTGATCTGAGCTGTAATATCTGCAGGTGTTGTCTTAAGAGCCTTTGCTGCATCATTAAGGCTTGCTTCTACATTCTTGTAATATTCTCTAGCATTGTCTCCTGTGAGTGCTTCAATTCGGCGAACACCAGCGGCTACACCACTTTCAGAAACAATCTTAAAGAGTCCGATATGGCTTGTGTTTGCTACATGAGTACCACCACAAAGTTCAATAGAGAAGTCTCCCATATTTACAACTCTTACTGTATCACCGTATTTCTCACCAAAGAGAGCCATAGCTCCTGTCTTCTTGGCATCTTCAATAGACATTTCTTTTGTAACAACTGGAAGTGCCTCTAATATCTTGGCATTTACAATTGATTCTACTTTTTCGATTTCTTCAGCTGTCATAGCCTGGTGATAGCTAAAGTCAAATCTTGTCTTGTCAGGATCCTGGTATGAACCAGCCTGCTCTACACCATCCCCAAGTACTTCCTGAAGTGCTTTCTGAAGGAGGTGAGTAGCTGAATGGTTACGGCATGTCTTAGCTCTGTTATCTGCATCAATACTAAGTGATACTTTATCAGATACCTTAAAGCTTCCGGAAACAACCTTACCAACATGAGCAGTTCTTCCGTTTGCTACATGTACTGTCTCAAGAACTTCAAACTTAGAGCCATTTGTTCCAAGGATCTCTCCTATATCGCCAACCTGACCACCCATTGTGCCATAGAATGTAGTTTTATCAGTGATGATAGTTCCCTGCTGGCCTTCTGTAAGTTCATCTACAAGCGCCTCGCCGCTAGCCATAGCAACAACTGTTCCATCACATCCAAGTGCATCATATCCAAGGAACTCGCTCTTAACAGACTCGTCAAGTGAATCAAACACACCTGCTCCTGTTGAAAGCTTAGCTGAGAAGTTCTGGTTATCTCTTGCCTTCTGCTTCTGTTCTTCCATAGCATCAGCAAAGCCCTTTTCATCAACTGTAAGTCCTTCTTCCTGTGCAAGCTCTACAGTAAGCTCTACAGGGAAGCCATATGTATCATAAAGGAAGAATGCATCTTTTCCTTCAATTTCTTTTTTGCCAGCAGCTGTTGTAGAATCAAGGATCTTCTTGAATTCCTTCATACCATTCTCAAGAGTAGATTCAAAACGTGTGATCTCTCTCTCAAGCTCAGTAAGAACGAATTTACGATTCTTCTTAAGATTCTCATAGCTTGCTTCATACTCATCAATGTAAATAGTAGCAACACCAAGAATGTGCTCTTTGCTAAGACCAAGAGTTCTTGCATGTCTTACAGCTCTTCTTATAAGTCTTCTAAGTATATATCCTGCTCCTGTATTTGAAGGAAGAAGTTTTGCTTCATCTCCAATGAGCATTACAGATGTACGAGTATGATCAGCAAGAATTCTCATAGATCTTGTTGTCTTCTCATCTGATTCATATTTGATTCCGCTTTCTTTCTCGATATATGCAATAACCGGAGCATGAAGATCGATCTTATAAACATCATCTACACCATTAAGGAAAGCAAGAATACGCTCAAGACCCCAACCGGTATCAACGTTTTTCTGTGCAAGTGGTGTAAGGTGACCGTCATGATGTTTTTCATACTGCATAAATACATCGTTACCGATTTCAGTATACTTACCGCAGTGACATCCAGGACCGCAATTTGGGCCACAATCAGGAATATCCTTAACATAGAACATCTCACTGTCAGGACCACATGGACCATATTCAAGTCCCCACCAGTTGTCTTCTGCTGGAAGATAATAGATATTTTCAGGCTTGAAACCTGATTCTATACGATATTTTGCACCTTCTTCATCTCTTGGTGCATTCTCATCTCCAGCAAATACTGTTGCTGCAAGGTGATCAGCGTCAAAACCAAAAAGCTGTGTAAGAATTTCAAAGCTCCACTGACAACGCTCTTTTTTGAAATAATCGCCAAGTGACCAGCTACCCATCATTTCGAAGAAAGTACCATGGCTCTTGTCACCAACTGAATCAATATCATTGGTACGAACGCAACCCTGTACGTTGCAAAGACGAGTGCCCATTGGGTGCTTTTTGCCAAGAAGATATGGCATAAGTGGCTGCATACCAGCAACGTTGAACATAACGCCAGTTGAACCATCAGATACAAGTGAAACTGCTCCGCAATCCACATGTCCTCTATCTTTATAAAACTGCTTCCATGCTTCGCGAAGCTCCTGTGCTGTAAATTGTTTCATTATATTTCTCCCTTATCATCAAATGATATAGGACCCATGCATAAATGCCTGATCCTATATCAATACAGATCTCAATTATTCATTCTGAAAGTCTGATCAAAAATCAAACTTATCTGAGAAGAATGTCTCAAGCTCATCAATAGCAACTCTTACCTGTTCCATGCTATCTCTGAATCTTACTGTAACCATGTTGTCGTTTTCTGAGTCAAAGTCGTAAGTGATGCAGAATGGAGTACCAATCTCATCCTGACGACGATATCTCTTACCGATATTACCACGATCATCAAATTCACAGTTATATTTCTTAGAAAGCTTTGCATATACTTTCTCTGCACCTTCGTTGAGCTTCTTGGAAAGTGGAAGCACACCGATCTTGATAGGTGCAAGAGCTGGATGGAAGTGAAGTACTGTACGCATATCAGGCTTTTCTTCTGTTCCAATATTCTCTTCATCATATGCTTCGCAAAGGAATGCAAGAGTTACACGGTCTGCACCAAGTGAAGGCTCAACAACATATGGGATATACTTTTCATTTGTCTCATCATCAAAGTAATCCATAGGCTGGCCTGATGTTTCCTGATGTCTTGTAAGATCGTAATCTGTTCTTGATGCAATTCCCCAGAGTTCGCCCCAATCTGTAAATGGGAATGCGTACTCAATATCTGTTGTATGATCACTATAGAATGAAAGCTCTTCAGGATCATGGTCACGAAGTCTTAAGTGTTCTTCCTTGATTCCAAGTGAAAGGAGCCATTCATAGCATGTCTTTCTCCAGTACTCGAACCACTCTGTCTGTGTTCCAGGTTTGCAGAAGAACTCAAGCTCCATCTGCTCAAACTCTCTTGTACGGAATGTAAAGTTACCAGGTGTGATCTCGTTACGGAAGCTCTTACCAATCTGGCAGATACCAAATGGAACCTTCTTACGAGATGTTCTCTGTACATTCTTGAAGTTTACAAAAATACCCTGTGCTGTTTCAGGACGAAGGTATACTGTATCCTTGGCATCTTCTGTTACACCCTGGAATGTCTTGAACATAAGGTTAAACTCTCTGATGCTTGTAAAATTATGCTTTCCACAAGATGGACATGGAATGCTGTGCTCTTTGATATAGTTTTCCATCTCTTCATGTGACCAGCCATCTACAGATGTTTCAAGTGTAAGACCGTTTTCAGCTGCAAAATCTTCGATAATCTTGTCAGCTCTGAATCTCTCATGACATTCCTTACAATCCATAAGAGGGTCTGAGAATCCACCTAAATGTCCAGAAGCTACCCATGTCTGAGGGTTCATAAGGATTGCACAGTCAACACCAACGTTGTATGGGTTCTCCTGTACAAATTTCTGCCACCAGGCTTTTTTTACATTGTTCTTAAATTCAACACCAAGATTACCGTAATCCCAAGTATTGGCAAGTCCTCCATATATTTCTGAACCAGGATAAACAAATCCTCTCGCCTTAGCCAGGGCAACTATTTTGTCCATAGATTTTGCTTTTGCTTCCATTTCCATAATCTCCTTTATTTAACAAGAAGCAAATATACCAGGCTGTCTGATACATTAGATAAATCTGCTTCTTTACTATTAACTAATTCAGTTCCGCTACTCATATATTCAATCTTATATGGAGCAACAATATTGATCTTCTCTGAAACCACGATCACGTGCTGTTCTTCCTTGTCGTAAAAGGTATCAGCATCTATAGCATCGCCATCACGGCTCACCATATCTCCAGGAAGAGAAAAACCTGCGTCAAGCATTTCATTTACAGTTCCATAGAAAAATGTAGCCCCATTGAACAATGCATAATCATCATCAGAATCAAAAGTCATGATAGTCTTTACTGAATCGTCGTTTCTTATTATATCCTTTATTACTGCACTGTTTTCGCCATTTGCAATATTAAAAGCTGTTACTTCTGAGCTTGCCATCTTGGAAAACTCATCAAAATCGTAATAATCTTTATCAAAATCATCAACAACGATCTGTGTCAGTGTACCGTCTTCCAATATCCGGACCGTTGTAGTTTCTACTTTTTCCGGATTGAAACCGCATCCGGAAAGAAGTGCTGCTGCGATTCCGATCACTAATAATTTTCTTAATTTCATACTCTTTGTCTTTTTAATTAACATATTTCCCGCCCCATATTCATCCAGCTCCTCCAATCTTATTTCAAGATTGCGCAGAACAATGTCATTATAGCCAACTTATAAATCATTTTCAATAATGACTTTCCTTGCCGTATGTTACATACTATCACATTTCAAAAGTAGATAACATTTCAAGGCTGTTGAGTTTTTTATCGATAAAGCTTTTTCTATATATAGAAGTTATAAGGATCATCTCTTCAAGTACCTGGCCGCTGACCTTAAATGTATAAAGCTTATTAACAGGTGTATTTACTATAAAATCAAGCGCATACAAGGTTGACTCATTCCAGTCACGATTATTTGGAACACCAGGATATTCTCCATTGATCACCAGTGCCTTAATTTCATAGATGCATCTGACAAGCTTTCTGTCAAAAGACTTGTTCTCCAAAGCTCTAAGAGACTGATATAAAAGAGCCAGAAGCTGCTTTTCATCATTATTTTCTCTTGAATAGTAATCAGCCAGTTCAAGAAAAAAGGTGCCATAGCAGGCACCTTCCAGGTCTTGTCTAAAGCTCTCAAAATAGTTATCTATGTCAGTTTCCATGATGTTATAAGATGTTCTTCCTTCATACAGCTTGAAGGTCCCAAAACAAAATGGTTCCACATTACCGGTAAGCTTGCCGTTTGGCTTTTTGGCTCCTCTGGCAAAAGCTGATATCTTGCCTCGTTCAAGTGTAAGCAATGTTACAGCCAGGTCTGTTTCACCTACGGGTATATGTTTTATAACAATGCCTTTTACAATTACCTGATTGTCATTCATTTGTTCTTTCTCGCATCATAACCTAATGCTCTCATCTGTCCCATATCATCACGCCAGTCACGTCTTACCTTAACCCACAGCTGGAGATTAGCCTTACATTCTATGAGTTTCTCAATATCAATTCTAGCCTGTGAACCAATCTTTCTCAGCATGGCTCCATTTTTGCCTATGATAATACCCTTATGAGAATCTCTTTCACAGATAATAGTTGCTTCTATATCCATGATGATCTCGCCATCTTTTTCTCTCTGACGTTCCTTCATGGACTCTGTGGTAACTGCAATTCCATGAGGAACTTCATCTTTGAGAAGTCTAAGAGCCTTCTCTCGGATTATTTCAGCTACAATATCTCTTTCAGGCTGATCAGTGATAGTGTCTTCATCATAATAAGCCGGTCCATATGGAAGATACTTTCTGATAGCATCCATGAGGCCATCGATATTTTCTCTTTTCAAAGCCGAAGTACAGATTATCTCAGCAAAATCCATTTCCTTCTGATAGCGTTCAATAAATGTAGAAAGCTTTTCTTTATCAACAGTATCTATCTTGTTTATTACTAGGATCACAGGCTTTTTACTTTTTTTTAATTTCTTGATTATTTCCTGTTCTCCCTGGCCGATAAAGGTACTTGGTTCTACAAGCCACAATATGACATCCACTTCGTCCAGAGTGCTCTGTGCCACTTTGACCATATATTCTCCAAGCTTATTTTTGGATTCATGAATACCAGGAGTATCCAAAAAGATCATCTGAGACTGTTCATCAGTGTATACTGTCTGGATTCTGTTTCTGGTAGTCTGTGGCTTACTGGATGTGATGGCAATCTTCATGCCGATCATCTGGTTCATAAGTGTAGACTTTCCAACGTTTGGTCTACCTATCAGCGTAATAAAACCTGTTTTAAAATTATCCGGATTTGTCATTAAATAACCTCTTTATTGATGGATAAGCTGATCTACTTTATTGAAAAGTTCTTTGCTCTCTTCAATCTTTTCAGCTGTTCCAATAACACATAAGCATTCATCTTTCATGAATGAATCAATATAATCTGCCATCTTTCTGATCTTTTCTTTTGTAGTAGAAAGGATCTGATCACGTTCCATCTGTATACGTGACAGCTCTGAATGGCACAGATAAGCTGTCATTCCATATATACCTTTTGTAGCTGGAGTCTTAGGTGTGTCAAGACTGCTGATAGCGCCAATGATGTACTGTAATATAGTTCTGTCATTTTCATCATAATTTCTGATATAATCAGCTGCTTTTTCAAACACATCAACACTCTTTTCAAGATTAGGATCCCTGTACGTTACAAAATATGAGTTACCGTTTCTGCTATATCCGCTCATACAGCCATAAGCTCCGCCCAGAACTCTTATATTTTTCCAGAGATAATCATATCCCATCATAACCTGTAAAACCTTAAGAGTACCATCATACTGAAGGTCATCCTTAATGAAGCTTCCTGCACGGCATACATACTGAACCTGACCAGCGGTCTGGAAGGCTTCATTCTTTTTCTCAGGAACAAGCTCAAAAGGTCGTTTTTCCACTTCTTCTGTATTAAGCGCAGAAACAAATGGTCCCACACATTCTTTTATAAGCTCATAATCTGATTCTTCAGAAGTGTAATCTATCAGAAGATTTTCTTTTCTGAATATCATCTTGCACAGAGTCTCTAACTTGTCAATAAGTTCATCTGCCTTAGAATCATCATCAATGTCCCTGCAAAGATCCTCGACTAATCTGTAACATCCAATACCATTAGTCATATCAGAGATCATAGCTGTGCGTGAGATGTATGACAAAGCTCTGATAGTTGCTGTCTGATGTCCACTTGATGCAAGATCAGCCTGCATCTTGGATTTAAGTTCTTCAAGTATTTCCTTGATACGAGCCTTATCATCGAATTTAGTATTCAATATGATCTCGCTTACAAGCTCTGTAGCCTTTTTCATATTGGAAACAAGCACTTTGGCTGATACTTCAAAGGTTGTCTTAAATTCATGAACGTTCTTAGAGTCTATATATGTGCTTATTGCGCCGTTTATGCCACCAGTCTGGATATGGATCTCATTATTCAGATCTCCATAGGAATAATTAACTGTATCCATCATTCCAAGGAAGCTCTTTAAAATTGGTGTATATGGTAAAAGCTCTGTAGGAACATTCTTAATATCAAATACAAAATTAAGATAAGCTATCTTATTTGTAAAAATATCATGGAAAAGAATTGTCTGATCTCCCACTTTGCGCTCATCATAAATAAATGGATCAGCTTCTTTTTTCATATCTGCCAAAGTAAGAAGTGGTATCTTGGCAAGATCTTCAGGAGAATCAGGTGTTTCCTGATATTCTTTTAATTCTTTAGTCTCACGGACTATTGTCTGAATCTGTTCTTCAGACAATGATTCCTTGTAATGCTGCAGCTTTTCTTTTAATTCTTCATCCTGTTTTTCTGTCAGTCCTTTTACAGGCTCAAGGAGAAGAACTGTCTTGTGGTTATTATCAAGAAGATACTTCTGTATAAGCTTTTCAAAATAGTCTGTTTCAACTTCTTTTTTGAGCTGATCAAAAGTCTCATTGGCTTCTATGTTGATCCAAGGCTTCATATCATCATAAAGCCAGGAATCAAGTACCTGAAGGCCATAGAGAAGTCCCTTAGGGAATCGTCCAAAATCAGCTTCTCTATACTTAAACTCATAGAGGTTGATACCAGCTAAAAGTGCTTTCTTATCAATACCATTTTTGACCAGATCTTCCAGCACAGATCTGATGCAGGAAACAAATTCATCCTTCTGGTCAGCATTGGCATTTCTTGCATAGATAGAGAAGATCGGCTGCTGGATTCCATTATTGAAATCACTGTAAACATCCTTACCAATTCCCTTATCAATGAGTGCCTTCTTCAGAACAGCTCCAGGTGCAGAACACAGAGCATAATCAAGTATGTCAAAAGCAACATACTTTTTCCTGTCAAGACTGGTGCCTACGCTACAATTGTATGTCAGGAATGTATTGTCTTCCTCAGACTCATCTTTCATGATGGAGTATTGTCTGTGTATCTCTCTTGGCTGATCAAATGCAGGCTGCATCTCTACTCTTGAATCAATGCTAAGGCTATCAAAATCAGAAAGATACTCCTCATCAATAAACTTAAGCTTTTCAGCCATATCCATATTGCCATACAGATAAATATAGCTGTTTGATGGATGATAATATCTGCGATGGAAATCCAGATACTCCTCATAAGTCAGATCAGGAATGCATAAAGGATCACCGCCTGATTCAATGCCATAAGTTGTGTCAGGATATAATGAATTAAGGATCTCACGTGAAAGCACATCATCTGCTGATGAATAAGCACCTTTCATCTCATTGTATACGACACCATTAATAGTAAGCTCAGAATTCTCATCTTCCATCTCATAATGCCAGCCTTCCTGACGGAAAATATTCTGAGTCTTATATATATTTGGGTAAAAAACAGCATCCAGATATACATGCATAAGATTCTGGAAATCAGCATCATTGCAGCTTGCAATTGGATATACAGTCTTATCAGGATATGTCATTGCATTCAAAAATGTATTAAGTGAGCCTTTTACAAGTTCTACAAAAGGATCCTTTAAAGGAAACTTTTTAGAACCACATAAAACAGTATGCTCAATAATATGAGCTACACCTGTAGAATCCTTTGGCGGAGTTCTAAAGCCTATATAAAATACTTTATTCTCATCATCATTAGACAAAAGAGCCACTCTGGCCCCTGTCTTTTTATGTTTCAAAATATAACTTTCAGAATTTAAATCATCAATTCTTCTTTTTTCTAATACCTCATAAGCTTGCAGCTCTTCTATTCTCATTAAAATAGTTACCTTTCAGTTTTATATGATATCAGATGGCAAAATCATCACCTGATTTAATATCAATCGCAAAATCGTCTTTCTTCTTAAGTTCAACCATGGAACTGCCTTTTTCTTTTGGATGTCTCTTGATAGCAATAGGCGCATCATCTTTAAATTCCGGCATCTTCATTTTGGTTGGAGCAACAAAATCTTCTTCATCTTCCTGTCCCATAGGAACCACCATTCCTTCCGGAACATAGCGGACTTTCTCATCTTTCTTTTCTTTATTATCTTCAGATGGAATATCCTTTTTAATTTCTTCGGTTGTATCACTCTTTACTTCTTTTTCTGCCTCTGCAATTTTTTCTTTAGATGCAGATGTCTTGATCTCTACCGGCTTTACCACTCTTTCTTCAGCTGGTATTTCTACAGGTTTAATGATCATCTCTTCGCCCTCAGAACAACTTTCTTCAGAAACAATGTCTTCGTCATCTATGTTTTCCACAGTAGCTGTCTTTTTTATAAGAGTTATACACGAAATACCTGCGGAAATCGCAACACCGTAAAAAAGTGTAACGATCAATTGGCTGTTAAGTCTTGTTGATCCTAAAAAAGGAATGATCACAGCCATAAGAACCGTAAGCAAAAGCCATGGTGATACTCTCTCGATCCTGCCACCTCTGAAGTATGTAAAAACTGCCATACCCATGAGTATCATTGTGACAAGATACATGTATTTATAGTCATAATAGAATGTGAACAGTGCCAAGGTACTAAGGCTCTTGAAAAACTGAGTATGCCATGAAGAAAAAGAAGAAGCAAACCCAGAAATTCCTCCCTGCTGTAAAAGCATCAGAGCAAAAGTAACAGCACCACAAATTACAAGTGTAAGTAAATGCAGAAGTACCTGTACTATTTTCTTATCAGCCACAAATAATGCAGCAATCAGAAAAACAACAGCCATTATAGTTCCTGCATCAATATAAAACATAAAACCGCCTGAAATACCTGCAAATGCAAACAGTGCAAAACTGGCAGGATGACTAAACAGTCCATCGGATTCGCCTTTGATGTAAATGGCAAAAATCAATAATTCTAAAGCAAATAACAGATAAAAGAGGTTTTTGGCGTAAATATCATAAAAATCATTAACAAATACTGGAACAAATGCAAAATAAGCTGTTTCAGCAATAGCTGCCACCCTGCCCATAGTAAGCAGAACAGCAAAGAACATAGCTACAAGCATGAGCATCTGCATGGATACCTGAAACATAGGCACCACAATGTCTGAATTTCCAGTAAATCCCAGTATAAATCTAAGAATATTTGAATAGACAAAAGAAAGTAAATCTGCTTTGGAAATCTGAACATCATTTCCTATCTGGGCAGATTCATAAAGATATAGATTACCATTTAATGTGTCACTGCTTCCGTAAACTATAAAAATACGATATACAAGCGCCAGTATCATTATCACTACTGAAATGATAACGAACAATATATTACGCAATTTATCATCTTTATCAGAGGCCTTAAAAAAATAATCATGTAATTTACAGATAAGTAAGGCTAAAACACCTACAACCGCAATTGAAAGTACTGTAAACACAGCGGTATATGCAATTTTCTGATCAGCAGGCAGAAGATCCAAACCATAGGCAGCATATGCAATCAAAAAAATTGTAAAAATAGTGTAAATTCCCCAAATTCCATAGCCAAGCCAAGTCTTCTTTAGCTTCATCCCATAAGCCCCCTAATATAAGATAATTGCAGCCAGCATTTTACTGCCGGCTGCGAATAGATCAATCCTCGTCCCAGTTGTGATATACAGCCTGTACATCATCATCTTCATCAAGAAGATCAAGGATTCTCTGCAGACATTTAACATTCTCTGCATCTGTAACTTCCACATAGTTCTGTGGGATCATTGTGATCTCAGAAGAAACTGACTGGATCTTAGCTCCTTCAAGAGCTTCTACAACACCCTGGAATGCATCAGGAGTTGTAAGGATCTCGTAGCTGTCCTCTTCTTCATTGAAGTCATCTGCTCCAGCATCGAGAACCAGCATCATAAGGTCATCAGAAGACATCTCGCATTCTTCCTTATCAATGATGATCTGACCTTTTTTATCAAACATATATGATACGCAACCTGGTGTACCAACGTTTCCGCTTCCCTTTGTGAAAGCACTCTTAACGTTAGCAGCTGTACGGTTCTGGTTATCTGTAAGTGTCTCAACGATGATAGCTGTTCCGCCAGGGCCATATCCTTCGTATGTAATGTTCTTGTAATCTACTGCACCATCTGCACCTGAAGCCTTCTTGATACCTCTTTCGATTGTATCGTTAGGCATGTTGTTAGCCTTAGCTTTTGCAATAACTGTAGCAAGCTTGAAGTTATTAGCAGGGTTTGGGCCACCCTCTTTAACTGCTACTGCAATTTCCTTACCGATGATAGTAAAGATCTTACCCTTTGCAGCATCATTCTTTTCTTTCTTGTGCTTAATGTTGGCAAATTTTGAATGTCCTGACATAAATATAAAAATCCTTTCATAAAAAGTTTACTGTGTTTTGGTGACCAATACACTTTGAATCATATGGTCTTTTACTGACATAATTTTGAAATTGAATCCGCCGATATCAACACTAAAGTCCTCATCCTCTTCAGGGATCCTGTCCAATTTGGAGATAAGAAGTCCATTAAGTGTCTCGAATTGCTCTTCCTCAAAGGATAAGTGGAATTGCTCTTCCAGATCCTCAAGAGGAGTCTTGCCTTCAATGATAAATTCATCATCGTTGGCTGTTGGTTCTATATAATCGGTTTCCTCGTCATATTCATCAAGAATATTACCTACAATCTCTTCCAGAATATCTTCCATAGACACAAGTCCGGCTGTCTGGCCATACTCATCAATGATTATAACAAGCTGAGTTTTGGTTGACTGCATATTATGGAAAAGAGATTCGATATTTCTTGTCTCAGGCACAAATTTAGGATGTCTGAGCAATCCTTGAATCTTTCGTATCTGCGTATCTTCATCAGTTTTTTCGTGTACTCTCTTCATTGCATCACGAATATTGAGAACACCTATGATGTGATCGATATTATCAAGATAAACCGGGTATCTGCTGTTATTATTCTCAAGCATAAAATCTATGGCTTCTTTTAAAGTCATATTACCGTCTATGCAGACCATCGCATTACGATTAGTCATAATATCCTGAGCTTCTTTATCAGAAAACTCAAAGATATTAGAGATCATATCAGCCTCAGAGTCCTGTAAAACACCCTGTTCCTGCCCCTCAGTTACCATGGATCTTATTTCTTCCTCAGTAACATCTGTTTCTTCTTTTTCATCACGAATGCCAAACAGATATAGTATTCCAGATGAAACTGCATTAACAGCCTTTTCAAAAGGCGCCAGCAGCTTAGCTGTAATACGTTCCGGAAGTGTACTTATGCTGTCTTTTTTATCAGGCTGCCCTTCTGAAATAAGTCTGAGAACAACCGTCAGGATAACCCTGATCACAAATACAGCAAGCAATGTTGTAAGCACAACGATCGCCATATACCAGAGAACGCTTAACCCATTCAGCCGCAGTCCAAAGCCTATAATATCAATCAGTAGAATAATGATAAACAAAAAAGCTGTGGCAGAAGGCCCACCATCGTCCATATATTCATCTCCTTTTAAAAGCGTGTAAACACAAAAACACGCAAAATATCACATTAAAATATATCATTCAAAAGGCTCATAGTCAAGGTGCTTGCGGCTGGCGTTAAATTCCTTTACAATTGCATTTAAAGGGAGTGGGGAAGTTTATATGTTATCACTATTTTCAGAAGCAACTTCATTAGTTATTTCCGTCTTAGTACTGGTATTAAAAAGCATTTTCCAATTGATCACCTTTTATCTGAAAATGCTGTGGAACCTGCTAAGGCTTCTTATTGCTGTCTTACCTGTTACCGGAGTATTTTTTGCATTATTATATGTGGTCTACATAGTTCAGGCAGCAACGGGTTATAATTTAGTCCCTTCCCAGATTCCTTTACAGATTGATGCTTCAACTTTCCCTGAAGTATTCAACGCCTTAAAAATATGGTGGTATTCAATAGATATGCAGTATAAGGGCAATGCCGTAATATATGTATTTTACTGTACATCAGCCCTACTGTTCCTGCCTGTCATCATGACCATAATAGCTTTTGTAACTGTCAGCTCTTCCTTATATTATCTGGGAATTGCTCTATTGATAGATATGGTCTGGTATGTGCTATGCATGCTATTTATGAGAGAACTTCCTACAAGCCAGATAGCTAACAGATATTATGTACTATTCCCCTCTGCCGGAACAAAGCATTATGAAAGGCAATATGAAAAATGGTTACGAAGACATCACGATGATTTTGATGATTACGAAGATGACGATTATGACTACGATCTTGAGGATGAGTACGAAAGAGATACACGCCACAGGCGCAGGCGTCGCCGGCAAGATTTCTATGATGACCACATAGATTACGATGATGACTACTACGATGATTATCCAGAAGAATACGATGAAGATGACTATCCGGAAGAATATGATGATGACTATCCGGAAGATGAACTTGATGATCCCGAAGAATACGACGACTATTATGAAGACGAGGATGATCGCATAGAAGATAAATCAAGAAAAAGACGTTACTATGAACAACCTGATAATATTTCTTCCTTTGATTTTTTTGCCGGATGCAAATCAATTGATAGTCTGAATAAAAAGTACAAAACTCTGGTAAAACTCTATCACCCTGACAATTCCGATGGTGATACGTCAGCACTTCAAGAAATCAATGTACAATATACTGAAGCAAAAAAGAAACTCAAAAGCAGCTAATATGTTAAATAGAAAAAGATCCCATATCACATAACTGATACGGGATCTTTAGTATATAAAACCTTATTCTCTAACGACAATGTATTTTAATTCGTCATCATTCATCAGTTTGACTGAAATTGGCTTGCCATCGCTTTTGGCAGCCTTATCAAGCTGAATTACAACGTGCAATGTTACTGAAGCTCCACTCTCTATAGAGTCAAAAGCACTCTTACTTTCAACATCTGAACCGGAGCTAACTACAAATGAAGGAATAACCATCTCTTCGTCATCATTATCATAGTACAGAAATACAAAACTTGAAAAATCAAAAAATGTCTTAGACTCATTTGAAATATTCTCAACTGTAAATACTATATCAAGCATTGTATAATCGCTGTCATTTACCTGATAATAGTGATATGTACCACTTGTATTATTAGGCAGGATAGTATCTGTAACCTTTGAACGCTTGTATGTAACCTTAAAGCTATCTGTAGTATATGTATCGCCAGGATTAAGAGCACTCTTTTTCAGTTCTTCTTCTGCAACAAGTTCATCATACTCATCCATCTTGGCAAGGAGATCATCATAATTAGTAACAAGAGCCTTATTCTCTTCAGAAAGAGCATCGTATGTATCGCTGGCAAGTGCTATCTGATCCAGACTATCAAGAGTAACTTCTCCGATGGCATCAATTTCATCAATACAATTCTGAACAAGGACAGCTTCATAATCTGATCTGGCCTGTGTCAAAGTATCACTATTAGATACCATTTTCTTTTGAGACTCGCTAAGAGCATCATAAGCTTCTTCAGCAGTTTCAATAGCATCTTTAGAATCAGTAGTAACAGTTCCAATTGCTGAAATAAGGGTCTCCGCATTACCTACAACAGCTTCATCATATGCTGCCACTGCACTTTCAAGATCAGCACTATTAGTAACCATTGCTTTCTGCTCATCAGAAAGAGTACTGTAATATTCCTGTGCAGCCAATACTACTTCCCCACTATCCATAGTAACTTCACCAATAGCATTGATGAGTTCTGTTGCCTTGTTAACTTTTACAGTATCATAATCTGATCTGGCCTGTTTGAGCTCATTGTAATTATTGATATAGAGCCTTTCCTTCCAGTTAAGGTCAGCATAAAGCTCTTCAGCTGTAATTATAAGATTGCCACTATTTTCATCTACAGTACCAATGTTTTCTATAGCTGTCTTAGTCTGTTCTACCTGAGTTTTTTCATCAGCAGATAGTCTCGTCATCAAAAATCCGGTTCCGCCAAGAACAAAAACAATAACCGCAGCAACAATTGCAACTATAAGACCTACATTAGCTTTTTTCTTTGGCTTAGCCATCATCTGCTGTGGCTGCTGCATCTGGCCTTGTCCATACTGATAGTTGACATTCCACTGCATATTTACAGGATCAACTGCATTCATAGGTGCTCCACAATTCGTGCAAAATTTTGCACCATTCTCAATCTCTTTCCCACATTTAGAACAAATCATTTTTCTTCCTCCCAAAACATTTCCCCAAAATACAAAACCTTATTTACATGGTTTTCCATTTTCAAAATAGATTCTTGGTACACGCTTATTAATATCGCATACAAGTTCATAATTAAATCTATGGCTCATATCACCAAGTTCTTCCATGGTTATGACTTCATCACCATCTCTACCGATCAGTATTACTTCATCACCCTCTTTTGCTTCCGGAATCTCTGTAATATCAACCATAAACTGATCCATGCACACTCTGCCAAGGATTCTTGCTTTTTGTCCATGGATAAGTACGTAACCCTTATTAGACAAGCTCCTTGGGTATCCATCTGAGTAACCTACAGGGATCGTTGCGATTCTGGTCATTCTATCCGTTACAAAAGTTCCGCCATAGCTAACCGGTGTTCCCTCAGGAACATCTTTGATATATACAATATGGCTATGTAAAGACAGCGCAGGTCTTAACTGTATCTTATCTCTTGGAACCTCTTCAGAAGGCCACAGTCCATATAGGATAATGCCAGCTCTGACCATATCCATTTCTGCTGAAGGAATACTTATGATACTAGCACTATTGGCACAGTGCTGAATAGGTATCTTATGACCGTTTTCCTTGCATAATCTATCCAGAAAATCTGAAAAAGCCTTCTCCCGTTCTAATGCATTAGTCAGATCAGCCTCATCAGCTCTTGCAAAATGAGTAAAGATTCCTTCTACTTCAAGTTCATCCCTTGACATTGCCTCTTTGATAAATCCAGCTCCAAAATCATCAGCTCTTACGCCAATCCTTGACATACCTGTATCAACAGCAATATGTATAGGCATCTTGCCTTCAAATCCCTGAGCTCTGTATTTCCTAACTCTCTCACACAATTCATCCAGCATATCCACTCTGAATACTGCGGGTCTTATCCCCTCTCTCAGCATTCGTGCATAAGCATATGGGAATGTATATCCTAAAACAAGTATAGGCTTTTTGATACCTGCATCTCTTAATTCAAAAGCCTCCTCAGCTGTCGCTGTAGCATATCCCCAAACGTAATCTATATCTTCCATGATCCTTGCTATCGGAACTGCACCATGGCCATAACCGTCTGCCTTGATAACGGCTGTAACCTTGACTCCATCCGCAATAGACGCTCTGATATTTTCCAAATTGTACTTGATAGCATCAAGGTCTACCTCTGCGTATACCCTTGAACACTCTTCTAACATAACAAATTCCTCCAAAAGGATATCTGATCATCCTTTTAATATTTTTTCTAATGACGGGATAAGATCACCCGCTATCATAGAATAACATCCTCTCTCATTCTTTGCAAAGTCTCCTGCAAGTCCATGCAAATATGAAGCTATAGCCGCAGTTTCAAAAGCACTGCCCTCACCGGCACTAAGGGCTCCCACAATACCTGAGAGCACATCTCCGCTTCCAGCTGTTGCCATGCCATCATTGCCACTTACATTTATGTAAATCTGTTTTTCGTCAAAACTTGCAACTATACTCCTTGCATCCTTGCAAAGCACCGTGCATTTATACATATCTGCCACCTTTTTAGGCGCATTAAGCAGATCTGCCTTGCACTCTTTGATACTCTTGCCATATAATCTGGCAAATTCTCCAAGATGAGGCGTCATTATGATCCACTTACTATTATCTCCATAATTTATGACAAGTCTCTTAAGGACATCATTGCCTGCAATAAGAGTAAGGGCATCAGCATCTATTATCAGCTTTTTATCACAATCTTCCAAGACCATTTTGACAAGCTGCATAGCAAATTCATCCAGACCGATCCCAGGTCCCATAACAACGGCTGTTGCCCATTCAAAAGCCTTGTGCAGCCTGCTTCTGATCAGTTCAAAATTATCAGTCTCTATCTGTTCATAAGTATCTATAAGAGCTTCCGGCAGTTTAGAGGCTATAAGTGCTCTGTTTTCTGCCGCAGTGAACACTCTAACCATACCTGCGCCTGTCCTGAAAGCTGCTTCTGATGCAAGAAGACAAGCTCCGCTCACCTGAGGATTACCGGCTATTACCAGTATTTTGCCAAAGCTGCCCTTATTGCCTGCATGGTTTCTTTTTGGCAAAAGCATGGAAATATCTTCATCATAGAAAAAGGCTCTTGGCTTTTTACCCATAAAGCTGTCTTCTGTTATTCCCACATCTTCAACACATACTTTTCCTGCATAGTCTGCTCCCGGAAAAAGAATGTGACCAGCCTTTGTAAAGTTGAAAGTAACTGTGATATCTGCTTTTACAGCTTTCTGACAGATACTGCCATCATCAGCATTGATACCGGAAGGCATGTCAACGCTTAATACCAGCAGTTCATCTCCTTTGGCTGTTTTCTGCTTGGCCACGTAGTCCACTGCCTCTGCATAGGATGCAGCAAGTGGTCTGTTACATCCTATACCAAATAAGGCATCCACTATAACATCATAATCCCGTGGATACTCCGGTTTTTTGATCTGGGAAAAAGGCACCTGTAAAATGCCATATTTCTCTGCTATCTTGAGCTGATGCAAAAGAGCATCAGTACACTTGGTATAATCACCAATAACCGATTCTGTAACAATAAAGCCCTTCTGTTTTAAGAGCCTTCCGATAGCTATACCATCACCGCCATTATTGCCACAACCTGCAAGTATAAGAACTCGTGGTTTTGACAGCTTTCTGTCATCACACCACTCTACAATATGTCTGGCACAGCACAGAGCAGCTCTCTCCATAAGAACCTCTGAAGAAATCCCAAACTCCTCTGAGGTATTACGATCATATCGCTTCATCTCATCTGCACTTACAGCATATTTCATATCCACCCTCCCGATAATAAGAAAAAAACCGCACCAATAGAGGTGCGGCGACATAAATATCATTCTTACGAAATCCGCAGCAATGCTGATTTCTATTTGAAATTACAAAAATCTATTCTATATAATTTCTTCCGGCTTCACCATCAGGAGTCCTGATAGGATGTCTTCTTTGAGGATCATAGGACATATCAAAAAGCTCAATGACTTCAGGTCCGAAAATCTTATGCATATAAGAATATATATTAAAATTCTCCATTTCCTGTTCCTGGAGCTTTATTATATTCTTTTTAAGCTCTATCCTGACCTTGCGGATCCATTTATCAATCTGATTGATACTTCTAGTATTATCATGCATCTGCTCATAACACAGATCCATAGTAGCGATCATAAGATCGTAATTGACCTTATACATCTCCCTGGGAAGATCCAACAGCTCATCTTCATGACTATCAAGCTTTCTATTGCAGTCCTCAATAAGTCTTTTGGTCTCCTGAAGCTGACGATCAGCCTTTTTGTCACCGGTTTTGGCGACTCTGTCTCTAAGAGGCACAATATCACCAAGAAGCTTTTTCTTTAATACCTTGATCTTCTTGCACTCATCGTGAATAGCAGCTTCTCTTTTAACAAGAACATTTAACCTACGCTCCAGATCTTCGATCTCTGATGTCTTCTCCATCTCAGTAAACAAAAGATGCCACTTCTCATCCAGCGTCAAAATAGGAATATTCTTGCCTTCCAGAGCTGCGCTAAAATCATTGTCTGCCTTGGACATTCACATCTCCATAATATTATTCATCAAACTGAGTCATACTATAAGACAATTTCATAAGACTATCTGATAAATGTACATTCTCAACCTGAACGCCCTTAGGCACATCCAGATCAACATGTGCAAAATTCCAAAATGCCTTGATACCACATTCAATAAGTTCACCGGCAACCTTAACTGCCTGATCCTTAGGTATAGTAAGAACTGCAATATCGATATCATTCTTTTTGACAAAGTCCTTAAGCTCGTTCATAGGTCTAACTTCGATATCGCGGATCTTAGTACCGCAAAGAGCCTCATTTTTATCAAAGGCACCGATAAATACAAAACCTCTTCTGGTAAAATTGGTATAGTTAACAAGTGCCTGTCCAAGATGACCAGCACCAACTACTATAAGCTTGTGCTGTTTATCTATACCCAATATCTTACCTATCTCATTATAAAGAAACTCAACGTTGTAGCCGTAACCCTGCTGTCCAAAACCACCAAAATTATTAAAATCCTGCCTAATCTGAGAAGCAGTTACCTTCATTATATCACTTAATTCCTGAGATGATACTCTCTCTATTCCCTGATCTTTAAGTTCACCCAAAAATCTAAGATATCGTGGAAGTCGGCTGATGACCGCCTGCGAAATTTCCTTTTCTGCCATCTACTTTTCCTCCTACCATACGATTGTTAATCTTTCGACAATACAATAATTATACGTTCACGTTAAAAATATGTCAATATAGATTCAGCAAGGCTTTGCGCCATTTTTCGGGATTTTTTAAGCTTTTTAGCGATAAAAAAAAGAGGTACCTGTGAGCTAGGGAAATCTCACAGATACCTCTTAAAATTTTATTAAACTAATATTAAAGGAAATTAGTAACAAGAGCCAGTATTCGTAAAACGAACAAAGTAAAGATTATCCACATTACAACAGATACTTCTTTTGCTCTCTTAGTAAATATCTTTACAAGAACCCATCCAATGATAGCAAGCATGATACCATTAGAGATTGAGTAAGTCATAGGCATGATGAGCATTGCAAGATATGCACCAAATACATCAGCCAGATCTCCATCGAACTTGATCTTGGCAGCACTCTGGATCATGAGCATACCAACATAGATAAGAGCCGGAGCTGTGGCAAATGAAGGAATAGCAAGAAATACAGGGCTAAGTACAAGTGATACAAGGAACATAACACCTGTTGTAAAGGCTGTAAGACCTGTTCTACCACCTGCAGCAACACCTGCACCTGACTCAACGAATGATGTGACAGTAGAAGTACCAAGGCAAGAACCTGCTACTGTACCAACAGCATCTGACAAAAATACCTTGTCAACACGTGGAAGCTTACCATCTTTATCAAGAAGACCAGCCTTGTCAGCAACACCTACTACTGTTCCTACTGTATCAAACAGATCTACATATAAGAAACTGAATACGATAGCGATAAACTGTATCATATGCTCAGCAGCCCAGCCAAAATTGAACTGGAATGCAGTATTCTTAATAGCACCAAGCTGAAGCCCCTGTGAAAAATCAGGGAATACGCTAACGCCTGTGTACCAGCCTGTCTTTTCAGCTATCATAGCAAGTACCCATGTAGCAAGGATTCCAATAAGAACTGCGCCCTTAACATTGTAATAAACAAGAACAACAATAATAAGTAATCCAATCAGGCAAAGAACAAACTCAGGATTAGTCCAGCTACCTATATCAACGATAGTTGCATTAGATTCAGGATGGATAACGATTCCTGCTCCAACAAGACCAATAAGTGCAATGAACAGACCAATACCTGCTGAAATACCATATTTAAGATTCTGAGGAATATCATTTATAAGTCTTTCACGGAATTTAAAGAAAGATAATAAAATAAAAATAATACCTTCTACAAATACAGCTGTAAGACAAATTTTAAATGGATCCGCCTCTCCTGCAAGTTCTCCAAGACAAACTGTATAAGCAAAGTAAGCATTTAATCCAAGCCCTGCAGATAATCCAATAGGATAATTAGCAAGAAATGCCATTAAAAATGTAGCAAATGCTGATGCAATTGCTGTAGCAACGAATACACCATTGGCATCCATTACAGTTCCTAAAATACTTGGGTTTACAGCGAGAATGTAAGCCATGGACAGGAATGTTGTAAGACCGGCAATGATCTCCGTCTTTACTGTAGTACCATGTTCTTCGAGTTTAAACCATTTTTCCAACATACTTTTTCCCTTCTTCCTTTTTGTACGGAAATTTGATAGATTTTAGTGTGTTTTATCCCCAAAACAACACAAAGAAATGATATCACATATATTTATAACAATCTATAGGTTTGAACAAAACTAGCATAAATGTTATTATTTGTCTTGTTACATTAATAGATAGTAGGAATAAAAAATATGATTTTATCAACTCATAACATATGTAAAAGTTTTGATGGAGTGGACGTATTAAAAAATGTTTCATTCCATATTGAAGATAATGAAAAAGCTGCCATCGTAGGAATTAACGGTGCCGGAAAGACAACACTTTTAAGAATAATAATCGGTGAACTGTCTGCAGATGAAGGTGAAGTAACTTTCGCTAAAGGGAAGACCTTTGGATATCTGGCCCAAAAGCAGAACATCGATGGTGAAAAAACAATCTACGAAGAGCTTAAAGAAGTAAAAAGAGATGTCATAGATCTTGAAAACAGTATTCGTGAAGCCGAACAGCTGATGAAAACTGTTTCCGGAGATGATCTGACACAGCTGATGGAAAAGTACACCAATATGACTCACCAGTTCCAGCTGGTAGATGGTTATGCATGGCAGAGCGAAGTTCTGGGCGTAGCTAAGGGTCTTGGCTTTGCAGATGAGGACCTTGAGAAAAAGATTTCTACTCTATCCGGCGGTCAGAAAACCCGCGTTGCTCTTGGTAAGCTTCTTTTGCAAAAGCCTGATCTGATCATCCTGGATGAGCCTACCAACCATCTGGATATGAACTCTATCAAATGGCTTGAAACCTATCTCTTAAACTATAAGGGTGCAGTACTGATCGTATCCCATGATAGATATTTCCTGGATAAGATCGCAGGAAAAGTGATCGAGATCGATGGAGCAAAGGCTACCAGCTTTACAGGCAACTATAGCGATTATGCCAAGAAAAAAGAACAGCTCCGTGCAACTCTCTGGAGAGCATATCTTAATCAGCAGCAGGAAATCAAGCATCAGGAAGCTGTAATAGAGAAATTAAAATCCTTCAATAGAGAAAAATCTATCAAAAGAGCTGAAAGCCGTGAAAAGATGCTGGACAAGATCGAAGTTCTTGATAAGCCATCAGAGATCAGGGATGACATGCGGATCACTCTTACTCCTTCCTGTGTCAGCGGCAAGGACGTTATGCAGGTTGAGGGGATCAGCAAATCCTTTGGAAATGAGCACCTGTTTAAGGACATAAGTTTTGAAGTCAAAAGAGGTGAACGTATAGCCATCATCGGTGATAACGGAACAGGCAAAACCACCATGCTCAAAATGATCAATGGTGTGGAAAGCCTTGATAGCGGTAAGATCACTCTTGGAACCAAAGTACATATCGGATATTATGATCAGGAACATCATGTCCTGCATGATGATAAAACATTATTTGAAGAAATCTCTGATGATTATCCAACCTTGAATAATACAGAGATCAGAAATACTCTTGCAGCATTTCTATTTACAGGTGAAGACGTATTCAAGCGCATTAAAGATCTCAGCGGTGGAGAAAAGGGACGCGTATCGCTTGCTAAGCTCATGCTATCAGAAGCCAACTTTCTGATCCTGGATGAGCCTACCAACCACCTTGATATCACCAGCAAAGAGATCCTTGAAACAGCCCTGTGCGGATATGAAGGAACTGTCCTGTACGTAAGCCACGACAGATATTTCATCAATAAAACTGCTACTAAGATACTGGATCTTACTCATGGCACTATTGTTCCATATATAGGTAATTATGATTATTACATGGAGCATTCTGCTGAGCAGATGGCAAGACTCTTTGGTGACGGCAGTAATGCAACTAATACTTCTTTTGATGACAGAAGCTCACATTACAGTAGTAATGCCAGTGAAAAGGTTAGTGTAGCAGATAAAGGTGCTTCCGGACAAATGGATTGGAAAGCTCAAAAGCAGGAGCAGGCTCTCAAACGTAAAAAAGAAGCTGCATTAAAGAAATGCGAAGATACTATTGCTGAACTTGAAGCCAGGAACGATGAGATAAATGAAGAAATGGCAAAGCCGGAAATCGGCACAGATCTTGCAAAACTCCGTGCACTATCTGATGAGCAGCAGGAAATAACAACTAAATTAGAGGCTCTATATAATGAATGGGAAGAGTTGTCTGAATAAGACACTCTTCCCATTTTTAAACATTATTGAATTAATACTAACTTAAGCAAGAGAAAGGGCAATCTTCATCATGTTAGTAAAGGTTGTTTCTCTTTCTTTAGCAGTTGTTTCTTCACCAGTAACAGCTGAATCAGAAATTGTAAGAATTGCAAGTGCATTGGCGTGACCAAGTGCTGCGTTAGTATACAGAGCAGCTGCTTCCATCTCTACTGCAAGAACACCCATCTCAGGGAATGTTCTTCCAAGAACAGTGTTCTGCTGAGTGTAGAAATTATCAGATGAAAGGACGTTACCTACATGGTATCTGACTCCCATCTCTTCTGCCTTATCTACAGCCTTACGTAATAATGAAAAGCTACAAATTGGAGCATAATCTCCTGGAATACCAAAGTTTCTTACATAATTAGAATTGGTACAAGCACCTTGTGCCAATACAACATCCCTAATATGAACATCAGGACTTAACGCTCCTGCAGTACCAATTCTTATAAGGTTTTTGCAACCATAAAAATTGATCAGTTCATATGAATAAATGCCAATAGATGCACAACCCATTCCTGTACCCATTACAGAAACTCTTTTTCCTTCATAATAGCCTGTAAATCCCAGCATATTTCTTGTAGAGTTAAACTGTTTAACATCTGTAAGAAAATTATCTGCTATGTACTTAGCTCTTAAAGGATCTCCCGGAAGGAGCACTGTCTCTGCAATATCTCCGACCGCTGCTTCAATATGCGGTGTTGGAACATTTGCCATTAATAACTACCTCACTTTAAAATATGAATATCACCAAAGAGTGGAACTGCTCTTGTCTCACCTGAGCAAGCACCTACTACTGCAAGTATCCACATAATGAATACAAAAAGTCCCCAAATAGTTCCAATAAAAGGAACAACTGAAAGGAATGAGAACAGATTAAGAACAAGTGCCTGGTTGAGGTGGAACTTTACATATGGATCATTTTTGTCTGCAGCAAGGAGAGCTACAATAAATCCGATCCATGTGATATAAGCAATAATACCTGCTGTCTTAGGGTTCATTGAAGAACTTACAGGCTGCTGATACTGATTGTTGAACTGTGGGTTCATATTACCAGCATTGTTGAAATTGTTCTGTGCTGCCCCATTGAAGTTGTCTGTTGTCTGAGCATTATTAACTGTATTTTCAGTTGTGTTGCTCTGGTTGAAATTGTTATTTACGTCCATTTTTATTTCCTCCAACAATTTTTTGTTTTTCAAGATACATAAAATATACCTGTTTCAACTAGAAAATTATATACTATTTTATGCGAATTAACACCTCTTATTTTAAAAAAATTGAATAAAAAAGAAACTTTAGATATAACACCTAAAGTTTCTTTTATTGAGCCGCTTTAATTCTTTCTTCAGCTTGAGTTGCTTCTTCGGGTTTACCAAACAGATATCCCTGGATTATATCGCCTCCGACTTCTTTAAGCATCTGCGCCTGAGCCTCAACCTCAACGCCTTCAGCCACCACATGACATCCAAGACTGTGAGCCATTACAATTATAGTAGCTATCATCGTCTTGTCTTTTGTCAAAAGATACTGATCCAACAGCGACTTATCGATCTTTAGCTCAGAGAAATTCATATTATTCAAATAGCTTATAGAAGAATAACCCGTTCCAAAATCATCTATGGAAAGCCTTATACCATTATCTGTAAATCGTTTTAAATATTCCCTGGTATCATCTCTGTCAGATAGGGACGCGCTTTCTGTAACTTCAATGATGATGTTATCAACAGGCACTTCATATATGCTAAGAAGTTTTAATAAATAATCCGGATAATCCTCATCAAACATCTGATAAGTTGAAAAGTTTATAGATACTATTGGCAGCTTGTCAAATTTGGCCTTCCAATTAGCCATCTGCTTAATGGCAATCTCCGTAAGCTTCCTTCCGATCGGGATCATCAGTCTGTTTTCTTCTGCTACTTTTATAAATTCACCAGGATAAGCATAGCCGTCTTCCATTCTGAGGAGGGCTTCAAATCCAAAGAGTGATCTGTCTTCAACATTGTATTTGGCCTGATACAGTAGTTTAAAGCCATCATTTATGATTGCTTCATTCAATTTATGGAGGATTGCCTTTTCTCTTTCTTCTGCTTCGATGATGCTTTCATCACAGATAATATATCCGTTCTCTCCTTTTTCTACCTGTTTCTTGATTCCGGCATCTGCAAGCTTTAGAAGGATCATCTCATTTTGAGCGTATTTAGGATATGCAACAACACATATACTGTAGTTGAGATTGATAGAACCATCATCATAGATAAAAGGCTTATCCAATTCCTTACATATCTCAGTACATACTTCCTCAAAATATTCCCTGCTGTCTGAATCTATGATGATAATGAACTCATCTCCGCCATACCTTGTAAAATCAAGATTTCTGGCGGTTAATGTATAATTGGATATTCTGTCCGCAAGGAGCTTTAAGATAATGTCTCCACCATCACGTCCCAATTTATCATTTATCATTTTGAATTTATTCAGGCTAAGGAGCAGGATTGCAAAAGGATGACCTGCTGCTATATAATCCACAACCTTTCTATGGCTCCAGATCTTATTTGGAATACCGGTAAGTGAATCATGAGTCATCATATAGGTGATCTTGCGCTGATGCCTGTATAAAAGAAAAATAATACTTACCAGAAGAAGTATGATAATACCAAAAGCGGTTATCTGGATAGGATACTCCCTAAATGCATTGCCGCCAGGCTCAGCCTCATAATGTGGAGGCGCAGAAATAACCATCCTGGAAAAACAATAAATGACCAATGCAAAAAGCATAGTTATTCCCAAGACACTTATTGAACTCTTTTTTATGAATTTTTGACCATCAAAAAAGTCTTTTCCACCGTTCATAAAAATGTCCTTCTTGCTCCCGTTGCGCCAAAAGCTTTTCACGATAATCCGCAACTATATTTTATCAAATAACCTATATGCCCTCAACGGATATATAATAAACCTTTTATAAAAAGTTAGTTACTTTTACATATTTTGCAACTAAAAAAGACGATATAAAATATAGTTACAAAATCTAATTTTATCCTATATAATTAAGGCTATTATTTTTTAAATGGCTCCCACAAAAATATGTAGTGTGGAGTCAAAAAAGAAAGCATGGGGATATTAAATGAACAATAATTTATTAAGGCACAAACTTGAACATAACACTGAAAGGGCCATTATAACGCTAAAATGGGTTATCTTTTCCTTTATTGTAGGAATAATCCTTGGCGCGGTAGGTGCTGCATTTCACTATGGAATAGATTTTGTGACCTCTTACAGAAGTACACACAGTATGGTAATCTTTCTTCTACCTGTAGGCGCGATTCTAATATCATTTCTCTACAAAATATCAGGTTATGAAAAAGATGGTGGAACCAATCTTGTGATATCTTCAATTCAATCAGATAAGAGCATTCCTTTCAGGATGTCTGTTCTGATCTTTATATCAACTATATTCTCTCACTTCTGCGGTGCCAGTGTAGGTCGTGAAGGTGCTGCACTGCAGGTTGGAGGCAGCCTTGGTTATACAGTGGGCAGACTGTTTAAATTTAGTGATACTGATAAAAAGACCATGACTATGGTAGGTATGAGTGCTGTTTTCTCAGCTTTATTTGGAACACCTTTTGCAGCCTCTATCTTTTCTATGGAGGTTGTATCTGTAGGTATCATGCACTATGCAGCCCTTCTTCCATGTGCCATTGCGGCACTTACAGCCAGATACGTTGCAAATCTTCTGGGTGCTCCAGCACCATTTTATGAGATAACTTCTTATGTGGACTTTAATCTGGTTTCAGCAGCCAAGATCAGCTTACTTGCTATACTCTGTGGTCTTGTAAGTATTCTTTTCTGTGTCTGCATACACAAGACCAGCGAACTGGCTAAAGAGTACGTTAAAAACACTTATCTCAGAGCCTTTTTAGGCGGCTCCCTTATGCTGATATTTACTCTTATCATTGGAAATCAGGATTTCAACGGTGCCGGAACAGGAATAATCGCAGCTGCAATCGCAGGAGAGGCTAAAAGCTATGCGTTTATAGTCAAGATACTGGTAACAGCTCTATGTATCGCAGCCGGTTACAAAGGCGGTGAGATCGTTCCTACTTTCTATGTCGGTGCTACATTTGGATGTCTCTTTGGCCATGTGATGGGAATATCACCTTCACTGACAGCTGCTGTAGGCATGGGTGCCATGTTCTGCGGAGTTACTAACAGTCCGATCACAGCCTTCCTTATCTGCTTAGAGCTCTTTGGCTTTGAAGGAGCAAGCTTCTTCCTCCTTGCCATAGCCTTCAGCTACGTAGTCAGCGGCTATTTTGGACTCTACAGTAGTCAGAAGATCATGTACTCCAAGTACAAGTCCAACTATATCAATAAAAAAACTGAATAAAACAGAAAATCGCTCAGATCACTTCCCACAATCGGATAATGATCTGAGCGTTATTTTTTTCAATTCAGATTAAGGTCTTCAGCGTTATACCAGCTGTAACCTTTTTTATCAAAATAAGTCTTGGCCTTGACCCAGTTAACTCCGCTGGCATGATACTCTATGACAAAGACCTCCAGTCCTGCTCTTGAAGCCTTTGAAAGATATTCTTTAAAATACCGAGTATCCTCTTCAGACTGAACTTCATAAGTCTGCGAATCAAAATTGATGCAGGTAAATACCGATTCCTGATTGATACCTGTGAAAAGACCTGTGGCTATTTTGTCATCTATACATTCTGACACAAAAGTGTCACCACCGTTTATTATTACTTTTAACTGATACTGTCGTAGTCCCTGAAGGATGTCGACAAGTCCAAGATATATCTTGGATTCAGGATATTGATAGTAAACATCTGCGTTATCAATAAAAAAACCATCCAGTCCCATTGCTGCGTATTGCGCTGCAACATCATATACTATGTGATCCTGCCAGTCCTTATTAGAAACATCTATCCATTTCTCATCATCCCAGCCTTCATAATCTCCAAGAGTAATATCCTCGAAATCAGAATAGTAATCTCTATATTCTTCCAGAGAACCAATATTTAAATAACCATATACTGTGCAGCCTGCTGCCTTAAGATAAGCAACAGAATCAGCCGTAAAAGCTGTAGGCTCAATAACAACTGTCTTGTACTTCATGATCTTACTGACATCTTCATCAGAAGCACCTATGAAAACTCCATAATCGTTATCCGCCGACTTCCATGCTACCAGCAAAAAAAGACATATTATAGGGATGATACAAAACAAATATTTTTTCATAAAACCACCTCAACGGTCAGCCTTCAGTGCCGGTTTTCGAATTATTATTCCTTTTCTGAAGCTGATCAAGTGCAAGCTTTAATCTAAGCGCAACTGATGACTTATAATTGCGTTTAAACTTTTTGATACTGCTCATATGATACTGTTCATGACGGCTCATCTTGGATGCATATTCTTTTATATACAAGGTAAAAGCATCTGTCTTTTCTTTTACTGAATTAGAAAAAGCATTTTTGATATGAGATCCTATTGCTACCGGACCTCCCTGAGCAATCTCAACACCAGCTTCAAGCTTCTGATTAAAGGCTTCTTCAATAGAATCCATTTTCTGAATAAGTTCAGTAAGGGATGCAACAGTAAGCGCCAGGTCTGCTCCTGTAAATCCGATGAGGATCATAGCCAGTAATTCTGTCATTATAGGATAATTCTGCAAAGGGATCATATTTATAAGTGGCAGAATAAATCTGACAACTATAATACCGGCTATACCAAAAGCCATTGTAGTCGGAATGCTTATTCTTCCATTGATGTTAAGCGGAATATTGGTATAATCCCACCAAACTGCATTGAATAACTTTTCCAAAATATAACTGGTTGAATACTCCATGATAGCTGAACCAATTGAGCAGATCAAAAAGATCTTCCACCAGGGCGCACTGTATCCGTCCTGCAAAAGATGACCAAAAATGATCATACATGCAATGGTACCAAAGCCATAGATTGGGCATACCGGTCCATATAAAAATCCCCTGTTGGACCACTTCTTGTTATCAATGGTGCAGTAAGTACACTCATAAACCCAACCAATAAAACTAAACAACATAAAAAGTACATAATATCTTGCAATAACCATAAACCCTACTCTCCAACTTTTTCATAAAATCCCTATTAAATAAGTCCTGTCAGCTCCAACTCCGGAAACGGAATTATCTGTGGCTGATCATCAAGATGATCCCCTATCATCTTTTCCATCCAGATCATATTGTACCATCTGGAAAATTTATAACCGCACTTGTGAAATTCTCCCACAAGCTTGTACCCCAAATGCTCATGAAACTGTGCACTGTTCCTGGTCAGGTATTCATCCTCTACTTCAGGATAACCTATACAGGCATTCATATTCAATATGCCCTGTGCCTTTGATACTCTTTCAAGAGCCTCATACAGTTTTCTTCCTATGCCATTGCCCTTAGCCTCCTCGCTAAGATAGATCGTAGTCTCTACAGCCCAGTCATAGGCAGCCCTACCTTTAAATGCTCCAGTATACGCATATCCATATATGTTTCCATCACATTCGCATACAAGGTAAGGATACTTCTTTAACGTATTTTCAATTCTCTTCCTGAACTCATCCACAGAAGGAACTTCATATTCAAATGTTATAACAGTATTTTCGACATAAGGAGCATAAATCTTTAGTATCTTTTCTGCATCCTCCGGCGTAGCCACTCTGATCGTAAAATTTTTAATGTCCATTTTGCATGCCCTCTTTTCATATCGTTACCATGTACTATACTGCAAAATCATATATAGTTAAACCTGTCATTTTGCAGGTTTTTTTACAAAGGAAAAGGAGTCGTTCGTTATATTGAACGACTCCCTACATTCATCATTCGCCTAAAACAATCGAGCTGATCACAAATCGTAATCGCCAGTCTCACTATTGTTCACAACGTAATATACCTTGTTTTCTTCAGGCTTAACATACAAATCCAAGCTCTTGATATCTGATGCTTTCTTTCCTGTTGCATTTAAATATGCATCTTTAGCCTTCTGAACAAGTTCTTCTCTGGTAGTTGATTCACTACCATACTGTAAAACGATGTTAGTCTTAATAGTTGCCATATTCGCCTCCCTCATAAAATGCATTAAATACAAGTAAAATATACCGCGGTAAAACGTTAATGTCAACATTACTGTTCACTGGGTGACTGAGGAATCGGCTACTCATAAAGTGGTAAGTTTGAATGATATATTTATTTAATATGCACGAACTCTGGCAACTTTATCCTTACCAGCTCGTTCAATTCGTCCCAGGAGTAACCTGGTTTCTTTTCTTGTTAACTTTTTTACGTTTGGTTTAAATGTTTCTACTAACTGATAATAAATGCTCATAGGTTACCTCCTTCAGAACTTTTTATCAATACTCAAATTTTTTGGTGGTGTACTACTATTATCGCGCATTTACGGTATTTCGTTTATTAAGAATTCATAAATAAAGCATAAATAAAGCATTTACAAACATTTACACCTCCAATTGTTGTATTTTTTTCAAGATTATGGATCAAAATATACAAGATATTGAATAGGCATTATGCTATGATATTTTTATGATATAGGAAATTTCTCCGAAATTCCTATATCATAAAAAACGCTCCGCTAAGGATGCGACTGGTGCGCAGATGAATTTTGCAAGCTAAAGCTTGCGCGCACCAGCGCGCAAAGAGTCGCGAGCGACTCTTTGTTCTGTCACAAAAAATTTGAAACAAAAAGAGGAAAAGAGCTATGAAACTTGCTACTGGTGCTACTATAACCCCAAGTTTTTTTGAAGATCACAAGAATAAAATATTTAATATAAAAGATTACGGAGTATCTGAAAATGGCGATCCTACTGCAAATACAATAGCTATAAACAAAGCAATTGCAGACGCTTCTGCAGCCAAGGGTACCGTCGCCATTCCAAAAGGAATATTTCCTGTCTATACTGTAAGGCTCCAAAGCCACATTGTCATAAGCTTAGAAGAAGGGGCTATTTTAAAAGCTGCCCGTCCGGATACTGCTCCTGCAACCCTTATGACGGATATTGCCACTATAGATATCCCTGCCAAAAAAGGTGACGGAGGCAACTATGATGCACCTGAAACCAATAGATATAAGGGTCTGCAGGATCCTGGTCATACTTATTTTGCCAACAGCCTCATCTATGGTGCTGATCTGACTGATATATGTATAACCGGACCTGGCGTGCTGGATGGAAGCTCTTTTCATGAAGAGCAAAAGAAAAATCAGCCTCTGGAATACATTTTGGATGGAGATGATCCGATAGAAGATCCACACCGTGATGCTGCAGGCCATGTAGGAAGCTGGTTTGGAAACAAGTGTATATCCATGGTCAGGTGTAAAAATGTTGTATTTAAAGATTTTACAATACTAATAGGCGGTCACTTTGGTATTCTTACTACCTGCGTAGAGAACATGCTGGTAGATCATATTATGGTAGACACCAACCGCGATGCCTTTGACATCGATGCCTGCAAAGATGTGACTGTGATAAACAGTGTATTCAATTCTCTCACAGATGATGCCATATGTCTGAAGGCCTCCTATGGCGGCCAGCTCCTCAAGGCAGTAGAAAATGTCCTTGTGGAGGATTGCGTAGTCAGTGGATATGACGCAGGAAGCGTATACGCCAAAAAATATTCAGTCAACAAGCTGGTAGCTGATGACAGATGTCCGCCAACAGGAAGAGTCAAGTTTGGAACAGAAGCTACCGGAGGCTGTAATACTGTAGCGATCCGAAGAGTTAAATTTGACAGATCAAGAGGCTTTTGCCTGGAATCCGTCGATTGTGCAAGCATGCACGACATTCTGATGGAAGATTGTGAAATGGATCATGTCAGCAGCGCTCCTATCTTTATCAGATTAGGGGACAGAGGCAGATTCCCAGTCCGCGGCATCAATAAAGACGACATGATAGGACATGAAAAAGAAGTAAGAGTAACAAATCAGAACTGGGTCCTTCCTGACAGCGACGAATATACTCAGTATCCTGTATCCAGATACCAGGCTGCCTACAACAAGACCAGAGAGGTATCTGAAGATGGTATACAGACATTTAAAATCGTCGATAGTGAAGCTCCTTGCATCATCAACGATACCAATCTGTCCATCATCGAGGATGCTTTAAAAAATGCAGGTTCTGATGAAAAAATATTAGACTGGCAGAAGCCTCTTTTTGCCAATGCTGTAGGCACTCCGGATTTTGCCACCTGCTATAACATAGAGATCAAAAACATCAAAATAAAGGATGCTGATCCACGTTATCCTATTTTGATCCATGGACTTAATAACAGCCTGATCCAGAACGTAAGCATCAAGGACATAGAGGTAGAGTTTCGCGGCGGAATAACCATGGAAATGGCCACACAGCAGAGGCAGCTCAACACTAACTGGAAGTACTCTCAGTTCATGGCTCCAGACAGAGTACAGTCCCTGCCGTGGCTTGTTAATACATTTTTCTGTAAGAATGAAGCACTTCTGCCACGTATGGACTGGGATCCTGCTCTTGAAGCATGGGTTGAAGATCCATTTAATGTACCTGAGATGCCGGATGTATATCCTGAATCAAGCATATTTGGTATACTCCCTGCCTGCGGTATATATGCAAGACATGTTGATGGAATTGATCTGGATAACATCAACTTCACCTATAAAGTAGCTGATGACAGACCTCTGATCGTGCTGGATGATGCTAAGAATATTACTCTTGGAAAAATAGAATATGTAAATGGTTCCTGCTGTGAAAATTATTCAATGATTGATGAATGCGGTGTCACAGGTAACTACGCATTTCAGGTAGTAGCTGTTACTGATAATTTCAGAAGAGAAACAGGATGTGAATATGTTCCGGATTATCCATATCACACCACTACTGTAGAAAATCTGAAAAACAATTCAGCTCTGGCTGTGTGCGGCATAACCATAAATGCACCAGCTCCGGGTACGCCTAATGACAGTTATTACTCATATCCAACAGTTCCAACTGCCGAAAATGGCTATCGTTATGCAGTAGACACCAAGGATTATCCTCTGCCAAGAACTGTATACAGACCTTTCATTGAAGCTCTTGAGGTCACAGACCTTGCTGCAGATACAGCACAGAATCTGTATCTCAACATCCACGATCCGGCTTCAGAGGTGACAAAAGACCTGACACCAAACGATGGTCGCAATGACGTTGTGACTCTGCTGACTTCCATCAATCATTCTGTGGATGCACAGCCATGCACTTTAAACGTCAGTGCCATTTTGATAGAAGAAGATGGTCAGACTGCCATGAGCGTTCCGATCAAAAAAGGGCGTCTTGGTCACTACATTGTAAACATGCCAGCCCATCCAAAGGGAAAGGTAACTCTGGGCATCACTATAGATGACGGAGTCCTCATTGACGAGCACTGCATCAAACTATCCTTTGTATAGAACTGTTGGACCTAAAAAAGAGTCAGCGGGGACGTATCAAAATGACTCATTGCGCGCAATGAGTCATTTTGATACGTCCCCGCTGACTCACTTATGATAAAAGACCTGCCATTACAAATACCAAAGGAGAATTCCAGTATATGGTGATCTCATTTAATGAATAGCAATCTATATGGTCATAATAGCACTTCATTGGTGGTGAGTTCTTTGGAACTTCCTTGGCTCTCTCATCCTGAAGTCCTACGTTTGGTCCACCGGACACAAGTCCAGGCCATGGCTGTTCAATATCATCCACTGCAGTTGGTCGAAGATGTGGATTTTTGAATGCTTTTTCACCATTTCCTGTGACATAGCTTACATCCATGCTGTTACAGCCAAGCAGATAGTCAATGCCTGATGTGATAGTATCCTTATACTCTTTCTTAGGTGCTATCACTTTATCTGTAACTGTAAGGATCATCAGGTACTTAAGCAGTTCCATGTTACTGCCCCAAATGAAATCTTTAGCTTCCATACAGAGCTTAAATCCGTTCTTTAAGGAATTGGCTACCAATCTGTCTGCTTCAGCAACAAATCTTGAACTGATATCCTTTACCAACTCATTTTCCTCTTTCAAAAGAAGTATCGATAATGATCCAAGACCTGCAACCTCAGCCCAGCCAAGGCATGTAAATACGTCGCCCTGATATCCTTTAGCCTTAGCATTCTTATCAAAATCTATGAGCTTTTCTTTTAAAGAAATCGCATCATCGAGATAATTTTTTTCACCTGTCAGTTCGTAAAAAGAGGCTGCTGCCCAGAATCGATTTGATATATCCTCAGCTTCGCCATATTCACCGGTATTAGAGCCTTCCGCGTTCTTAAATAAAACAGGTTCAGGATTCTCTTTAAGCCATTTATATGCTTTTCTTGCAGCTTCTAATAATTTTTCTGAGTACTTGCTGTCATAATCTTTATATACGCCTGCTGCCAATGCACAAACCGCTGCAATATCAGCGGTAGCTAAAGATGAAACAGGGAATAAGAATAATTCTTCCTGGTCATCCTCAGGCATTACAAATGGTGCGTGACAGAATGTTGTGACTTTATGCCATACTCCGCCATTGTCCCTCTGCATCTTCATCAAAAAGTCCAGCTCTACCTTAACCTCTGCAAGGATATCCGGAAGATCACCATTATCGCCCTTTACCTTAGGTATATCAAATTCAACCTTCAAAAGATCCTTGAAATATCTGACACCATACAAAATATGAGCAACTGCAACTGCTCCGGCTGTAGAATATCTGCCATAATCTCCGGCATCATGCCAGCCGCCGCATACATCAACAGGATCTGTATCTTCACCATATACTGTAGCTTTGGTCATATGGCAAGGCTTGTGATAAAACTCTCCTGCATGTTCCTTGTCCATAGCATCTGAGCAGCGCAGAAAATAAAAGCACTTGCAGATGTCCTTCATAAGCTTGTCGTATACGTTATCAGAAACATCAAAAGAAACTGACTCATTTCCACCTGCGCAGATCTTATAACGACCATTTTCTTTAAGGCCACTAAAATCAGCTACAAAAGTGTCTTCCCCTGAGATCTCATCAGTTCCAAAGTGCTCAGCTTTGCCGCTTAACACACATTCGCCCTTAGAATTTAGTATTTCAAAACTGTCTGCAGCAAAATCCAATACTGCCTTTTTTTCGCTATCAGGAAGAAAACCTACCTGATTTAGAAAAATATGACTCATACCCCAACAACCTCCTGTAAACGATATATTTTAACGAGTACTACTATAAGCACCCCGACCACAATACAATAATCATTTTATCATAGAGGCTTTTTATGCTACACCGCATATATTGCTATCTTTTGAAAAAAGTCAGCTTGCGAGGTCTCTACGCTCAAAGTTCCAAAAGGCATATGCCACACCGGCAATCAATATCACAACCGCCAGAACTATCGCTTTTACAGGTGTCTCTGCATCTGTAAAGATCTCCGCAGCATTAGCATATGAATATGGTCCAATAAACAAATAGTCTTTAAGGTCCGGTATGACCCTGCCCATTACATCATAGGCGTAGAACAAAAGCGCCATACCAAGGCCAAGTCCCATATGATTTTTACCCGAAATTGATGATAATCCAAAGCAGATACCAGCAACCTCAGCGTTCATCAAAAGCTGCCTTCCCATAAAGGTAAAGAACTGATCCGTTGAGACCTCTTCACCGACAACCTTAAAGCCAATAAGATAAAAAACGGTACATATGCATGTAAATACTATCAGCATGACCGCAACGCATATCAGCTTGGCTGTGAGAATCTTACTTCTGGATAATGGAAGTGAAAAAATAAATTCCCCGGTATGAGCTTCCTCTTCTTTTGAAATAATATTGATGGCAACTATAGCTGCGAACATGCAGCTGCCAAGGCCATGAACAGCGCCTATCTCAGTTGCAAAATATCCCTTTAGTGTCGCAATGCTGAGAGTGCTCATTCCAAAAGCTTCAGAAAAAGCTCCCATATTGGAAAAGGCATCAGCCATATCTTTCATCTCCCCTTCCATTGACTGGTACATCAGTATACATATAAGTCCAAGGATTCCAACAGACAGGCTCCAGATCAGCATATTTTTAATATTAAGCAATATCTCTCTTTTTATAACTGTCTTCATGTTCATTCCTCCTCATCCTCATAAAAACTCAGGAAGGTTTCATCATCTATATGAGGTGTATCAAGCATTGACAGTCTTCCTTCCCTCATTATGGCAGCTGTTTTGCAATATTTATCAACTTCAGATAAAACATGGGTAGACAAAAGACAGGTTGCGCCTTGTTCCACATACTCATTTATCAGTTCAAAAAATTTCTTTTGCATAAGTGGATCAAGTCCGCCAGTTGGTTCATCAAATACAAACAGTTTAGGCTTATGCTGCATGGCACAGACTATGCTGACTTTTTTTCTATTACCAAGAGAAAGCTGTTTGATCTTCTTTTTAGTATCGACCTTAAGTCTCTCGCAGAGCATCTCTGCTTCACTGCTGCAATCTATTCCCCTTACATCTGCAGCGTACTTTATAACATCTCCAACTCTCATGGAATCATAAAACCATGCTTCTGAAGGCATGTAACCAACTTCCTTAAGTATCTGCTCATGGTCCCTGACGCTATCCATTCCAAGGATACTGACGCTTCCAGCGTTTGGTTTTAGAAATCCCAACATGGAACGGATTGTAGTTGATTTACCTGCACCATTTGGTCCTATGAAGCCAAAGATGTCCCCCTGTTTAACTTCAAGAGAAACATCTATTATTCCTCTGTTCTTACCATAGTTTTTGGTAAGGTGACTTATCTCAATAACGTTTTCTTTCATAATGCACCTCCGTTTCTTATATTTTATTCATACCAAAAATAAAAAACGGGAACAATATATGTTCCCGTAAGATGCACTATTTATCCTTTATCATGCACTTTTTTATGCTCTGTTTGGAAAAATTGAAGGTCCTCATTTAACTTTTTATCATCAATCTCTCGTTTGTACTTATACACTAGAAATACACAAAAATACGTAAACAGGATATATGCTCCAAACAGCACCGTTGCTATGATATTTCTATCAAGCCAGTTAAAAAGCCATGAAAGGACACAGTAAATAGCTGTGCACAATACCATTCCGGACACTTCTTTGACTCTCAAAGCATCAGCTTCATCAAAATTCCATAACAGATATACCTGAATATAACCTATGATGTAGCAGGTCAAAATAAGCTCTGTCATATGCAATATGCTGGCATCATATACACCGCCTATTACTCTGTACATGCAGTAGAAAAAAAGGAATGCAAAGAAATAAAGACACGCCTTAAACTCAATGCCAATCTCTTTTGTAAGATAGAGTTCCCATAGAGACAACTTCTTTTTATCACTATTTTTCATGATCTGGCTCCTTTCAGTAATCTTCTAAAATCAGACGCATATCGCCTTGAAATGATGATATGTTCCCCACTCTCAAGAGTAGCATCTATCCTGTTTGAAGCAAGGCTTTTCAAGGCTTTGACTCTGTTGACATTGATGACCATAGCCTTACTGCACCTGAAAAAACTCTCATCATTTATGTCCATTAAAAAGGAATTAAGAGTGCCATCAAGACGCACCACCTGCTCACCAGTGTATGCAAAAACCTTATCATCCACTGATTCTATATAGAAGATATCATCTATACTTATGCTGACAGTTTTAGAATCAAGCTTACCCCAGACTTTATTTTCTGTCTTTTCAAGTATACCGATGATCTTTTCAAGTTTAGGCGTCAGTTCTTTATAGCGAATAGTAATACTTTCATCCCCTGACTCAATCTTTTGAATATCTACTATCATAAAACTCCTGCCATTGACTATAGAAACTTGCTACAACCTGCCTTCATTAAATATCAGCATATCAAAGCTGACCAGGATATCCGATTTCCTCAGCTCTATCCTTAAGAACAGCATTTATTCCATCCTGATCATAGATCAGATATCCGGCATCTTTGAAACGAGCTCCAAATTCTGCAATATCTGCCCTGCCTTCTTCAGTATCTACTTCATTGTAACTGTCATCAAAGGTATAAAAGCTATAAAAAGAGTTTCTTTCCTCATAATTCTCTTCGAAATAATACTCAAGAACAGCCATATGTTCTGCATCAATTCCTTCTGCTGAAATAGAAGTTACTGAATCACCTACATAAATATCATAAGTATCAAATACAGAAAGTGTTTCAGTTACTCCATAGAAAAAGTGATATTCTCCTGCTCCATCAACAAAAGCATAATCCATATTATGAATATTGGCTGCTGAAGCTCCGCCACTCTCGATTGTTCCATCGGCACTTACTGAAATATAAGACCTCTCTGTTGCACTCTGGTCATAGCAGATGACAAACTCTCCATCAATGTCCTTGATGATCATATCAAGTCCAAAAGCAGCACTGAGCTGAGCCTCTACAAGCAGTTCCTCTTCTCCATCACTGCCACAGTCAATCATAGAATATGTAATATCAGGCTCATCCTGAAAATCTTCAATTTGCTTTAATGCTTCACATATCTCACTGATAGTATAGCTCTCGCCAACTGTAAGCACCTGTGACAATTCAAGATATCCCGGAACATCACCTTTTCCTGTATACTTAACCTTAGTTGTTCCATTTTCTACATCATCATAAGATGATCCGCTTGAAACAGGAGCTGCGCTTTCAGCTTCAGATACGTTTTCTGATTCAGAAACGTTTTCTTCTTTTTCAGTTACATTCTCTGCTGTGCTTTCTGTCTCTTTTTCAGCTACGCTCTCTACTGTGCTTTCTGTCTCTTTTTCTATTGAATCACCTGTTGGATTGGCGCCACAGCCCGCCATAAGTGTTGCGGCTAACATTGCTGCAGTAATGATCCCCGCGATATGTTTGTTTCTTTTCATAACAATCTCGCTTGAATGAAAAAGTTAACGCAACCTTTTAGCATGTATATCACGAAATGACCTGAAAAAGATTAAATTCAGGTCAT
>SVGC01000076.1 GCA_015056495.1 Butyrivibrio sp.
GCTTGAATGAAAAAGTTAACGCAACCTTTTAGCATGTATATCACGAAATGACCTGAAAAAGATTAAATTCAGGTCATTTTTTATGGCGAAAAGTGCCTAAAATTGGGGAACTTAAAAATCCAATTCTGTTAAGTTCGCAATCCAAGAAGACGACTCACGATAAGTTTGAAAAAGTTATCGCAACCCATTTCTACCACGAATTATGCTATTGGCAGGGAAATCAACTGCTACAATCAGTTTTTTTATAAAAATTACTTGTTCAACAGCTCTTTTGTAAGATTTACTTCATTTGCCGGGATTGGCTTGAGCTCAAGGAGTTTCATAAGCCTTCTCATATCCTCGTCATCCTCAGGTATCATCTCGTAAGGAGAGAGGTTGTTAAGCCCAGGCCTTTTAGTGCTGTTGATGTGATTCACAAGAAGAGTGATATCTTCCTGGGTGTAAGGGTTAAGTGAAGTGCTCTTGGGGATAACATAGCGGATGTACTCATGATTCTTTTCCAAGCGTCCCTTCTGACCAGATTGCATGGGATCGCAGTAATAAATGTTTGTCCTTAGGACACCCTCAATCTCAATGGACTGCTCAAGTTTATCAACTACCTTGAATTCGCTTCCGTTGTCTGTCAGTCCTATACCGAAGAGTCTTGTGAAACACTCTTTCCCCAGGCCTTTTTCCAGATAGTCAAATCTGTCAATTACGGAATCCGCAGTGCCATCTGGCAGAAGAAATACTATCATTACACTGTTCCTGCGGAATATCATTGTTAATAGTACCCTTTTCTGATTTTTCTTACCTTTGACTGTATCCATTTCAAAAACATCCTTTTCGGATCTGTTTTCCATAAGCTTTGTAAAGTCATTGTAAGTGCGTCCCTGTCTGAACTTCTGTTTTAAGATTCCGGATTCAGATTTCTTTTTTCTTCTTTTCTTGTAACCGGCCTGCCTGCGGAGATCGATATTACGGACATCAAGAAGCCCGTCATTGATGTAGGTGTATGCTGTACGGCTGGTTATCGGTATTTCCTGTTCATGCACCGCAAAGATATGAGCAAGTGGCTGGCCTTTCTTGATACCTTCAGAAAGAATTCTGTTTACCCCTGCAAGTTCTTCGTCTGTCAAGTGGATTCCTTCCCGCGATGTCTTTCTTGTCGCAGTAGATTTTCTGTCAGCCACCTTGGCCTCATAGAAATAACGGTCATCATTACAGTACCGTCTTTTATCACAACCATTACATACATATGGCGGTTTTTCATATGCGGTACATTTTGTACTGTAATAATCACCGCAGTACTTGTGGCAGTCTTTTTGACAGGCATAGCAATACATGGGACAGGCTTCATCACCACATACATGCCTTTTAGTGCATCCTTTGGCACTATCACAGTCATTACCGGAATAGTAACTTCCTTTGACAAAAATCCGGTGACTCTTTATTTCCCTTCCAATGGAAGCAACATGGCGGTTAAGGAGTTCCGCGATCTTTTTCAGAGGTTGTTTCCTTATTACCCCGATTTCAATAGTTTCCCTGTCATTAAGTTTCATTCTGGATATTTTTTCAGACATATTCCCCCAATCCTGAGCAGTTTTTGATTTCCCCATAGAACTATTTTAGATGAAATATATACTATTAAATAGTATATATTTATAAAGTGTACAAATGAAGCTAGGGAAAATATAATTAAGAGGAATAAAAGTATTAACAGACTAATAATAAGGGCTCAATCCCCTTATTTATGCGTAAAGAGTGGAGAAATGAAAGATAAATATAATTCATATTGCAGGGTTGAACCGGTAAAAGAATATACAGCTGAAGATATCAAAAACATCCGCAAAAAAACAGGAACCTCACAAGGGTTCCTGGCTAAATGGCTAGGTGTTTCAAAAAAGACAGTACAGGCATGGGAGCTTGGGGCAAACACACCAAATGGGCCTTCTTCAAGGCTGCTATCATTACTTGAGGCAGATGTCATTCATGCTGAAACATTCCTTCATGAACGTTAAATAACTCTGTTTGTAAACCAATAAAAGAAGCTAGATATCATTTGATCATCTGGCTTCTTTTATTGGTATCGCCTGCTTTGCTTTACAATAGCACTTCAGATTCAACTTTTTTCTTTAGATCTTCTGGAATGAAAAAAACATCATCACTTCTTTCCGGTATTTCTATGGGCTCATGAACGGTCTCGCCCCTGAATTCACGCTGTTCTTCTTCAGAAAGAGAATCATAGTATTCCTGTATGTCAGCCCAGAAGCGGAGAGTACTGACATAATCCATGGGGTATCCGCTGTCATCGCACACATAATCGCCATTATCATAAGGGCTGTTGCCATTCCTTACCCACATATGCAGGAGATGCTTTTCTTCTCGGGTCATGTCTGTAAAGGTCTTTTCATATTCCTTGAGCTCCTTTATGAGCATTTTTTGACAATCAACGGAAACATTTTTGTGAAATTTCATTCTGTGCCTCCTTCATTGTTTAACAAATCTTCCGGATTAAAGTCTTTTCCTTTTTCTGTTTCATAGTAATCAAGATACGATGAATACGGCTTTTGCAAAAGATATGCAGTTGCGCTGCCAGTAATTGCAGAAGTAACAAAAAGGTTTTGAGATGTAGTAAAAATGTTGCGACGGAAAGCATTTCTCAGATCATTAGCTTTAATAGCCTGCTGGTCACCAAATAAAGCAGACGAATACTTTTTTAATAATAGTTGCAACTCCCTTGCTCCAAGACGTTGCATTCGAAGCGAAAGAAACAAGGCGTCATCATGACCATAAACAGCAATCATATCTAATCTTATGGACAGATATTCGCTTAACTTCTCCGAAATAAACGGTGATATATATATTAGGTTTGGAGCATGTCTAGATCTTACGTATAGACAATTATGTTCCAAATCCAAGTCTTGGATATTAATATTTAGGCATTCTGATGTTTTCAGACCTGCACCCATTATAAGTGCAAGAATAGCAGTATCACGTGCTCGGAGTTTGCTTTGATATACAGACATTTTTTCAGTGGGTAGATTACCTTTAGAAACATATTCCAGAAGCTTTAGGTTATCCTGCATATTCGTGCCTTCTGAAGGATTTCTTGGTATCGATGGACGACTGACTTTGCATACAGGATTAAAAAGGATAAAGCCATTCTTGAAATAGTAGTCAAAAAAAGCCGAAAGAATACAAATAATCCTATGAATCGTATTGTCAGACGGTTGCTTTTTTCTATTGTTAGTGGTTGATGATCTGACAAATTCTACATAATCCTCAATTACTTCTGGAGAAATCTTGGATAAATCACGGATATTCATTTTCTTTATGTTGCATGATGTTGATCCCAGATAATCAAAGAAAGCTGCTATATCTATGGAGTATATATATAATGAGCTGGGCTTGAGAATACCTTCCATGGAATTAAAAAAACGCATGGAAAAATCAGGCATTCGAGTATTGATTATCTGATATGTTTTTTCTATTTTGATTTGATCTTTAGATAATTTATCCATAGATATATTATAGAATGCAACTGACACCACGAACAGTGAAGAGGTTAACGCAACCTTTTTAGCTCTTTAAAATGTCTTAAGTTGCGATAAATATTTCATTTTAGG
>SVGC01000077.1 GCA_015056495.1 Butyrivibrio sp.
ATAAACAGAGGTCACAGTCCTCTGATAGAAGGACTAACCGCCTACCGTAAATACTGGTAGCACCGAAGATTATGATAACAAACATATATTCGATAGTCAACGACAAATTAGAAAGATTTGTAGGGATGGTAGATGGACAGAAATCAGTTAAGAATACCTTTTGATTATCCTCTGAATAAGGATGATTCACCTATACAGACATATGGATGTAGAGCAAACAATCCTGATATATGTGCAAATAATTCTCTGCCTGGTATCTGTGCATTTACATCTGATGACAATATATGCCAAAAGCCCTCAAGGGTATGGAAAAAACAGTTTGCAAAATTGTCAGAGATGGAGGATTCCTAATGCAAAAAGTGAAACTAAAAGAAGTGTGTACACTTATAAATGGGCGTGCATATAAACAGGAAGAATTGTTGGATTCTGGGAAATATCCTGTATTGAGGGTTGGTAATTTCTTTTCAGATAAGGATTATTATTATTCTGATCTTGAATTAGAAGAAGATAAATATTGTGACAGCGGTGATTTATTATTTGCTTGGTCAGCGTCATTCGGACCTAAAATATGGAATGGTGGAAAGGTTATTTACCATTACCATATATGGAAAATGGTTTTGGAAGATGCAGTTAATAAAGAGTATTTGTATTATTATCTTTATTATCTCAGCGAGCGGATAAAAGCTGAAGGGCATGGTGGAATTATGATACATACCACTAAAGCCGAGATGGAAGAACGAGAATTAAGTCTTCCTGATATGAGTAAGCAGTGTGAAATTGCTAAAGTTCTAAATCAGCTATCAGCTATTATAGAAAAAAGGCAAACAGAGATAAAGGAGTTAGACAACCTTATCAAAGCCCGATTTGTCGAGATGTTTTTTGATAAAGGATATCCGGTACTAGGATGGAATGATGTTTTTAATACTACAACCGGGAAGCTTGATTCTAATGCAATGGTAGAAGATGGAAAATATCCTTTCTTCACATGCGCAAAGGAGGTATACAGGATTGATAAGTATGCTTTTGATCAAGAAGCACTTCTTTTGGCAGGAAACAATGCAGCTGGAAAATATGATGTTAAGTACTATAAAGGCAAGTTTAATGCATATCAGAGAACTTATGTATTAGGTCTTAAGCAAGAATGGTCGTATAGATTGTTTCAATATCAGTTGGAGGATAAACTTGTTTATCTTCAGCAACAATCATTAGGTGGATTGACAAAGTATTTAACGATGAAAATTCTTGGAGGCTTATCATTTATTATTCCACCTATGGAACAGCAAATTGAGTTTGAAAGCTTTGTCAAACAAGTCGACAAATCAAAAGTTGCCGTTCAGAAATCATTAGACGAAACACAGAAATTATTTGACAGCTTAATGCAAGAGTACTTTGGTTAAGGAAAGCGCAGATATATGGATAAAAATTCTTTTTCATTTGTAGTATATATAATTCACGCATGTGCTAATAAGTGGGGCAAGCTTCCTACCGATGTTTACAAGATGCTAGATCAGTCAGGATGTATTAGTAAATATCTGGTTCCGCACTATGATATTTTGCATACACAGAGCACTGCATATGTTATTGAAGATGTTGTTGAATATTTAAAGGTCAGAGGGATTAACTTATGATGGTTTTTCATGGGTCTACAGATATAGTTAGTAATCCGGATATTGTTCATTCATTTAGACCGCTTGATTTTGGTAAAGGGTTCTATGTCACCACAATCAAGGAGCAGGCTGAGAAATGGGCTAGGCGAAAAGCTGATATTTACAATCAAAAGCCTATAGTCAATGTTTATGAAATGAATGAAGACATGACCGGGCTGGATGTAAAGTCATTTCCAGATGACTTGGAAGAATGGATAGACTTTGTATGCAGATGTAGAGATGGTCAAATGGATTATGAAAGCTTTGATTTGATAATTGGCAAGGTAGCTGACGATAAGGTCTTCAGAGTTGTCGATATGTATCATCAAGGCATATGGGATAAAGAACGAGCTTTAAAAGAAATAAAAGTGTATGACGCTTATGATCAGATAGCTTTTATCACTCAAGTAGCCATTGATAGATTATTGAAATTTGATTCATATTATGAGGTATGAGTATGGACGAATTATCTTTAGAGCAGGTTTATCAAGAAGGATTGGAAGAGCGAGTAATAGCCTATATTGCGGATCAGAATAATCTCTCTTACGAAAAGGCCATGTCGATATATTATCACAGCAAGATGGCCAATAAGATTCACGAGGGAAAAGAAGATATCCAATATCTTGATTATAAAGTTCTGGCTGAACTAATAAAAGAAACTGAACCTGAGCTTTTTGACTGATTAAAAGGCGTAGAATACTGGTATATAGGAGGATGTATACCGGTATGGAAGATGAAAAAATAGTATTAATATTAAATGAGATGTCTGAGTATCTCTCTGTTTCACAGCTAAAGAAATTGCAGGAAGTTGTACTAAAAGTATGTACTGATGCTGAAGCTAAAAAGAATACATTAGACAATAGTGAGTATCTAAAACTATTTTTGGATGCCAAGAAAATAGAAGGGTGTTCAGATAGAACTATTCAATACTACAGGGTAACTATAGAGAAATTATTATCACGATATACTAATTCGATAAGAAAAATAAGTACTGAAGAGATTAGAAACTATCTTTCAGAATATCAGCATATAAATGATTGCAGCAAAGTAACAGTTGATAATGTCAGACGTAATCTATCCAGCTTCTTTTCATGGTTAGAAGAAGAAAACTATATTCTGAAAAGCCCAATGAAGCGGATACATAAAATAAAGACGAATCAACAGGTCAAGGAAATCATAACAGATGAGGATATAGAAAAGCTTCGTGATAATTGTGCCTGTAAAAGAGATCTTGCAATGATAGATCTTCTATATTCTACCGGAATCCGTGTAGGTGAGCTTGTAAATCTGAATATTGATGATGTTGATTTTGAATCAAGAGAATGCATTGTATTCGGTAAGGGTGGTAAAGAACGTAAGGTATATTTTGACGCCAAGGCAAAGCTCCATTTGCAGAAATACTTAGAAGGCCGTATAGATACTAATGATGCGTTATTCGTCACATTAGACGCGCCGTATAACAGATTAAAAATCAGTGGTGTGGAGATTAGGATGAGATCCTTAGGACGTAGCATTAATCTTTCAAGGGTACATCCTCATAAATTCAGAAGAACTATGGCCACTAGGGCTATAGACAAGGGAATGCCAATAGAACAGGTGCAGAAAATATTAGGGCACTCTCAAATTGATACAACTATGCAGTATGCGATGGTTAATCAAGGCAATGTTAAAATGTCTCACAGGAAGTTTATTTCTTAACTCATGTGATGAATGTTAATGTAATCTTATATTCCTACAATCTGTGTTACAGATTGAGATTTGTCGAGGTGACGAGGAGTGCGCAGACAAGATGGCAACGACTGATGGGAGCATGCTCACAGGCAGTCGATTGACAGATTGGGTGCATAGTCCGACAGGACGCATGAGGATGAAGCGAAGCGGAATCCGAATGAGCACGACGAGTCATATGAAAACTGAATATATGTTTGACGACAAAGAGCGGTGATGGTAGTATTAT
>SVGC01000032.1 GCA_015056495.1 Butyrivibrio sp.
AAGCCTTTAGGCTTTGCCGGTAAAAGGCCCTTATAGGGCCAGAACAAACCACCGGCTAAGCCGGTGGTTCTGATTATGTTTTGTAACATAAAAAAGTAATTTTGGAGGAGAAAAGAAGATGAGCGATTTACGTCACTTGATGAGCCCAATGGATTTTACAGTAGAAGAATTAGAGAGAATGTTTGATGTGGCAGTTGATATTGAAAACAACATGGAAGCATACTCTCACAAGTGTGATGGCAAGATCATGGCTACATGTTTCTATGAACCTAGTACAAGAACAAGACTTAGTTTCGAGACAGCTATGCTGCGCCTTGGAGGAAAGGTTATCGGTTTTGCTGATGCCAATAGTTCCTCTGCGGCCAAGGGAGAGAGCGTATCTGATACTATCAGGGTTATTTCATGTTTTGCAGATATCTGCGCAATGAGACATCCAAAAGAAGGTGCGCCAATGGTTGCAGCCAGTAAATCACTTATCCCGGTTATAAATGCAGGTGACGGTGGTCATCAGCACCCAACACAGACCCTGACAGACCTGCTTACGATCAGATCACTTCAAGGCAGTCTGTCCAATTTTACAATAGGTCTTTGCGGAGATCTTAAATTCGGCAGAACAGTGCATTCACTGATCAATGCCCTTGTAAGATATGAAAATATCAAATTTATATTCATATCACCGCCAGAACTCAGAGTTCCGGATTATATTACAGAGATGCTCCAGATCAGAGGCATTGAGTACAAAGAGGTGATCAAACTTGAAGACGTAATGCCTGAGCTTGATCTTTTATATATGACAAGAGTTCAGAAGGAAAGATTCTTCAATGAAGAGGATTACATCCGTCTTCGTAATTTCTATATCCTGGACAAGGCCAAAATGGAGAAGGCAAAACCTACAATGCACGTACTTCATCCACTCCCAAGAGTAAATGAGATCTCAGTGGATGTAGATGACGACGAGAGAGCAGCATATTTCAAACAGGTTCAGTATGGTCTCTATGTAAGAATGGCACTGATCCTGACTCTTCTGGATATGACAGATGATCATGTCAATGAGGGTCTTTTGAAAAAATATTGATAAAGAGAGGATAGATTATGTTAAACGTTGGAAAAATAGAAGAAGGATTTGTTCTTGATCATATTAAAGCCGGAAAGAGCATGCAGATATACCATCACCTTGGCCTTGATAAGCTTGACTGTACAGTAGCTATCATCAAAAATGCCAAGAGTGACAAGATGGGCAAAAAAGATATCTTAAAGGTAGAATGTGACATTGATACCCTAAACCTTGATGTCCTTGCCTTCATCGATCACAGCATCACCGTAAACGTAATAAAAGCCGGCGACATCGTTGAGAAGAGACGTCTCATCCTCCCAATGGAGATCCGCAACGTGATCAGATGTCACAACCCTCGTTGCATTTCCTCCATCGAGCAGGAGCTTCCACAGATATTCTACCTTGCAGACGAAGCAACTGAAACCTATCGCTGCAAATACTGCGACGAAAAATACGCCGAGAACGACTCCTCAGAATTCCTAAACTAACAATCGTTGCCTATACTCAGGGCCACCACAACACATACCCACGCAGTGGTACGGGTTACTTTTCTGCGGTGGGGCGGAAGGTGGAGACTATGCCGCCGTCAATGGGCATGTGGTACATGACGTTGTCGGCGCCATAGGGCTTGAAGTAGAGGTATTTGGAGGTTACGTGGATGGAGTTATATATGCCTTCGGCTATGACGCTGACATTACTGCCGTCCAGGGACATTCGCTTGATACAGGGAGTGTCGGAGGCTGAGACGGAGTAGAAGATGTACTGACTGTTCATGTTAAAGAAGTCGATGCGCTCGTCTGTCAGGATCTCGGTTTCGTTGGTGAGCATGCTTACGCGACATAATTTGTAGAGCTCGTTCATGTAATACATGTAGGGGTATTCTACTATTGGGTTAAAGTAGATACCGTTCAGGACAACACTTTTGCGGTCGCTGAGATTGGTGTCGATGCTGTGAAGGTTATGGTCCTCTACAACGCCGGTGTAGTAGATAACACCATTGTAGACACAGGCAGGACTTACACATTCATCAACGACTACCTGTTCTTCCTTACGGTCAATTCTTATCTTGTTTAAGGTTCCTTTATTATTTACATCAAGTACCTGGTAATAAATATATGGCCCTACAAGTTGGGCTACACCTGTTAGATCTCTTACAAGATTGAGCTGGTGATTGCCTTTCAGGTCACTTCTATATAGACCGAACTGTTTGATTGCAGCTCCAAGACCTGTGTCCACAGAGCCTTCAGAGGAATCCATATAGAAATAGAGATATTTATCATATCCGTTTATGTATTGGGCATGCATTGTAGAGAGCTTTTTGATATTGGTCTCATCAGCATTCATCGAATACAGACAGCTGCTATCGGAGACGTTGGCAAAATAAACAACGCCATTCATTTCAAAAAACAGACCGCCATTATTGAGATTGCCGGCAGTATTTCCTACTGCATCTCTTGGAGGTAGTTCAACTCGTTTGGATAATATACTGATGACTGCAAACAGGAGCAGAGCCAGGAATCCAACGATCATTAAGATCAACCCACGTGTTGATATCTGAGATTTTTTCTTTGCCATTTTTTTCACCATATCCTTAAAAGTGTATTTATAAAAACAACTAACTGAATACAACAAATACATAAACGAAATAACAACAACCATTCTAAGCTAATTATAGCCTTATGAATTCTTGCTATCAAGCGATTATTGATTTAAAATCATAGTAATAAAATAGAATGCAAACAGTAACATAGAAATGGGGAACATCTACGATGGATTTATCACAGCTACGAGAACAGATTGATGCTATTGACTCACAGATTGTAGAACTATATGAACGCAGGATGGAGATATCCGGCCAGGTTGCCGATTATAAGATAGCAAATGGAAAAAAAGTTTTTGACAAAGCGAGGGAGCAGGAAAAGATTGCCAGCGTAAAGGAACTGGCTCACACTGATTTTAACAAACTTGGTGTTGAAGAGCTCTTTGAACAGATAATGTCAGTCAGCAAAAAGCTGCAGTATCAGAAGCTCGCAGACGCAGGAGCAATTGGAAGATTGCCATTTATTGCCCTGGATGAGCTTGATATCAAGGGAGCAAGGGTAGCTTATCAGGGAGCTGAGGGAGCTTATTCTGAAGCAGCTACCAAGAAGTTTTTTGGAGATGAGATTAACGCTTTTCATGTAGATACATTTAGAGATGCAATGTCAGCAATTGAAGAGGGCAGTGCAGATTACGCAGTGCTTCCTATTGAGAATTCAACTGCGGGTATTGTAAGTGAGATTTATGACCTTCTCACAGAGTATGAAAATTATATTGTTGGAGAGCAGATCATCAAGATCGAGCACTGTCTGATTGGTAGACCTGGTGCCAAGATTTCTGATATCAAGACTGTTTATTCACATCCGCAGTCACTTATGCAGTCATCAAGATACCTTGATAACCATGCAGCCTGGAAGCAGGTGAGCCTTAAAAATAATGCCTTTGCAGTTCAAAAGATCGCAGCAGAGGATGATATCACTCAGGCAGCTATTGCAAGTGAATATGCAGCGCAGTTCTATGGAATGGAGATCCTGGAAAAAGGCATAAATCAGGCTGGCAATAATTCTACCAGATTTATTGTTGTTACTAATCAAAAGGTATTTTTGAAAAATGCCAAGAAGGTCAGCATTGTACTTGAGATACCTCATGAGGCAGGTTCACTCTATCACATAATGTCACACTTTATTTACAACAATCTGAATATGACCAAGATTGAAAGCAGACCAATCGAAGACAGAAACTGGGAGTACAGATTCTTCATTGATTTTGAAGGTAATCTCTCAGATGCATCTGTAAAAAATGCTTTAAGAGGCCTTAGAGAAGAGACCAGAAGCATGAAGATCCTTGGAAACTATTGATCAGGAGAAGAGGAAATATGAGAGTTGATGATCTGATCTTATATAGAAATTTTGATGAAGCAGCTTTATTGCAGAGCATTATGGAAGTCATGGAGACCAAAGGCGAAGATTCCAAATTCAGGGAAGATGACAGAAGAGTTATGTATGATATGATGTCACATCTGACTGAAATGGCTGCAAACAGTGGTTTGTATGGCAATCTTTGGAAAGATTTTCTGACACTTATTCTTGTTAATAATGAAAACGCCTACAGCAAGTCCTGTGAGCTTAGAGGTGCCATCACTGGTACCCTCAATGATATAGCATTGCATGATATTGCTATATTTAAACAGCTTTTTGATTATGATTTTACAGAGCTTATGGAAAATATCGATGTACATGATTTTTCCTATGTTCTTAATTACCAGAACGACACTGGTGAAAAGAGTATATACAACAAAAGCATCAAGAACAGGATAATGGAGCTTGCTGATAGCATGTCTGAAGCTGCTGATGCGGAAGAGATGAAGGCATCACTTACTCTTTTTTACAAGGAATATGGAGTTGGCAAGCTGGGGCTTCACAAGGCATTCAGGATAAAAGAAGGAACTGACAAAGAGACAGTTATCCAGCCAATCAGCAATATCAGGAACGTATATCTGGATGACCTGGTTGGTTATGAGATTGCCAAGAAAAAGCTTATCGACAATACAGAGGCATTTGTAGAAGGCAGAGTTGCCAATAACTGCCTGCTGTACGGTGACGCGGGAACCGGTAAGAGTTCATGTATCAAGGCTATTGCCAACCAGTATTTTGACAGAGGACTTAGGATAATCGAGGTCTACAAGCATCAGTTTCAGCGCTTAAATGACGTGATCGAGCAGATCAAGGGGCGTAATTACAAATTCATCATCTGCCTTGATGACCTGAGTTTTGAAGAGTTTGAGATTGAGTACAAATACCTCAAGGCTATCATAGAGGGCGGACTTGAGAAAAAGCCTGAGAATGTTCTGATCTATGCCACATCCAATAGAAGACATCTTATAAAAGAGTCATTTAAGGATAAGCCAAGCATTCTTGATGATGATATCCATAGAAATGATACTGTTCAGGAAAAATTGTCACTTGCAAACAGATTTGGCGTAACAATTTATTTTGGCTCACCTACACCATTGGAGTTCAAGAATATAGTTAAGACTCTGGCTGATAGAAATAATATCAGGATGCCAGAGGAGGAACTGTATCTGGAAGCAAATAAATGGGAGATGGCCCACGGCGGTCTTTCCGGAAGAACGGCAGATCAGTTTATCAAATATTTGATAGGTACTGGCAGAGCCGGATCTGAATTGAATTAAAAATACGCACATAGGTCTTTGGACCTACGCATTGAAAACATGAGGGGTACTATGAGCGAAACCTTTGCTGCTATTGATGTCGGTTCCTATGAACTGGCGCTGAAGATTTTTGAGATATCACCTAAAAAGGGTGTCAAAGAACTTGATCACGTAAGACACAATATAGACCTTGGTACTGAAACCTACCGCTCAGGAAGGATATCCAATGTCCATGTTGAGGAGCTTGGCCATGTGCTGGAGGATTTTGTAAACATCATGAAATCCTATGATGTGACACATTATCAGGCATATGGAACCAGTGCCATGCGTGAAACCGGCAATATCGACATAGTACTGGAGCAGCTTCAGCAAAAGACAGGTCTGCACATTGATGTTATAAGTAATTCAGAGCAGCGATTCCTGGATTATAAATCTATTGCCTTAAAAAATGACGAGTTCTCCAAGATCATTGAGAAGTCTACAGCTATACTTGATATCGGTGGCGGAAGTATCCAGATATCATTGTTTGATAACGACAAGCTGGTATCAACTCAGAACCTGAAGCTGGGTGTTTTGAGACTGTATTCAATGATGGAACAGCTTGGTGCCAGTAGACAGAAATATTCACTTCTGATCAAGGAGCTTGTAAATACTCAGTTATCTGTTTTTAGCAAGATGTATCTCAAGGATAAAAAGATTGAGAATATAATAATTTTGGATGATTATGTGGCACCTATCATTCAGAAAGGTCTTCTGGGTAATAAGGTCAAGGGCTATGTGAAAGCAGATGATATTCCTGTCTTTCTTAATAATATGTCCATGGCTACAAGGGCTCAGCTGACCAAGAAACTGAATCTTTCAGAAGATACAATACCTCTTGTATACGTGTCAGGACTTCTTGTGGAGTGCATAGTAGATATGCTTGGAGCACAGATGTTGTGGGCTCCCGGCGTTACACTCTGCGATGGTATTGCCTATGAGTATGCAGAGAAAAAGAAGATCATAAAGCTGCCACATGATTTTGAACAGGATATCATTGCCTGTGCTCAGAATATTTCGAAGAGATATATGGGAAGCAAGTCCAGAAGTGAGACTCTGCAGACTATAGCCATGAACCTTTTTGACGCAACCAAAATGGTGCACGGTCTATCCAAAAGAGACAGACTGTTATTGCAGATTGCCACTATTTTACATGATTGTGGCAAATATATCAGTATGGTCTACCTTGGTGATTGCTCCTACAATATCATTATGACTACGGAGATTATTGGCTTATCTCATAGAGAAAGAGAAATAGTCGCCAATGTGGTCAAGTTTAACCACAAGGATTTTGAATATTACAAGGGTTCGCCTGAGCTCTACGCTAAGCTGACTCATGATGATTACATAAAGATAGTCAAGCTTACAGCTCTTCTTAGAGTTACCAATGGCCTTGACAGGACCCACAAGCAGAAGTTCAAAAACGTCAGGTTTTTGTTAAAGGATAATAAACTGATAATAACCATAGACAGCATGGATGATGTTACTCTTGAAAATGGTCTGTTCCAGAATAGAGCAGCCTTTTTTGAAGAGGTGTTTGGTGTTAAGCCTGTGATCAGGCAAAAGAGGGAGCTTTGAGGGGAACTTATATGAAAAATAAGATCAAGAGAAAAGATTTTTACAAATCAGAATACTATATGAACAGGGAGCTCAGCTGGGTCCAGTTCAATGAGCGTGTTCTTTCTGAGGCTAAAGATGAGTCCAATCCTTTATTTGAGAGGATGAAATTCCTGAGCATTACTGCCAGCAATCTTGATGAGTTTTTTATGGTAAGAGTCGCTTCATTAAAGGATATGGTGGGTGCCGGCTATGCCAAAAATGACATTGCGGGACTCTCTGCCACTGAACAGCTGGAACTTGTAACTGTAGCTGTCCATAGTTTTTTGAACAAGCAGTATGCGGTATATAACAAGCATCTTGTTCCTCTTTTGCTGGAAAATGGGCTTGATATCGTATCAGACCTGAGTACTCTCTCTGAAAAAGAGCTTGAATATATAGACAGGTATTTTAATGATTTTGTTTATCCTGTTTTAACTCCTATGGCTATTGATTCATCAAGGCCTTTTCCTCTTATCCGTAATAAGACACTGAATATTGGTGCCATAGTTACCAAAAGAGAGGGAGACGATACTGTTGATATAGCAACGGTTCAGGTGCCTGATGTTATTGGAAGACTTCTTGAGCTTCCTGGAAATGGCGAAGGCACACGAAAAGTAGTATTCCTTGAGCAGATCATTAAGAGAAATATGCACAGACTCTTTTTGAATTATAATATTGTGTGCTCCTATGTGTTCAGGATAGAGCGTAATGCCGACCTGTCAATTGATGAGGATGAAGCTGAAGATCTGCTGAAAGAAATTGAGAAGCAGCTCAAGCGTCGTCAGTGGGGACAGACCATAAGGCTTGAAGTTGAGCATGGCATGGACAAAAAGCTCTTAAAAAAGCTTACTAAGGAACTGAATGTAGACGACAGTGAGATATATGATATTGATGGACCTCTGGATCTGACCTTCCTGATGAAGGCTTACAAGCTTGAAGGCTTTGATCACCTTAAAGAGCACGGCTACAATCCACCGGCTCCTGTAACAGAGTTTTCACCGGATGAGAATATTTTTGACACCATAAGACAGGGTGATATTCTTATGCATCATCCTTATCAGTCTTTTGATCCTGTTGTAAGATTTGTTGAGACTGCAGCATCTGATCCCAAGGTTCTTGCCATTAAACAGACCCTTTACAGAGTATCAGGTAACTCACCTATCATTGCAGCACTTGCCAAGGCGGCAGATAACGGCAAGCAGGTATCTGTACTTGTTGAGTTAAAGGCCAGATTTGATGAAGAAAATAATATCGTATGGGCCAGAATGCTTGAACGTGCAGGTTGTCATGTTATCTATGGTCTAGTGGGATTAAAGACCCATTGTAAGATCACTCTTGTTGTAAGAAAAGAAGATGATGGTATAAGACGATACGTTCATATGGCTACCGGAAACTATAATGATTCCACAGCCAAGATGTATACGGATGTGGGAATGTTTACCTGTGATGATTCCATAGGTGAAGATGCCACAGCTGTATTTAACATGCTCTCAGGATATTCAGAGCCACTTATCTGGAATCGTCTGACCCTGGCGCCTTTATGGTTAAAAGACAGGCTCCTGTACCTTATAGGCAGAGAGCGTGATCACGCTTTAAATGGCGAGCCGGCAAGGATCATTGCCAAAATGAATTCCATCTGCCATCAGGATATTATTGCTGCGCTTTATGAAGCCAGCTGCGCAGGAGTTCATATAGACCTTATAGTTCGCGGTATATGCTGTCTTAGAGTAGGCATTCCGGGAGTTAGTGAGAATATTACAGTCAGATCTATAGTGGGTAACTATCTTGAGCATAGCAGGATATTCTATTTTGAAAACGGCGGAAATGAGGAGTTTTACTGTAGTAGTGCAGACTGGATGCCTCGTAACCTCGAACGCCGCGTTGAGATCATGTTCCCGGTTCAGGAAAAAGAGCTGCAGAAAAAGCTCTGGCATATTCTTGATACTCAGTTAAAAGATACTGAGAAGGCTCATGTATTGAACAGCAAAGATATATATGTTAAGCAAAAGAAAAAAACTGAAAGCGAAAGAGTTAACTCCCAAAGGCAGTTCAGCATAGAAGCCGGGATTGCTATCAAGGAGTCCGCTTTAGAAAATACAAGGGTATTTATCCCTGAAATGAAAGGACCACAGGATTAAGTTTTGAAAAAGTATTATTTAGCATCAGCATCACCAAGAAGAAAGGAACTGCTTGGAAGTCTTGGCATTGAGTTCGAGATCATGCCTGCAGTTTCGGAGGAGGTTATAACAGATACAGACCCTGCGAAGGTTGTAGAGAGCCTTTCCAGACAAAAAAGTGAAGAAATTTTTCATAAAATTTTAACGAATGAAAGCGCTGACATTATTGTAATAGGTGCGGATACCGTTGTATCATATAAGCAGAAAATATTAGGTAAGCCAAAAGGTACAGATAGTGCAAGGTCTATGATCACAATGCTATCTGGCAATGTTCATCAGGTATTTACAGGCGTAACAGTTATGTACAGACTAAATGGACAGCAGGGAAGCGTTACCTTCCATAGCAAGACTGATGTAGAAGTATATGAAATGACAGAAAAGGAAATCGAGAGTTATATTTCTACCAGCGAACCATATGATAAGGCCGGAGGCTACGGCATTCAGGGATTGTTTGGCAGATATGTAAAAGGCATTTCCGGAGATTACAATAATGTAGTTGGACTTCCAATTTCAGAGCTCTATCATGTATTAAGTAATCTTGGATTACTGTAAGGAGGAAAACTTATGCGTGAATATGATGATGCTGTTTTACAGTGCTTTCTGGAAAATCAGGGGCAGCTTTTTCCTGAGAATGTAGCAGACAGTATGGAAGAGGCTGAAGCATTTCTTGAGGATTGCATGGCAGTCGTTGTAGATGGTGCCGATGAAGTTGAGGAATATTTCGAAGAGACAGGAGTTGATACCGATGGTGGCAATGTCCTTGAGGCTGATGAAGTATTTGATATCGGAGACGGCAGATACCTGATCGTCGAGGGCTAAACGTATCATCTTTATATATGGATTTAATGGGACTTAGTAGCTGTTTACTAAGTCCTTTTTTAGTGCAGTGAGTCAGTGGGGACGTATCAGATTGACTCATTGCATGCAATGAGTCAATCTGATACGTCCCCACTGACTCAAGCATTTCTGCAAGGTCATTCTTGACTTTAAGGATTTATATAGCTAAAATAATGGATAGTTATTCAGATGAAGATGGTGTGTCAGTAGACTGTAAGTAGCCTTGATAGAGAGTCTGTATCGTCGGCTGGAAGTACGGATGAAGAGCTTATAGATGAATTTCAGCACCGGAGTCTTAATTAAATAGTTAAGTGCAGATCTTTTTACAGATCTGAATTTGGGTGGTACCGCGGGTAAACTCGTCCCATAGCATTTAATAAGTGCTATGGGATTTTTTTATACACTGGGAAATTCCTTTGTATTTCCTGGTTTTTCTCATAGCAGATCATAGGAGGAAGGAAATTTGGAAAACAGCGCATTACGTCAGAAAATTGAAGCAATTCGTGAAGAAATCAAGGCAAATGCCGAGAATCTTGATAGCTCTAAACTTGTTTATGAAATGAAAAAGAGCTTCATGGATAACAAAACAGGTAAGATCAGTGCCCTTATGAAGGAAATGAAAAATATTCCTGCTGAGGACCGTGCTGAATACGGCAAAAATGTTAATGAATTAAAGCAGTGGGCTCTTGAGCATTTTGAAGAACTTGACAGAAAGATGAAAGAGAAAGAGCTGCAGCTTAGATATGAAAGTGAAAAGCTTGATGTAACAATGCCTGCAAAGATGCGTTACACAGGCAATCTTCATCCTGTAACTCAGATGAGAGAGACTCTTATCGACATTTTTGCAGGAATGGGATTTGAAATATATGAAGGCACTGAAATTGAAAATGACTATTACAATTTCACTGCTCTTAATACTCCAAAGGATCACCCTGCAAGAGATATGCAGGATACATTCTATCTGAGTCCTGAGTTCCTTTTAAGAACACAGACTTCATCAGGTCAGATCCACGTAATGGAGAACAAGAAGCCACCTATCAAGATCTTATCACCAGGTAAGGTATTCCGTTCAGATGATGATGCAACACATTCACCAATGTTCTCACAGATGGAAGGACTTGTAGTTGACAAGAATATCACACTTTGCGACCTTAAGGGTGCTCTTGAGCTCTTTGTTCAGAAGATTTATGGAGAAGGTACTACAACAAGACTCCGCCCTTCATACTTCCCATTTACAGAGCCATCTGTAGAAGTTGACTGCAGCTGTTTTGCCTGCGGTGGTAAGGGATGTAACCTCTGCAAAGGTACTGGCTGGATAGAAGTTCTTGGTGCCGGTGTAGTTAACAAGAAGGTTTTAGAGAACTGTGGAATTGATTCTAACGAATATAGCGGTTTTGCATTTGGTATCGGTATTGAACGTACAGCAATGCTTAAATACGGTATCAATAACATTAAGCTCTTGTTTGAGTCAGATCTTGATGTTCTTAAGCAGATCGATCATTACGAGTAATCATTTAATTTCTAAAACCATAGGAGGAAGATAAAATGTTAGTACCTTTAAGTTGGCTTAAAGATTTCGTTGATATAGATATAGAACCAAAAGAATTAGAGAAAAAGCTTTTTGACTGCGGTTTCGAAGTTGAAGAGTGTTGGGAAGTTGGTAAGGATGTATCTAAGGTAGTTGTAGGACAGGTTGAGACCTGCGAGGCTATTCCTGATACACATCTTCACGTATGCAGTGTAAATGCAGGTGAGCATGGAACATTCCAGGTATGCTGCGGAGCTGATAATGTTCAGGCTGGCGGTAAGTATCCACTTGCTCTTGTAGGTGCATCAGTTATTGAAACTGCCAAGGATCACGTTACAGTTGTTGGTACAGCTACTATCAAAAAGGGTAAGCTGCGCGGTTATGATTCAGAAGGTATGCTTTGTTCAGGTGTTGAGCTGGGCGTTAGTGAAGATATGTATCCAGGTGCTGGTTACAACGGACTTCTTGTATTCCCTGAGGATACAGAGGTTGGTATTGATGTAAAGCCACTGCTTGGTCTTGATGACTGGATCTTTGACGTATCTATCACTGCTAACAGACCTGACTGTCAGAGTATATATGGTCTTGCAAGAGAAGTAGCTGCTGCTCTTGATAAGCCTTTAAAAGAGATCGACCTTAGCTACACAGAGACAGATGTAGAAAATGAAGGCTTTAGCGTAACCGTTGAAGCTCCTGATCTGTGCCCAAGATATATCGGACATTATGTATATGATGTCAAGCTTGGAGAGAGCCCTCTCTGGATGAAGAGAAGACTTGCCATGGTTGGTAACAACTCTATCAATAATATTGTTGATATAACAAACTACATCATGAGAGAGCTTGGTCAGCCAATGCATGCTTTCGATGGCAACTTCCTTGAAGACAATAAGATTGTTGTCAGACGTGCAAAAGACGGCGAGAAGATAGTTACTCTTGATGAAAATGAATTTGAACTTACATCAGATAATCTTGTTATCTGCGATGGTAAAAAGCCTGTAGCTCTTGCAGGTATCATGGGTGGTCTTAATTCAGAGATCCGTGATACAACTACAACAGTTACTTTTGAAGCTGCCAAGTTTATGCGTGATAATATCCGTAAGAGCTCAAGAGCTCTGGGTCAGTCATCTGATTCATCAGCTGCTTTTTCAAAGGGTGTTTACGAATATACAACTGTTATCGCCATGAAGAGAGCACTTCACCTTATTGAGCAGCTTGGTGCCGGTAAAGTATCTAAGACTCATGTAGATATCAACACAGGCAACAGCCTTGAAAAGAAGGAAATGAAGGCTTCTATCAAGCGCGTTAATGGTGTACTTGGTATTGAAGTTCCTGAAAACGAGATCAAGAGAATACTTACAAATCTTAATTTTGAGCCTGAAATAAATGGTGATGAGCTTACTATCAAGGTTCCTGCATATCGTGAAGATATGGAAGATTATCCTGATATTGCTGAAGAGCTTATCCGTATGTATGGCTATGACCACGTACAGCCTACATTCCTTAAAAATGCCAACGTAACAATGGGCGGCAGAAATTTAAGACAGAAGACAGAGCTTAAGATCAAGAGAGCTCTTTGTGCTCAGGGTGCATTTGAATGTATGCATTATTCATTCTTTTCACCAAGTGATCTTGACCTTCTCAGATTTGCTGATGATGCAGCAGAGAGAAATGCTATAAGGATCCTTAATCCGATCAATGAAGATCTCTCTCTTATGAGAACAACTCTTGCAGCACAGATGATCCATGCAATTGCAAGAAACCAGAAGAAGGGTACTCTTGAAGGAAGATTGTTTGAACTTGGAAACAGATTTATTCCTAAGTCACTTCCTCTTACTGATTATCCTGAAGAAAAGGCAACTCTCTGCATAGGTATCTTTGGTGAAGGAGAAGATATCTTCACATTAAAGGGACTTGCTGAAAATGTTGCAGATGCTCTTCATGTAAACTTTAAGTATGAGACAACTACAAAGACATTTTTACATCCATACAGAGCAGCCAAGATCACATGTGAAGGTGAAGAGGTTGGATATCTTGGACAGATCACATATGAGATCCAGGATGATACAGATATGAGAATTCCTGCATATATCTGTGAGATTGACCTGTCTGTTCTTAGCAAATGGTATGGCAAGACTCCTGTATTTGCACCACTTTCAAAGTTTGCTACTGTTAAGCGTGACCTTGCTCTTATCATGGACAAGACAGTTACCTGTGGAGAAGTTGAAGATGCTATCTACGGCTCATGCAAGTATATAACAGATGTTAAGCTCTTTGATGTTTATGAAGGACTTCCAATTCCTCCAACAAAGAAGAGTATGGCATTTACAATTACATTTACTCCAAAGGATGAGGAACTTACAGATGAAGCAGTCAGCGGATATGTAGATAAGATGCTCAGAAAACTTTCATTTACAATGGGCATTGAGATCCGTAGCTGATTGATTATATATTAAATTAGCTGCGAAATCATCGTGGCATGTTAAGAAAGAGGGTAGTATATATGTTAAGAAAAAATACTTGGGCAACATATGATGCCAAAAAAGTAAAAGAAGCTGAGAAATTTGCTGAAGATTATAAGAATTTCCTTAACAATTCAAAGACAGAGCGTGAAGCTATTGACAGTATTGTTAATGAGATCACAGCTGCAGGATATGTAGAGCTTAAGACTCTTATCGGCGGTAAGAAGAAACTTAAGAAGGGTGACAAGGTATATAGCGTATGGATGAACAAGTCTATCGTTATGTTCCAGATTGGTTCTGAGCCACTTGAAAATGGTCTTAATATCCTTGGCGCACACATTGATTCTCCACGTATTGATGTAAAGCAGAATCCTTTATATGAGGATACAGGAATTGCTTACCTTGATACTCACTATTATGGTGGTATCAAAAAGTACCTCTTTGTTGCACTTCCACTTGCTATTCACGGTGTTGTAGTTAAGAAGGATGGAACAACAGCAGTTCTTAATGTAGGTGAAGATGAAGATGATCCAGTATTCTTTATTTCAGATCTTCTTATCCACTTATCAGCAGATCAGATGAGCAAGAGCGCAGCTAAGGTTGTTGAAGGTGAAGCTCTTGACCTTGTTATCGGTAATAAGCCTTTCATCATTGAAAACGATGAAGAGAAGGCTGCAAAGAAGGCAAAGAAGGCTTCTAAGCTTACAGCTGGTCAGCAGTATGCGTTAGATGCTGAAGAATATGAAGGCAAAGAAAACAAGAAGGTAAGTGGTGCAGTTAAGAGAGGAATCCTTGCTATCCTTAAAGATAACTATGGTATTGAAGAGGAAGATTTCCTTTCAGCTGAGCTTGAGATCGTTCCAGCTGGTAAAGCAAGAGATGCCGGATTTGATCGTTCTATGATCCTTGGTTATGGTCAGGATGACAGAGTATGTGCTTATCCTTCAATGAGAGCTATCCTTCAGGCTAAGAACATCAAGAGAACTGCTTGCTGCATCCTTGTTGATAAGGAAGAGATTGGTAGCGTTGGTGCCACAGGTATGCAGTCTAAGTTCTTTGAAAACGCTGTAGCTGAGCTTATGAATCTCTGCGGACAGTACAATGATCTTGCACTTAGAAGATGTCTTGCTAATTCATGCATGCTTTCTTCTGACGTTAGTGCCGGATTTGATCCAATGTATGCATCAGCTTTTGAAAAGAAGAATGCAGCTATCATGGGCGGTGGACTTGTATTTAACAAGTTTACAGGTGCTCGTGGTAAGTCAGGTTCTAATGATGCCAATGCAGAATATATTGCACACATCAGAGCAGCATTTGAAAAGGATGGAATCAACTTCCAGACAGCTGAACTTGGTAAAGTAGACGTAGGTGGCGGCGGAACAATCGCTTATATCCTTGCTCTTTATGGAATGAACGTAATAGATAGTGGTGTTGCAGTTCTTAACATGCACGCTCCATGGGAAGCTACATCAAAAGCAGATATCTATGAGTCACTTCGTGGTTATACATCATTCCTTGAGAATGTAGATTTTAGAAATGAGTAATGTAATGTCAGATTTAAATGAAAATAAAAATGATGAAATGCTGGGACTTCGTACCAGTGATTACTATTTTGATCTGCCACAGGAACTGATAGCTCAGGATCCTCTTATGCAGAGAGAAAATTGTAGGCTTCTTGTTCTTGATAAGGAGACCGGAGAAGTAGAACATCACATTTTTAAAGAGATAATCAATTATCTCGAGCCTGGTGATTGCCTTGTACTTAATAATACCAAGGTAATCCCTGCAAGACTTCTTGGCGTCAAAAAGGATACAGGAGCTTCTGTTGAGATCCTGCTCCTTAAGAGACGTGAGGCTGATGTCTGGGAGACTCTTGTTAAACCTGGAAAGAAACTTAAGCCCGGTGCTGTCGCCGTATTTGGTGACGGACTGCTGGAGGCTGAGATTCTTGATGTGGTTGAAGAGGGTAATAGACTTGTAAAGTTCAAATATGAAGGTATCTGGGAAGAGGTTCTGGATAAGCTTGGAGAGATGCCACTTCCTCCATACATCACACATAAGCTTCAGGATAGAAACATGTATCAGACAGTTTATGCCAAGTATGAGGGATCAGCTGCAGCTCCAACTGCAGGACTTCACTTTACGACCCAGCTTTTGGAGGATATACAGGCCAAGGGAGTAGATCTTGCCTATGTAACTCTCCATGTTGGACTTGGTACTTTCAGACCTGTGAAAGTAGACAATGTTCTTGAGCATCACATGCATACTGAATGGTATCAGGTGACTCAGGAAGCTGCTGATAAGATCAATAGAGCAAAGGATACAGGACATAAAGTGATATGTGTTGGTACTACCAGCTGCAGGACTATTGAAAGTGCTGCTGACGAAAATGGAAGACTCCACGAGTGCTCTGATAATACCTCAATATTTATTTATCCTGGTTACAAGTTTAAGGTTCTGGATAGACTTATTACAAATTTCCATCTTCCTGAATCAACTCTTGTTATGCTGGTATCAGCGCTTGCAGGCAGAGAACATGTTCTTAGTGCATATGAAGAAGCTATTAAAGAAAGATACAGATTCTTTAGCTTTGGAGATGCGATGTTCATTAAATAACTTATAGCTTTATAATCAATAGTCTAATACAAGTATTACAACACAAAACCAGGCTTTTCATAGTCTGGTTTTTGTTTATTGTTAATTGTATTGCGGAAAAGTGTTTAACTTTGATACAATTTAGGTTAGAGATCATATGATTTGAGGGGAAATATGAGAAGAAAAAATAGGAAAAAATGGGGCATTAATAGGAAAATTCTTACAGGGATTATTGTTCTTACACTTTTTATTAGTATCAGTTCCTGTGTAGGCGGAGCTCTGATATTTGATAAGGTCATACAAAAGCTGTATAACGACAAGGGTTATGTTATCGCCAATATCATCCTGAATGATATTGATCATGATAAGATTGCTGAATATGTAAGAACCTGGGAAGAAGATGAGTACTATGATGAGATGGTGAAGTATCTAAAGTCGATAGAACAGGCAACAGATGCTGCATACATATATATTGCTGTCCCCTATGAAGATCATACCATGCGATATGTGTATGATACCGGTACTTATATGGGAGATACTGACCCTATCGCAGCTTCTTTTGATGAGATCTGGCAGGCTTATACACAAGGTACAAGACCAAAGAGTTATCTTGTCAGAAATTCTAAAAAATATGGTTCACTTACTTCCAGTTGCCTGCCTGTAATAGACAGTAATGGTGACGTGGTAGCCCTTCTTTTTGTTGATACCTATATGGAAGTGATCTGGTCATCTCTAAATAGCTATATCAGTAGCATGGTTCTCATATCGTTAGTTCTTCTGGCTGTATTTTGTATCCTTAACTGGTATCTTATCCGTAAAAACATCATTGATCCTATTTTGACTATAAGAAAAAGTGTCAGAAATTTTTCTGCTAATAATGGAACGTCGGATGATACCTTGAGATATATCAGGACAGATGATGAGCTTGAAGATCTGGCTAGCGCAGTTGATAAGATGGAAAAAGATATCTTGAAATATATAGATAATATCCAATCGATCACTGCCGAAAAAGAACGAATCGGTGCTGAGCTGAATATTGCAACAAGGATCCAGGCTGATATGCTTCCAAGGATTTTTCCGCCATTTCCTGATAGACATGAATTTGATATATATGCAACTATGACCCCTGCCAAGGAGGTAGGTGGAGACTTCTACGATTTCTTTTTCCTGGATAAAGATCACCTGGCACTGGTTATGGCAGATGTTTCTGGCAAAGGTGTTCCTGCGGCCTTATTTATGGTCATTACCAAGACTCTTATAAAAAACAGGACCATTATAACTAAAGACTATTCTCCAGCTGATATTCTTACAGATGTAAATAATCAGTTATGTGAGGGAAATGATGCGGAACTGTTTGTTACAGTATGGATGTGTATCATCGATATTTCTACCGGCAAATGTGTGATTGCCAACGCAGGCCATGAACATCCTGCTTTAAAGAGAAAAGATGGCAGCTATGAGCTTGTAGTGTATAAACACTCATCACCTGTAGCAACCATAGAAAATATCAGGTTTTCTGAACATGAATTTGAGCTGTTTCCTGGTGATAGTATTTTTGTTTACACAGATGGCGTAGCTGAAGCAACTAATGCAGAAAATGAGTTGTTTGGAACAGACAGAATGCTTGCTGCTCTTAATAAAGACCCAGAAGTAGATGCCCGGACGCTGCTTAAAAATGTTAAAGATGATATTGATAACTTTGTTGGGAATGCGCCTCAGTTTGATGACATAACAATGCTTGGCTTTAGATACTTTGGATAATGAGTCACCGGGGACGTATCAATTTGACTCATTGTGCACAATGAGTCAAATTGATACGTCCCCGGTGACTCGTTTAAGGAAATATAAAAAGCAGTTGGTTAATTGTGATATGAACCAACTGCTTTGTTTTATTAGTTATAGTGTCAGGATGCTCTGTAAGATCTAAATACCAGTTCATCCATACTGGAGACGCGTAGCTTCTCACGCTCGCTGTCGCTCATGTCGACCCCGCTAACAAATTCGAAGAGATCTTTTAATTCCTCCTTTGACTTCCAACCATTTCTGATCAGGCTGATGACTTCGTTAGCAGTGTATTTACGCGTCGTATAATACATATACTATTCCCCCTTCTTTAGTATTGTATGTTTGTTTTAGTAATTGATTCAGATTCCTGCCTCAATTCCTTTGCTATTTTAACATTAATTTTATCTGATATAGTAGGAGTGAATTTAATCATTTGGTCATGAGTTTTGGTAAAAAGAAGTTAAAAATTGCATCTTGATTTTATGGCAATAATTTGATGTTGCTGAAAACAAGCCATTTTATAAATGATCAGTCATTTGATTGTATAGTGTTTTCATTATTTACAAAGAATTGAGCATATTATATATTAATATATATAGAATATTAATGGATGCTAATGGTGACAGCTTTCTTATAGCATCTACATCAAATGAAAGGCACAGATTTGCTTAATTGCGAGTGTGCCATGATATGATCAAGTGAGGGGTGGAAATGATCGAACGTAGAAAGAACAAAAGACTTGGGCTTACAGGAGAGTTGTTATTATGTCCAATAGGAGGCTCTGGAAATCCGGAATCAGTCAGCATCGAGATTATTGATGCATCTAAGACCGGTATTGGTTTTATATCAGATAAGCATCTTACTATTGGTGATAACTACGAGGCTAATCTTACAATTTGGACCAAGGAAGTTCTTCATGTTTTCTTGCAGATAGTCAGAGCCAATGAGATAGAAGGCGGATATAGATATGGAGCTTTCTTTATTGGCATGCCTGATTATGATGCGCAGCGTATCACTGCGTATGAAACAGTTCGTGAATTGACAGAAAAACAGGATAAATGATTTTAGGAGTTTGTAGTTGACTCAGGAAGATTTATATAAAGATTCCTGATATCCTGGATTTTATAAATTGGCAGGTAGAATTATGGCAGACGTATCAATACAGGGTACAGTGGCTGAAGTTACTACTGAGGTAAGCTTTCTTCAGCAAAAGTTAAATGAATTAGGAACTAATGCATTGAATTATTGTATAAGGATTGCAATTGCAATCCTTATATATTTTGTACTCAGCAAGATAATCGTTAAGCTTATAAAGGGTGCAGTTAACCGCATGAAGAAGAGGGGAGTTGATCCGACAGTTTATAATTTTGTCGGTTCAGTAGCCAAGTTTCTTACTTTGACTTTTCTTCTTGTTACTATAGTGGTTCAGCTTAATATCATTGCAGCATCTTCAATAGCAGCGCTTCTTGCGGCTGCAGGCGTCGGAATATCACTGGCGGCACAGGGAGTTTTGTCTAATCTTGCTGGCGGGCTGCTGTTACTTCTTTTAAAGCCTTTTAAAGTTGGAGATTATATTCAGATAATAGGCAAGGATATAGAAGGTGTTGTAAAGAAGATTTCAATTTATTACACACAGATAGAGACTCTTTATGGTGATAGATACGAAGTACCTAATTCTTCACTTACAGATAATACTGTCAGAAATTTAAACTCCAACTATATGAGAAAGTTAAATATCGAAGTTGGAATATCATATGATGAAGATGTAGACAAATGTCTGGCAATAATGCAGGATATCATGGATGGTGAAAAGAGACTTCTTCAAGGATATGGCAGAAGAGTTTATGTTGAAGAACTTGGTGCTCATTCTGTGATAATTGGATTCAGAGCAATGGTTCCTATCAGCCTATACTATGACATAAGATGGGATCTTAACAGAGAAGTAAGAGTACGATTTAAAGAAAAAGGTATCGAGATTCCTTATGAACAGCTTGATGTACATATCAAGAAGGATGCCTGAATTTTTAGGCCTGTGCACATATTTAGCAAAGCAATATTTTTAGTTATATATTAAAAATCCTAGTCATCATGACTAGGATTTTTAGATTAAGAAAGAAGTACTTTAGTTTGTTCCATTTACCAGACCAAAGAGGTCTTTGAAGAATGTAGGGTAGGAGATACCAACGCATTGATCGTCAATGATGCGGGTTGTTCCTTCAGCTACGAGAGAAGCAACTGCAAAGCTCATGGCTATTCTGTGATCCATGTGAGCATCAATGTCAGCACCCTTAAGAGGCCTGCCACCGTGAATGATCATTCCATCATCAGTAGATTCTATATCGCAGCCCATGGCTTTTAGATTTTCAACTACTGTATCTATACGGTTGGATTCTTTGACTTTGAGCTCTGCAGCATCCTTGATGATGGTCTCAAAATCACCTGTTGCAGCTAGAACAGCAATGATTGGAAGTTCATCTATAAGAGTAGGGATGCGTCTTCCGGCAATTTCAAATTTACCATTGTTATTACCATGGAGCTGACTGTGTCTTACAATAATATCTGCCTTTGGCTCCATTGACTCGTCAACGTTTATTAGTTCAATATCAGCTCCCATCTGTTGCATTACAGCTATGAATCCGGCTCTTGTCCTGTTGATACCTACGTTTCTTATTATCAATTGAGAACCAGGAACCAGAATAGCAGCAGCTATAAAATATGCAGCTGATGAAATATCACCGGGAATATTGATCTTGATTCCTCGAAGAGGAACACCCGGGTGAAGGACAGCTGTACCGGCACCATTTACATCCAGTTCATTGTATATATCTACGCCAAAAGCATGAAGCATCTTCTCAGTATGATTTCTACTCATAGCAGGCTCGTGTACAACTGTATCTCCTTCTGCATAGAGACCTGCAAGCAGGATGCTTGATTTGACCTGAGCGGAAGCAACAGGACTTCTATATGTGATACCTCTAAGGTTAGGATTACCCTTGATACGAAGTGGGCAACATCCGTTGCCATACATGCTCTGAATATCAGCTCCCATTTGTGTCAGAGGAGTGATGATCCTGTCCATAGGACGTTTCTCAATAGAAGCATCGCCAGTGATAGTGGTTTCAAAAGGCTGGGCTGCAAGAATACCGGACATAAGTCTTGTGGTAGTGCCGCTGTTTCCTGTGAACAGGGTAGAAGTAGGCTGTTTGAGACCATGAAGACCCTTGCCGTGAACAGTTATGATAGGAACACCATTCATTGGTCTCATGGCATGCTCAATTACAATGCCCATTTTTCTGAAACAGTCTATGGTAGACTGGCAATCGGCACTATTGAGAAATCCTGTTATTTCAGAAGATCCTTCTGCTAAAGCTCCGAACATAATACTTCTATGAGATATGGATTTATCTCCCGGTACAAATATCTGTCCGTTTAAAGGTTTGGATGCTTTTTCAAGTGTTATCATGTTGTCTCCTTATTGATGGTGTTGTATCCATTAGCTTCCAATAGTTTTGATGCGTTGATCACGCTTTCGTCATCATTTAATTCTATGTGTAATGAACCACGTTCATATTCTCTGTTATGTACAATGCCTATATTTTTGATGTTGATATTGTTTTCAGATAAAAGAGTAGCAACGGCAGCGATGTTACCGGGTTTATCTGCGATATCAACATGAAGTTCGTACATTTTCTTTATTGGTCCGCTTGAAGCATCGATAAATGATTCTCTATAATTTCTTGCTGAATCAAAAAAGTTTATTATTTTTTCTTCATCCTTTGAATCAATGGCTTTTTTTATATCAATGAGAGAATCTATATATTTACCCAGCAGATCAGATATATTTTCATTATTAGTCAGACAGATCTGCTGCCACATGATAGGAGAAGAGGAGGATATTCTTGTAATATCTTTAAATCCTCCTGCAGCGATGGTCTTCATCAGCTGATCTGCGGAATCGTTGTCATGAACGAGATTTACAAGGGAAGCAGATACAACATGCGGCACATGACTTATGGCTGCTGTGATGTAATCATGCTGCTTGTATGTAACGATCAGAGGAATGACTCCAATACTCTTGACCAGATCGTAATATCTATTTAGTCTGTCTTCCTGAGTGTGATCCGTTTTAGTCAGTATATAATATGCATTTTCAAGGATGCCTGATTTAGAATTGGCATATCCAATGCGTTCTGTACCAGCCATTGGATGCCCGCCTATAAACTGTGTTTCAAGCCCTAGCCTTTTGACGGTATCATGAATACTGGTCTTTACAGAACCAATATCAGTTATTGTTGTTTTGGAACTGATGTAGGGAGCAAGTTTTTCAAGATTGATATTATTAAGTGCTACCGGTGCACATAAAAAAATGTAATCACAATCTTCAAAGCCAGGTCCTACTTCACTTATTTTTTCATCTATAACGCCATCTTTTATTGCCTGATCTACTTTTTCAAGATGAGGATTATAGGCCAGAAGCCTGATATCAGGATGATTTTCCCTTAAAGCCTTCGCAATAGATCCGCCTATTAATCCAAGGCCTACAAATCCACATGTTAATTTTGCCATTTATGTAATACCCCTTTGTAGGAATAGTCTTAGTTTTAACCAATTTTACTATAACGCATTAAAGTGCGACAGTCAACGGTCTTAACAGCAAAATTCTAAGTATTTAACACTGATCTGTTAATTTGGGAGAATCTGAAGCTGTTCTGTAGTGACAGGAATATAGATATCAGTAGCCCGTTCGATGATAACGATAAAGCGTCAAATGGCGAAAACACAGACATTGTAGACATAGCTGGTTCAAATAGTGATAAGGCAGATGTTGAAGAAAACAAGCCTGAAATCGACCAGGATACACTGCTTGGTTTCTATGCAGGTATCAAGGAATTTGTCAGTGCATATGATTTTAAATGCGCCATGGATGTCCTTGAAATGCTTTCAGACTATAGGCTGCCGCCAAAAGACAAGGAAAAAGCTCAAAAATTGTACGAACTGATACGCAATGTTGATCATGACGGAGTAATGGAATTGCTATAAAAAGTTGAATTGTGTCTGAAATCATGTAAACAAAAATATATATTGTTAAAAATCGTCAAAAACATATGAATTGGGCACTGTGGCTAAGTGTGATCAAAAAAACAATAATTGTATTTGGTTAAATCTGACAGAATTGCTTGTATTGTGTACACATTTTTAGTAAAATATTTACATGAGGTGTTGGGAGAATAGTTGCAATAACTCATATATTTTTACCCAAAACAATGCGACTGGAGGACAAGCTATGAACGTTTACACAACTGACAAAATTCGTAACGTAGTATTACTTGGACACGGTGGATGCGGTAAGACAAGTCTGGCAGAGGCTATGGCTTATCTTGCGGGTATCACTTCCAGAATGGGAAAAGTGTCTGATGGAAACACTATAAGCGATTTTGACAAAGAAGAACAAAAGCGTCAGATTTCAATCAGTACTACAATGATTCCTATGGAATGGGAAGGCTGCAAGATCAATGTACTTGATACACCAGGCTTCTTTGATTTCACAGGTGAAGTGGAAGAAGCAATGAGTGTTGCAGATGCAGCTATTATCGTTATTTCCGGTAAGGCTGGCATCGAAGTTGGAACAGAAAAGGCTTGGGATCTATGTGAGAAGTATAATATCCCGAGAATGATCTATGTGGCAGATATGGATATCGATGATGTATCCTATCGTGAAGTGGTACAGGCTCTTGTTGAGAAATATGGCAAGAAGATTGCACCTTTCAATTTACCAATTCGTGAAAATGAAAAATTTGTTGGTTATGTAAATGTTATTCAGGAAAAAGGTTTCCGCTGGGAAAACAAAGATGCTATTGAAACAGAAGTACCTGAATATAGTAAGGAAAACTTAAGTCTCTATAGAGATACACTTATGGAAGCAGTTGCCGAGACATCTGAAGAGTTTATGGACAGATATTTTGGCGGAGATACATTTTCTGAAGCTGAGATAAGAGCAGCTCTTCGTTCTAATGTATGTGACGGAACCATTGTTCCTGTAGAGATGGGTTCAAACATTCTCTGTCAGGGTGTCTACACACTGATGGATGATATTGTAAAATACATGCCAAGTCCTGAGAATAGGAAGATGGCTGGTATAAATATGAATACAAATGAGATATTCGAAGCTAATTTCGATTTCTCCAAGCCAAAGACAGCATTTGTATTTAAGACAATGATTGATCCGTTCATTGGTAAGTATTCTTTTATCAAGGTAAGATCTGGTGTTATCAAGGCAGATGACACATTATATGATTCCAATAAGGACATGGAACTCAAGATTGGTAAGCTCTATATCCTTCAGGGCAATAAGCCTTCCGAAATATCAGAACTTCATGCGGGAGACCTTGGTGCACTTCAGAAATGTGAAGCTGCAACAGGAGATACCTTATCAACCAAGGCTACACCTGTTCAGTATGCCAAGATGGATATTTCAGTACCTTATACTTCCATGAGATATCATCCTCAGAATAAGGCTGATATTGATAAGATCGCGCAGTCACTTGCCAAGATAGCTGCAGAAGATCCTACTATCAAGGTAGTTAATGATGCTGAGAACCGTCAGTCACTTATCTATGGTATGGGTGACCTGCATCTTGAAGTTATTGCCAGCAAGCTTCTCAATGAGTATAAGGTTGGCGTAGATCTTACTAAGCCAAAGGTAGCATTCAGAGAGACTATCAGAAAGAATTCTGATGTTGAATACAAATACAAGAAGCAGACAGGCGGACATGGCCAGTACGGTCACGTTAAGATGAAGTTCGAACCATCTGGCAATGTTACAACTCCTTATGTATTTGATCAGGTAGTTGTAGGCGGCGCAGTTCCAAAGAACTTCTTCCCTGCAGTAGAAAAAGGTATTGCAGAGTCAGTTACAAGAGGACCTCTTGCAGCATATCCTGTTGTTGGAGTAAAAGCTACATTGTATGATGGCTCTTACCATCCTGTAGATTCTTCTGAAATGGCCTTTAAGGTAGCAGCTGCTCAGGCATTTAAGAAGGGCTTTATGGAAGCTGGTCCTGTTCTTCTTGAACCAATTGCCAACCTTAAGGTTACTGTACCTGATTCATATACAGGTGATGTAATGGGTGACCTTAACAAACGTCGAGGAAGAGTACTTGGCATGAATCCTGTAAATGGCGGCAAGACTCAGGTAGAAGCAGATGTTCCTATGATGGAACTCTATGGATACTGCACACAGCTGCGTTCAATGACAGGCGGAAGCGGTGTCTTTGAATATGAGTTTGCTAGATATGAGCAGGCTCCTTCAGATATTCAGGAAAAAGAAGTTGCAGCAAGAGCAGAAAAGGTTGCTGCCAACAATATAGAAGACTGATATGTAAGAAATGTTCTTGAGCTATCCATTTTTTTACATATTGTGTCTATGATCACAGAGGTGAATAGGAGATTATAAAATAAGGCCGGAATCTCATGTATATGGCAAAATGGGATTTCGGCTTTATATTTTTATAAAGAGTTAATAATAATTAAATAATATGTTTGTTGACCTGTTAAAAAGTGAACGATAAACTAGATATGTATATAGGTTTTCTTTTTAGGAGGTACAAAGATGAATCCTGAGCAATATTCAAGAGCTAATTTAAGAGCCTTTACAATCGACGCACCGATAATTGCTTGTTCAATACTTCAATCAGTAGTGGCTATTTTACTTTATGGATTTAATATTAAGTATGTGATCATAATTGTTTGTGCTGTTATAGGTATTATTATAGCCTTGTATGGACTAATGAGCTTTAGAGAAGAGAAAAAAGGCGCCATTATGATCATGGGCGGTTCAACAATAGCATATATTGCAACTATATTGTTGAATAATGAGATGGCATTTTTTATCGTAGGTTATCCTATATTATTCTCAGCTATGATTTATCTTAATATGAGAATTGTTATTGCCGGTGATATCTTTATTATCGTTGTAGGTATTATTACACTTGTAAGAGGAATGATTGCAGGTGAAATATCTCTTGCGACGATAGCTGCTGATGTAGCAGTTATGATCCTGGCTTCTATTGCAGCTATATTTACAGTTCAGATGCTTACCAGGTTCAATGAAGAAAATAACGAAGTCATTATGGGGCATGTTGAAGCAACAGAGGCTACCAGCAATAAGATGGCTGATATAGCAGACACTATCACAGACCTCTTCCAACAGGCTAATACCAAGGTTAAAGATCTTGAAGAGATAATTAATACAAGTAATGTAAACATGCAGAATATAGCTGATAGTACAGAAAGTACCGCCCAGGCTATCACTGATGAAGCTGCTCATATTTCTAATATCCAGGAACAGGCTCAGCAGGCTGATGAGCGTAGAAATGTTATGGTAGAGGCATCAGAAGATACTCAGAAAACCGTTCAGGAAGGTCAGAGAGCTATCAATTCTCTTAAACAGAAATCTGATGATGTTAACGAGGCTAGTAAAGTTACTGTTGAACTTACACAGGCCGTTCTTGATAAAGTTGAAGAAGTACAGAATATTATTGGAAGTATCATGGCAATTTCCAAGCAGACCAATCTTCTTGCACTTAATGCCAGCATAGAAGCTGCAAGAGCCGGTGATGCAGGTAAAGGTTTTGCAGTTGTTGCTGAAAATGTTCGTCAGCTTTCAGAAGAAACCAACCAGGCTTCAAGCCAGATCACACAGATTATATCAGAACTGACCAAGGATGCAGCTGATGCCATGGACAGTATCGCTCATACAGCTGATACAGTTAAGGAACAGAATGATATGATCATAGTTGCAGAAGAGAACTTCAATCGTATCAGTGATGATGTATCCAATCTTATTGAACATTTTGGCAAGTTTGGAGAGAGTATTGCTGCTATTACATCTGCAACATCTGAAATTAACGATAGTATTGCTAATCTTTCTGCAACTAGTGAAGAGATTGCATCTCTGTCCAATGAGGGTGTGAGAGCAACCAACCAGGCTGTAGAGAGCTTTGAAACTGTTAATGAAGTTTTGTCAGGTATCAATGCTCAGGCTGAAAAACTTGCAAGTGTTTCAAAATAAAACTACTGATCTTGCCCCCGGCTATCATTTAGCCGGGGCTTTTTTGAGTCACCGGGGACGTATCAAATTGACTCATTGCACGCAATGAGTCAATTTGATACGTCCCCGGTGACTCATTGTACACAATGAGTCAAACTGATACGTCCCCAGTGACTCTTTTTGTGCTAGACATTATCAATTTTTTTATATAAAATAGAAATTTGAATAGAAAGAAATAAGTTTATTTGGAGGAGAATCATGGGTAGTTCTAATTACAATCCAAAAGAAATAGAGCCTAAGTGGCAAAAATACTGGGAAGAGCATGAAACATTCAAGACAGATGTCTGGGATTTTTCCAAGCCCAAATATTATGTACTTGATATGTTCCCATATCCATCAGGAGTAGGTCTTCATGCAGGTCATCCTGAAGGTTATACTGCTACAGATATCGTTTCACGTATGAAACGTATGCAGGGCTATAACGTATTACATCCAATGGGATATGATTCATTTGGTCTTCCTGCTGAACAGTATGCTGTTACAACAGGCAATCATCCAAATGGCTTTACAGAGAAAAATATAGAGACATTTACACGTCAGCTTAAGGAACTTGGTTTTGACTATGACTGGTCAAAGATGATAAAGACATCTGATCCTTCATTCTATCACTGGACACAGTGGATCTTTAAAGAGATGTACAAGGATGGATATGCCAAGTATGTTGATATGCCTGTTAACTGGTGTGAAGAGCTTGGTACAGTTCTTTCAAATGATGAAGTTATCGATGGCAAGTCTGAGAGAGGCGGATATCCTGTTGTTCGTAAGAACATGAAACAGTGGGTTATCGATCAGCAGGCATTTGCTGAGCAGCTACTTGAAGGCCTTGATGAAATTGACTGGCCACAGTCTACAAAGGAGATCCAGAAGAACTGGATCGGCCGTTCTGAAGGTGTTGAAGTTGATTTCAAGATTGTTGGAGGTGGAGAATTCTCTATCTACACAACATGTATTGAGACTATCTATGGTATTACATTTATGGTTCTTGCTCCAGACGGAGAGACTGTAAAGACTCTTATGGACAGGATCGAAAATAAAGAAGAAGTTCAGGCTTATATTAACGAGACACTTAAAAAGACTGATATGGACAGAACAGAGCTTAACAAGACTAAGTCTGGATGTCCTCTTAAGGGAATCTATGCTATCAACCCTGTTAATGGCAAGGAAGTTCCTGTATTTATTGGTGATTTCGTACTTGGTGGTTATGGTACAGGTGCTGTTATGGCAGTTCCAAGTCATGACCAGAGAGACTTTGAATATGCACAGGTACATGGCCTTGATTACATTCAGGTAATCGATGGAGCAGATACATCTGAGCATGCTTTTGAAAAGGGTGATTACCTTGGAAAAGGCTGCAAACTCATTAACTCAGAAGAGTTTACAGGTCTTACAGTTGAAGAAGCTAAGGAAGCTATCACAGATAAGCTTGTAAATATGGGTGTTGCAAGAAGAACTGTTAACTACAGATTCCGTGAATGGATATTTGCACGTCAGCGTTATTGGGGCGAGCCAATGCCTATCGTATATCTTGAGGATGGAAGCATTCACGTTCTTGATGATGACGAACTTCCACTTGAGCTTCCTGTTCTTGAAGATTATAAGGGCAAAAATGGTAAAGCTCCACTTGATAATGCTACAGAATGGAAGCAGTATGATCACAACGGATTAAAGGGTGTTCGTGAGACATCAACAATGCCTGGTTCTGCCGGATCAAGCTGGTATTACTTCAGATATATCGATCCTGATAACAAGGATGAATTTGCAAATCAGGAACTGTTAAAGCACTGGATGCCTGTTGACCTCTATGTTGGTGGTCCTGAGCATGCTGTTGGTCACCTTATGTATTCAAGAATCTGGAATAAGTACCTCTACAGTAAGGGACTTTCTCCAGTAAAGGAACCATTTAAGAAGCTTGTACACCAGGGTATGATCCTTGGTTCTAACGGTATCAAGATGGGTAAGAGATTCCCTGAATTTGTTGTTAACCCAAGTGATATCGTATATGAATATGGTGCAGATACACTTAGACTTTATGAGATGTTCATGGGAGCTCTTGAAGCATCTAAGCCATGGAGCCAGCAGGGTGTTGAAGGCGCAAGAAGATTCATCAATAAGGTTTGGAACTATTTCTCAAATCCAGATAATATTGTAGAAGAAAATGATGATAAGCTTACAAGACTTTATCACCAGACTGTACGTAAGGTAACACATGACTTTGAGACACTTGGATTTAATACAGCTATCGCTCAGATGATGATCTTTATGAACAGTGCTACACATGAGAAGTGTCCTAAGGAATTTGCTGAAGGATTTATCAAGATGTTCTCTTGCGTATGTCCTCATGCCGGAGAAGAACTCTGGAGCATGTTTGGTCATACAGAAAGTATTGCCAAGGAAAGTTGGCCTGTATTTGATGAAGCACTCTGTAAAGAGGATGTCATCGAGATCGGTGTTCAGGTTAATGGTAAAGTAAGAGGAACAGTAGGTCTTACAGAGGAAGATGATCAGGATAGCGCACTTGCTAAGGCAAAAGAAGTTGAAAGTGTTGCTAAATTCATCGATGGCAAGAATATTGTTAAAGTTATTTTTGTTAAGGGTAAGATCCTCAATATTATTGCAAAATAAGGCTTTGAAGTGTGCAAATGGGTTTCTGAAACTTGTTTCATAACAAAAAATAGTAAAAAAATGTGCAAAAGACTGTTGTTTTCTGTAAAAACGTGGTAAAATAAACGAAGTTGTACAAATACTATAATCCTTAAAGGGGGAAAATTATGAACAAGACAGAATTAATCGAAGCAATTGCAAAGGAAGCTGGTCTTTCAAAGAAGGATGCTGGCAAGGCACTTGATGCTTTCACAGCTACTGTTACAAAGACTCTTAAGAAAAAGGACAAAGTTACACTTGTTGGCTTTGGTACTTTTGAAACAGCTAAGAGAGCTGCTAGAACAGGTAGAAATCCTCAGACTGGTAAGGAAATCAAGATTGCTGCTTCAACAGCTGCTAAGTTTAAGCCAGGTAAGGCTCTTAAGGATGCTGTAAATAAGAAGTAATTTTATTTAAACCGACTATTACCGAGGCACATAAGTGCCTCGGTAATTTTTTTGAGGGAGATATGTTGAAAAAGGTTAGTTTGGGTTTAGTTCCTGTGGCACTTATTGGAATTATTCTTATTTTCTATGTTCATTCTATTTTGATAGATTATAACAATGATCTTCTTGAATCCTATGGTCAGAGAGTGTCAGCAACTTTGTTTGAGATCACGACCCAGAGCTACAATATTTCAGGTAAGGTTGCTTATGATTTTGGACTATGGGAATTTTTGTCTGCCAATCATAAGACTGAAAATGCAGAACGTGCTGCTATCAATAATCTCGATATTTTTGAGAACTATAATTATGATTATGCCGCTATTGATGGCATGGAAATCTATAGCGACAATCCCACTGTGAGAAATTATGACAATTTTCATCAGGTGGATGAAGATATAAAAGCCTCTGACTGGTATCAAAAAGCTATTTCACAGAAGGCTTCATTTTGGATTCAGATGGATCATGATGATGAGTATGGCTCAAAGTATTGGAATCTATGCCTTGTCAGGCAGATCCCTGTTGTTGATTCTGAATATAACGCTGTTTTGGTCATAAGACTAAGCGATAATTATATAAAGACCAGACTAAAGGAAAATGAGTACGAGCTTGCAATATCCCTTGATGAGGGTATCATCGGCTTTAGTTCTATTACTGATCTGTGCGGTGAAAAACTGGAAGATATCATGCCTTTAAATATGGAGGATAAGTACTTTAAGTACAATGGCAAAGGCAATGGGCATTTTGATGATTCCATGGTATATGGAACGGTATTAAGTCCATATAAGTCAGACAGTGTAATGTATATCTGTGTCATGAACAACACAGTATATTCCAATATCAGAAAGGTCATTCAGGGTATCATATTATTATTTGTTGTAGGTATGGTACTGCCTATCGTGATCATTCAGATCTATGAGAGTATCCTCAGGGAGAAGGAGCTTAAGGTAACCAGGCAGGAGATGGAGTACAAGCTTTTAGCCAGCCAGATCAATCCGCATTTTCTCTACAATACCCTTGAATCCATCAGAATGAAGGCTCTTACAGACGGAAACAGGGATATTGCCAAGGCTATAAGGATGCTTGGAAGGCTTATGAGGTATTCTTTGGAAAACACAGGCTCCAAGAGTGTCACTCTGACTGATAGTCTGGACTATATCACCAATTACTTAAGTCTCATGAAGCTAAGATTTGGTGACAGAATAGATTATTCTATCGTGATAGACGAGTCTCTGGATGCCGACAAGCTGCACATTCCATCTCTAATACTTCAGCCGGTTGTAGAAAATGCAGTTCTTCATGGCCTGGACGAAAAGACTCATGAGGGCATGATCTCCATTGATGTTAAACGCTGTGCCGACATTGAAGGAATCCTTCTCACGATCAAGGACAATGGCCAGGGCATGGCTGAATCGGTCCTCGCTGACCTGAAGCGAAACATAAAGAATCACGACGATTCAGTAAAGAGCATAGGTCTCTACAATGTAGCCCACCGAATAGAACTGGCCTACGGCAAACCCTACGGCATCGACGTAGACTCAGTCCTAGGCCAAGGCACCTCCGTCTACATCACCCTCCCCATCGTATAATCCGGTACTATTTAAAGGTAAAAGTTTAAAAACTACCGGATTTTTTGTTGTATGTTTGGGGTAAAAATGTGAGGTGAGTTTCCGTATAATTAAGGGGAAAAGTCAGTGGGGAATAGGTTTGGGGAGGTGTGCTTTGTCTAAGAATCTTAAAGTTTCTGGGAAATTGTACTATTTGTATAGGGTAGTGGCAGTTTTATTGTTTGTTATTTTGTTTTTGCCTGCTGTGAATCCTGCTAAGGTGTGTGGGCTGATCAATAGAAGTATTTCACTTCTGACTTCCGGTTTTTCATATGGCAATTTAATATCGAATTTTGGAAGAGCCTTTAAGAAAGAATGGGTAAGTGAGTCTTCACTGAGGCTTCTTAATATATCCAGTATGCTGGTGTGTATTGGAATAATCGGGTGTGCGGCAGGTGCTTGTCTGTCACTTGGAAATAATAGGTGCAGAAGACTTGGAAATATTATTAGTCTGGGAGGAAGTGCGCTGGCTGCGGGATTTATGTTTGGTATCTATAATGCTTATCTTCAGATTGCAGCTACCAGTAAGCCTTCCAAGATAGAGCCTGCGTTCCCTGACAGCTTTTATCCTATTTTGGCAATCTTGATTGTTATGCTGATCGTATCAGTATTAGAGCTGGTCCTGGATGAAAGGGTGGAGAAGGGCACTAAGTTTTATATGGAATCAAAATACAGATTGTTTTTGATGTTCCTGCCTTTTATTTTACTTGCCTTTGTATTTTCTTATCTGCCTTTGTGGGGTTGGAGATATGCCTTTTTTGATTATAAATCAGGAGATACTCTTTCAAGGGATAATTTTGTAGGCTTTAAATGGTTCGTCCAGCTCTTTAGAAATAAGGCTACAACCTCAGATATGATAAGGGTTATGAAGAATACTCTTGCTATGAGTGGTTTGGGTCTTCTTACCAGTTGGGTGCCTATGGCTTTTGCTATTTTCCTTTCTGAGGTGAAGAGTCTTCGTTTTAGGAGGTTTGTACAGACTTTTACAACGATCCCGAATTTTATCAGCTGGGTTTTGGTATTTGCTATTGCCTTTGCAATCTTTTCAACAGATGGTTTTGTAAGCTCATTTATGATGAATATTGGAGCCTGGGATGCAGGAAAGAACTTTCTTATGAGCGGTGACCATGTTTGGATCAAGATGCTTTTATGGGGATTATGGAAGGGACTTGGATGGAGCGCCATCATCTACATTGCAGGAATATCCGGTATTGATCAGCAGCTTTATGAAGCAGCGACTGTAGATGGTGCAGGAAGGTTCCAGAAGATGTGGCATGTAACAGTTCCGGGACTAATGTCTACATATTTCGTTCTGCTTCTCATGGCTATTGCGGGTATTTTATCAAATGGTATGGATCAGTATCTGGTATTTGAGAATTCGACCAATACAACAGATATCATGGTGCTGGATCTGTATGTTTATAAGATGGGTATTGTTAATGGAGCCATACCTCTTTCTACTGTTGTTGGTATGCTTAAATCTATTATCAGCGTGACGTTGTTATTTGGTGCCAATAAGGTATCCAAGCTGATAAGAGGCGAGACTATCATTTAAGGAAAGGGGAGAGAGACATGGCTAAGACAAAGATAGAAAAAGAAAATGAACGTTTGGAAAGAGAGTATGCCAGAAAGCATAAAAAGAAATATAGGTATACTGCCGGGGATGTTGTATTTGAAATCATAAATCATGCCTTTTTTGCGGCATTTTCATTTATATGCATATTTCCTTTTTATTATCTGTTCATCAACACCATTAGTGATAATGAACTTGTAAGAAAAGGAATGATCAACTTTTTGCCTAGAGGGATCAATATTGACAACTACATCAGAATGATGCAGGTCAATGATCTGTTTTTGTCTATCATGGTCACACTGGCAAGAACAGTAATAGGTACTTTACTTATGGTTGCAGCGTCAGCCTTTGTTGGATACCTGGTTACCCAGAAAGAAATGTGGGGGAGAAGCTTCTGGTATAGATTTTTAGTCATAACCATGTATTTCAACGCAGGCATAATTCCATGGTATTTGAACATGGCTATGCTTGGACTGACGAATAAATTTGCAGCATATATTATTCCAGGAATTGTGGCTCCTTATAACATCATCTTGGTTAAGACTTACATAGAGTCATCTATTCCGGGGGAGTTGGAAGAAAGTGCCCAGCTTGATGGAGCATCGCCATTAAAAATATTTATTTCCATCATCTGGCCACTTTCCAAACCAATTCTGGCTACCATTGCCATATTTGGAGCAGTTGGACAGTGGAACTCTTTTCAGGATTCTCTGATACTTATGCAGTCGGCTCCAAAGCTGTATACATTGCAGCACAGATTGTATATCTACCTGAATACTACTAGTAACCTTGCGGCTCTTATGTCCAGCGGTTCATCATCCAGTATAAATCAGACGATACTTGAATCAGCCCTTAACGGCAAGGTTATTAAATATACGATATCAATGGTAACTATCATCCCGATCCTACTGGTATATCCATTTATGCAGAGATATTTCGAGAAGGGCATCATGATGGGTGCAGTAAAAGGATGATCAATAATAAAAAGGAGGATTACAAGCAAATGAAATTGAAAAAGTTGTTGGCAGTTATCTTAAGTGCAAGTTGTGTAATGTCTCTTGTTGCCTGCTCATCAAGTACTCCTGCTACTGTAGAAGAGGATACAGCTGCAGATACTGAAGAAGCAGATGACAAGGAAGAAACACAGGACACTGCTGAAGGGGCAGAGAGTGATGAGGCAGAGGAAGATGACCTCTCCGATATCATTCCGGAGGAAACAGTAACATTGGACGTATATGATCAGCTTGCAAACTACTCTGGTGAACAGATTGGCTGGTTTGCAAAAGTTATGCTTGATAAGTTCAATGTTAAGCTCAATATCATTCCTGAATCAGAGGGAACCTATGATACAAGAATGGAATCAGGAAATCTTGGAGACATAGTGATCTGGGGTAATGATAGTGATGACTATATTCAGGCAGTAGAGAAGGGAATGCTCTTTGACTGGGAAGAGGATGACATCCTGGCTGATTATGGTTCATATATCCAGGAGAATATGTCTAAAGCTCTTGAGAAGAATAGAAACCTTTCAGGCGGCACGATTTATGGCTTTGGTCATGATGTTGCACTTTCTGCAGAGGATGTTCAGTCATTCTTCTATACATGGGATCTTAGATTTGATGTATATCAGGAGATTGGTGCTCCGGAGATCACAGATCTTGATAGTCTTGTAGAAGTTCTTGCTCAGATGCAGGAAGCTTGTCCTACAGATGACAATGGCAATAAGACTTATGCAGTATCACTGTTCAATGACTGGGACGGCGATATGGTAATGTTTGTTAAGTCTACAGCAACAGCATATTATGGACTTGATGAGTTTGGTATCGGCTTATATGATTCAGAGACAGGTACATATTATCCTGCTCTTGAAGAGGATGGCCCTTACCTTACAGCTCTTAAGTTCTACAATCAGTTATATCAGAGAGGTCTTGTAGATCCTGACTCTCAGACACAAGGATATGACGGCATGTCAGAGGATTACCAGAATGGTACAGCTCTTATGAACGTATTTAACTGGATGGGTTCAGGTCTGTACAATACAGATAACCATATTTCAGAAGGAAAGGCTATGTATCCTGTAAAGCCTTCAGAAGCAACTCCTCTTACTTATGGTCTTAATGTTTATGGTGGAAATAGAATCTGGTCAATTGGAGCCAATACAGAATATCCTGAACTGTGTATGGCGATCATCAACTGGCTCTCAACTCCTGAAGGAAGACTTACAGCTGAGTATGGTCCTGAAGGTACATGCTGGTATATTGATGATAATGGCTATACATGTCTGACAGATCTTGGTCTTGCATGCAAAAATGATATTTCTACAGAGCTTACAGGTGACTACTCAGGTACATTTGATGATGGTTCTTTCCAGATGAACAACACAACCTGGTCAGTAGACAGTACTAACCCTGAATCAGCTGTAAATGAGACCTTCAATTATATGTTCTGGAATAGCTATGATACAGAAGCAGGATCAGAGATCGAAGCAGCTTGGAGAACATGGGCTGGAGCAGAGAGTGCAGATGAGTATCTTAGAAGCGGTGACTATAAAATAGCTCCTGGTACAACTTACTCAGCAGGCACACATTCTGACGAACTTCAGGTCATCTGGGATCAGGTAACAAGCTGTGTTAAGACATATTCTTGGAAGGCTATCTATGCTGAATCTGATGAAGAATTTGACAGCATCGTTGCTGAGATGATCCAGCAGGCCAATGATTATGGATATGATCAGTGCGTAGAGTTCCAGGAAAATGAAGCTAAGATCCGCGCTGCTGCTGAAAAAGAAGCTCTTTCGGGCAACTAATTAAATGTTGTTATAACGTATTTATTGATTTAAAATATTAGTTGGGCTACGGTGTTAGTGCCGTAGCTCAATTAGTGTTTGGGTGTCGGGGGAGTCATGAGCTTTTTTAAAAAGTTTTTTTCAGTGATCACTATTTCTTCAATTACTTTGGCGACAGTATGCAGCTGCAATAATGATCCATCTGCGAGTCAGAGTTCCGGATATGGTAAATCAAAATACCCTGAGCAGATAACAATAGATGTTTATGATCAGGAAGCTAATTTTAAGGGTATCCAGAATGGCTGGTTTGGAGATGAATTATTAGAGCGATTTAATGTAAAGCTTAATATCATAGCGCCAAATGTAGATCCCAATGGTCAGGCTCTGATGGATGTCAGGGCAGCCTCTGGCAGTATCGGAGACATAATCATATGCTCAGCCAACAATAACGCTTTGGAAGCGCTGGTTGAGCAGGGGCTGCTCCTAAATATGGAAGATTATATCAAAGACAAGGAAGTCATGAAATACGAGTCTGCCATAACCAGGCTTAATCAGGGCCTTGACGGTATATATGCCATTCCAAGTGAGCTATCTACAGCTTCTGTTACAGAGCCTTTAAATATCAAGGAACCAAATTACGGACCTTACCTTAGATGGGATATATATTCAGAGGTTGGCTATCCTCAGATGGATACACTGGAAGATCTTTTGGATGTTCTTGTTTTGATGAAAGAAAAAGAACCTTATTCAGACACTGGTGAAGAGACCTATGGATTTTCTTTTTTCTCTGACTGGGATCTGAATATGATGAATGCTGCCAAACAGCCATGTTGTTTTTATGGATATGATGAGTATGGATTTGTACTTGCCAAGGCAGATGGAAGCGACTACCAGAGCATACTTGATGATGATTCTCTGTATATGAGGGTCTTGAAGCTCTATTTTGATGCAAATCAGTTGGGCCTTGTGGATCCTGATTCAAGAACTAATACCTATACCGATGTATATGATAAATATCAGGATGGTCAGATACTGTATTGTCCTTGGCCATTTCTTGGACAAAGTGCATACAATTCTTTATCCAATATGGTGCAGGGAAAGGGATTTATGCTTTCTGATATATCAGATATGGAGATATATGCCTATGGTGCTTACGATCAGGGTAATGTTAATAATGTTATTGCCATAGGTGCTGATACCAAAGATCCTCAGAGGATGATGGATATCATCAACTGGCTGTACACAGATGAAGGGATATATGCCAATCAGGCTTCTAACGATAGCGGAAGCGCAGGTCCTATAGGAATATGTTGGGATATGGGAGAGGATGGCCCTTATCTTACAGATTATGGCAAAAAAGTATTTCAGGATGCGTCAAATGATCCTATACCGGGATATGACGGATCATTTAGAGATGGCATTTCAAGACTTAACTTTTCAGCGGTCAATCTGAAGGAACTTGATTCTAATGGATATCCTTACGCCTATCTTTTATGGGATAGTGAGCTGTCCAAGGATAAGACAGTTCTTGAGGAGAACTGGTCAGAGTACATGAATGCTCTTTCTTCTGAGGATTATCTGGAAAAAAATGACAAGATCCTTGTGGCGCCGGGCTGTGTATTTGTAAATGAAGCAGAGACCACAGAGATAAAAGAAATCAGAGATGCATGCAAGGCAATCATAATCCAGTATTCCTGGGATATGGTCTTTGCTCCGGATCAGGCTCATTTTAATGCAATAAAAAAAGAAATGCAGCGACTCTGTATGGGACTTGGATATAGCGATGTCCTTGAATATGATATGGAAGGAGCTGCCAAACAGGGAAGCATGAGACAGGCTGCAATTGCGGAGGAAAACAATTTTTGAGAAAACTACTTATAGCAGATGATGAGGCTAATATAAGAGAAGGCTTGAAGGTCATAATCGACTGGGATGAGCTGGGATACAGTTTTGACTGCGAGGCAAGTGACGGACCGGGGGCACTGGAGCTTATACAGAGTAATGATCCGGATCTGGTACTTATGGATATCCATATGCCTTTTATCAATGGGATTGACGTGATCAGACAGGCAAGAGATAACGGATATAAGGGCAAATTTATCATATTGAGCGGATATTCTGATTTTGCTTTTGCCAAGGCTGCAATACGCTACGGAGTTACGGATTATCTGACTAAGCCTATAGATGAAGACGAGCTTATGGATGTTGTAAACAGGATTAATAAAGATCTGGAAAAAGAAAGCTCCATAAATGGTCAGAATGATATCATGCAGTATAAGGCAAAGGATACAGTTATAAATGAGCTTATAACAGGCATCTGCCATGATGATATGCCAAAGGCTGCTCTTGATAAGGAAGGGCTCAAAAAACTCGGTTTATATGCTGATGCCTATCAGGTAGCACTGTATGAGACCTATCAGGGTAATGTAAGTCCTGAGTATTCTTTAAAGGATCTTTTAAATATCTTTATACCATCTGATGAGTATGCTCATACTACTATCGATGGCAGGGATGCAATTCTTTTGCTTGGAAAAAAGGCTATAAGACAGTTTGAGAGATTCCTTGAACATTATAATTACAGGCCTTTGCAAAAAGGAAGCCCTTTGTACTCTATTTTCCTGACCTATGGTGAGATAGTAGATAGCCCGGATAAGGTATGCGAGTCTTACAATTCGGCTCTTGAACTGTGCAGACGCAGGTTTTTCTGTAGTGAAGATGCTCATACCTTTGGATTTAACCAGCTTCCGGGTAAAGATGTAAGGCTTAAGCATATTGATGCATTGTCCGGAAAAGAGTATTGCATAAAGCTATGCGGATATATACAGATAGCAAGTATTGATAAGTTCAGGCAGAGCCTTATGGAGCTTGACAGTGATGTTCGTATCTGTGATATGAATGAGGATGAAATAAGGCTTTTTCTTACAGATATAGTGCTTCAGATCAAGGAACAGATAAACAGGACCTACCCTGAATGCATGGAATATTTCGATGGAAACAGTCAGCTAATTGAGCAAATAAAGACAAGATTTTACCTTTATGAAATAGTAAAATATATAGATAGCATGTGCACCAAGGCAATTCAAAACATCAGATCAAAATCCGGTGCGGAAAGTGCCATTGAGGATGTGGTGTCTTATATAGATCACAACTACGCACAGAGTCTTACTCTGGAAGAGGTAGCGCCTTTATTTGGCTATAACAGTGTGTATTTTGGCAAGCTTTTTTCCAAGGAGATGAATATCTCATTTAATAGTTATCTTAATGAAAAAAGGATGATAGAAGCCAAAAAGCTTCTTCGTGACAGCGAGTTAAAGGTGTATGAAATTGCCGCCAGAGTAGGCTATAACGATGTTGATTACTTTAGTAAGAAATTTAAAAACAGTGAAGGAAAGTCTCCTGCAGATTATCGCAGAAGCAGTAGGATTGGAGGTCAAAAATGAAATTTTGGAATGGATGTTGGCTAAATAAAGAGGGTTGCGAATGTTTTCAGCCACAGATGGTTTACTATGAGACTGTTACAGATAAAAAGGTAACTCTTGTATGCCCAACTTATCATGTAGGTCATAGAGGAGATACACTTGGTGGAATTAACCTGACTCTTGAGATCACATCTCCTATGGATGATGTACTGAGAGTAAAGACTTATCACCATAAGGGAGTTTTGGACAAGGATCCTCATTTTGAAGTAAGTGATGAGAACAAATCTCTTACAGTTGACAGTGATGAAGAGAATATCTGTGTTAAGAGTGGTTCTCTTACTTTAAAGATCAGTAAAAAGAATTTTACCATGTCCTATGAGAGAAATGGTGAGACTATAACAACAAGTGCCTGGAAGGATCTGGCTCTTATGAAGACCAACTGGAAGGGACTTGCTTATGATAAGGACGGCGCCCATACTTACATGCGTCAGGAGCTCTCTTTGTCTGTAGGAGAGCTTGTATATGGTCTTGGTGAGAGATTTGGCGCTCTTGCAAGAAACGGCCAGAGTATAGATATCTGGAATGAAGATGGTGGTACAAGTACAGACCAGTCTTACAAAAACATTCCTTTTTATATTACAAACAAAGGCTATGGCGTATTTGTAAATCATCCTGAGAAGGTATCCTTTGAAGTTGCTACTGAGCAGGTTGGTAAGGTTGAATTTAGCGTAGAAGGCGAAATGCTTGATTATTATCTTATTGATGGTCCTGACATGAAGGATGTGCTCAGAAAGTACACAGACCTTACAGGCAAGCCATCACTTCCTCCTATGTGGACCTTTGGACTGTGGCTTTCAACTTCTTTTACAACTAATTATGATGAAGATACAGTTATGAGCTTTATAGATGGCATGCTTGACAGAGGTATACCTCTTAGAGTGTTCCATTTTGACTGCTTCTGGATGAAGGAGTTCCACTGGACAGATTTCGTATGGGATAGCAGAGTATTTCCTGATCCAAAGGGCATGCTTTCAAGGATAAAGAAAAAAGGTGTAAAGGTATGCGTTTGGATCAATCCGTATATTGGCCAGTCAGCTGACATTTTTGATGAGGGCATGGAAAAGGGCTATTTTGTTAAGAGAACAGATGGCAGCACATGGCAGTGGGATATGTGGCAGCCCGGAATGGCTCTTGTAGATTTTACCAACCCTGCAGCCTGTGAGTGGTTTAAGGATAAGCTAGGCGAGCTTATGGATATGGGCGTAGACTGCTTCAAGACTGATTTTGGTGAGAGGATTCCTGTAGAAGATATTGCATATTTTGATGGTTCTGATCCAAAGAAGATGCACAACTATTATACATATCTGTATAACAAGACTGTATTTGAAGCTATTGAAGCCAAAAAAGGTAAAGGAGAAGCTGTTCTTTTTGCAAGAAGTGCTACAGTAGGTGGACAGAAGTTCCCTGTTCACTGGGGCGGCGATTGCTGGTCAACCTATGAAGGGATGTCTGAATCTCTCCGTGGTGGTTTATCACTTACAATGTCAGGCTTTGGTTATTGGAGCCATGATATGGGCGGCTTTGAGAGCACATCTACAGCTGATGTTTACAAGAGATGGGCTGCATTTGGTCTGTTGTCTTCACATTCAAGACTGCATGGCAGTAGCTCCTACAGAGTACCGTGGGCTTATGATGAGGAAGCTGTTGATGTTGTAAGATTTTTTGCTAATCTAAAGACAAAGCTGCTGCCTTATCTGTATAGTAACGCTGCCTTGACAAGCATGAGCGGCGTGCCTGTAATGCGCAGTATGGTCCTTGAGTATCAGGATGATCCTGCAGCAGGTTACCTTGACAAGCAGTACATGTTTGGACCGGATATCCTGGTTGCTCCTGTATTTAATGATAAGTCTATTGCCCAGTATTATCTGCCTGCAGGCAAGTGGACCAATTTCCTTACAGGAGAAGAAAGACACATCCAGTGCGGAAGCTGGCAACAGGAAGAGCAGGGATATCTGCAGGTTCCTATGTGGGTTAGAGAAAACTCTGTAATTGCGGTCAATGCAAAAGAGCTTACTAAGGAAGAAATTGCTGAAGGTAAATTTGATGATGACTATAGAAATAGTCTTGAGCTTGATGTATTTAATCTTACAGACGAGGCTGGAACTACTGTTTACTATGAAGGTAAAGAGGTTCTTGATCTTGTTGTAGTAAGAGATGGGGATACCATCACTGTTACTAAGACAGGTGACCTTGCTGTTAAGGTAAGATTTGTAAATCTTGCTGTTGCAAGCTGTGACAAGGCACAGGTGCTTACAAGTGGTAAGGATACTGTAATTGAGATGGATGGTTCAGTTCAAAAGCTTGAGTGTAAGAAGGTATGAGAAATGATCGACGAAAAGAAAGAACTTGAAAGAATTGACAGTGTTATCAAAAAGGGGCCTTATGATGATACCTGGGAGTCACTTAGCAAGTATAGCGCTCCAAAGTGGTATAAGGATCTGAAGTTTGGAATATTCATTCATTACGGAGTATACAGCGCAGCTGCTTTTGCCAATGAATGGTATCCAAGAAATATGTATATCAAAGATAGTGATGAATACAAGCATCATATTGAGACCTATGGACCTCATAAGGATTTTGGCTATAAGGATTATGTTCCAATGCTCAAGGCTGAGAATTTTAATGCCAATAGCTGGCTTGAGCTCTTTGAAGAAGCGGGAGCCCAGTATATGGTTCCTGTTGCTGAGCATCATGATGGATTCATGATGTATGACAGTAAGGTATCTGATTGGAATGCAGCTAAAATGGGACCTTGCAGAGATATCATCGGTGAACTTGAAAAGGCCAGTGAAGCTACAGATATTACTTTTGGTGCATCCTCCCATCGTATAGAGCATTGGTGGTTTTTGGGCAACGGAAGAGATTTTGACAGTGATATTACGGGAGAATTCCCTAAAGATCATATTTACTGGCCATCTCAAAAGGAACACAAGGATCATTTTGATGTGACTCCTGATAATCCTCCTTCACAGGAATATATGGAGGACTGGCTTATAAGAACCTGCGAGATCATAGACAGATTTCATCCTGCTATCCTTTATTTTGACTGGTGGATACTGATCGAAGTCTTAAGACCTTATTTAAAAAAGGCACTGGCATATTACTACAATGCTATGTCTTCCATTGGAAGAGAAGGAGTAGTGAATTTCAAACATGATGAGATCCTTCATGGCTGTGCAGTTCCTACAGTAGAAAGAGGCCAGTTTGCCGAGATCAAGCCATATCTGTGGCAGACAGATACAGCTACATGTTTTAACAGCTGGGGCTATACTCCTGATAATCGCTACAAGCAGCCAAATGACATAGTATGTGATCTGGTAGATATTGTTAGTAAAAATGGTCGCATGCTTTTAAATGTTGGACCAAAGCCGGACGGAACTATTACTAAAGAGGATACTGATATCCTGAAAAATATTGGTAAATGGCTAAAGATCAATGGTCAGGCAATATACGGCTGTGATACTTATAAGACCTTTGGAGAAGGTCCGACCAAGATCCAGGAAGGTTTTTTCCAGGATGGTAATGTAAGAAAATACACTGCTCAAGATTTCAGATTTACTGTTAATAATGGCAATATCTATATCATTGCCCTTGGAAAGCCGGAAAATGGTTCATATGTTGTAAAAAGCTTTGGCAGAAAGACTTCTGAAGGACAGGTTAATTTCCTTGGCCGTTTTGATAAGGTATCCCTTCTTGGTACAGTTGAAGGTGCTTCTGAGAAAGAGGTTACTTATAAGATAACTGATGAAGGTCTTGTAATTGACTGTGCTGAAGCTTCTGAATATCCGCTTGTCTTTAAGGCAGAAGTTTATTGATCATTTTTTCATCTAAATATTTAGATTACCTCGCCCGCATCTGTAGCCTTTTAATGTGTGACTTCGGATGTGGGCGATTTTACTTGATCTCAATGGATAATGTTGTTGTGAAAAATTTTTAGCCTCAAAAGGGCAAAATCTTTTATCCTGGACTCACACTCGGGACTCATAAAAAA
>SVGC01000033.1 GCA_015056495.1 Butyrivibrio sp.
TTTCTCGCAAATCTAATCCTAACATGAAAGTAGGTGCTTTTCCTTTTTTATTTTTCCGAATCTATATTTACCCTAATTTTACATATAAATTGCTAATCCATGCTATACTATAAGTTGCAAAGCATGGATCAATGACACAATGTATTAAATGCATGCCGATATCGTTCTTCAGTAATTCATGCTAATAGTTTACTTGTTATTATTCGAGGTACCCATGGGAAGAGTTAAATCAGCAACAAGGAATATCGCTTTTGGATATATAGGAACAGTCACAACAGCCCTGATGTCTTTTGTGCTTAGGACTATTTTTATAAGAATTCTTGATGAAAATCTTGTAGGTGTAAACGGATTATATACCAATATTCTCTCAATCCTCTCAATGGCAGAGCTTGGAATTGGTACTGCTCTCAATTTCAGTTTATATGCGCCTGTTGCAAAAGGAGATACAGAAAAGATCAAATCCTATATGCTACTTTATCGTAAGGCATATACATTTATTGCCTTTATTGTAGCTGCTATAGGAATTGCTATTACACCTTTTTTACCAATTCTGATAAAAGATGCTGACAATATCTCTACCAGAGATCTCACCCTTTACTACTACATATTCCTGTTTAACACAGTAAGCACTTACTTTGTATCTTACAAATACAGTCTGGTTAACGCAGAGCAAAAAAATTATATCCAGACCAATATTATTACTATTACTAAAGTAATTACTGTAATTCTTCAGATACTCATCCTTGTTACTACAAGGAATTTTTATGCATTCCTGCTCACAGATGCTGCTGTACAGCTCATTCAAAAGATATTTGTAAGTTTGTATTTAAACAAACTATATCCTTACTTAAAAGATAAAAATGTCACTCCGCTTACTAAGGAAGAAAGTTCAGTAATCTGGAGCAAAACCCGTGCTCTTGTACTGCTGAAAGTTGGTGACGTAGCCCGCACACAGACAGACAGCCTTATAATATCTGCTTTTATCAAGGTCGCTGTTGTAGGCGTAGTAGACAACTACAATATGGTACTGACTTCCATCTCAAACTATGTCAACATCATTATGAACTCAGTTATTTCAAGCTTTGGCAATCTAATTGCTACGGAAAGTAAGGAAAAACAGTATGAAATGTTCAAGGTATACAAGTTCTTTGCAGCATGGTTCTATGGTTTCTCGGCTACAGGCTTTTTTGTACTGTTATCACCTCTTATTGACTTATGGCTTGGCAAATCTTGGCTATTGCCATCAGCTGCTGTCTATCTGATTCTTACAGAATACTATTTAAAAGGCTTTAGAATAGTTGTTGCCAACTATAGGACTGCTGCCGGAGTATTTGAACAAGATAGATATCTGCCAATAGTGCAGGGACTTGTAAACCTTGTATTATCAATTGTTCTGGTTCAAAAGATTGGAATAACAGGAATATACGTTGGAACTGTAGTATCTGGCCTTCTTGCTAATATTGTAAGACCAGTTGTAATAAACAGGGTATGCTTTGATAAAGGTGCTGCTGAATACTTCATAGATAGTGCTAAATATGTTGTTTCTTTCGTTGGAACTGTATTGTTATTGCTCTCTATAAGCTCTTATGTGCTAGAGAATCTGACTATACTGTCATTTGCAGTTATGTTTGTAATTATATGCGTTGTGTTTAATGGGATATTCATCATACTATTTGGAAGATCAGAAGAATTTAGATATTGTTATAATCTTTTGAAGAATAAACTTAATAGATAAATAGCTTGAAATGCGATATCTTCGAAGTTTTAATCATCTAACAAAAGTGCTGTCGCTCTATATAATATCAACTAAAGCGACAGCACAGTCATACTATCCATTGATTACTTGAAATCCTCAAAATAATTCTGCAAAGATCAGTGTAGTCTTTCCAGTAGCGCTATCTCCCCTGATAATACTTATATTGCGTTCGATTTCAAATTTGAATCTAACGTTTCTATTTTGTATATCAACAAAATGCTTCCCGATCATTGCAATCTCCTACAATATCTATCAACATAGAAATATATTTCATCCTGTGAATCTATAACTCTATCATCATTTAAGATATATGCCTGAAAATTTTTATTATTAAATTGCATGGCGTGATATAGGTTGATTACAAAGAACTTTTCCCTTGCAAATCTTGTAATCCACCTGGCGCAGTTATCACCACAGGTAGAAGCATTGAAAATCATGTCAGGATTGTTGTAGATCAGCATAAGAGTTTTTACACCGCCGGAAAGCTTAGTGGGTGGCATTATGCCAAAAACAGGGCTCATTATAGCTTGTCTGTCTATCACCTCAGATTTATCGATTGCCTTAATTGCCTTTTTAATAGAATCATCTATAAGCCAATCAGGATCGAAGGTATTATTGAAATACATGTCTGTGTTATAAATAGCATTACCGTTATTATAGCCAAAAATTATATTCAATCTTGGTAATGCTATTTTTTTCTTTTTACAATGCTTATCTAACATGCTTAAAATAAGCATATTTGAGTCAGCCAATTGATTTTCAATCAGCCAAATTTTAAATCTATTAATACTTGAGAAAGATATATGATCAGAATCGCCACGCTTGACACTATACATCACCACCTTCTGCTCCTGTTCAAAAGCCTCAATCATAGTGTCAAACATATTATTTATTTCTTTTTCTGCAACAAGAGTAATTTCAGAATCTTGATTTGAAATAATACACTTTGCAGCATCTTGAAAACCTGATTTATAAATTATGCAGCCTTTATTATCTACCTTGAATAAATTGAACATAATTCCCCTTATCATCATTTACAGTCAAAAAGCTCTATAAATCAAAACTCCGGCATCTCATACTTGATCTTATCTTCCACAGAGATTTCCTTGCCAATCTGTGTTTCATTTATAACAAGTCTTGTACTAGCGATGACTGTGTGCTTTGATCCGATTGGAAGTCTTACAACATCACCATCTGACACATCTCTTCTCTTGCCATCAATTATTACTGTGCCTTCTCCGCTAACGATTGTCCATACTTCTTCTCTGTGCTCATGGCTGTGATAGTGCAGCTGGTGCTGTGGAAGAAGCACTACCTTGATGATCATTGATTCTGGAAGCACATCAAGTACTGTGAAACTTCCCCAGGACTTCTCAGCGTACATTACCTGCTGTTCCATCTTTTCAGCATATGGCTTGATATAGCTTGACTGATGCTTATCAGCAACTAAGATACCATCGTTGGAAGCTGCAATGATCATATCCTTTGCACCCATAGCCAAGATTGGAATGTTAAGCTCGTTGATGATATTTGTATTTTCACAAGTATCATCCATGACAGCCTTACCAATTACAGGCTCATGCATCTCTTCTGCAAAAGTATTCCATGATCCTATATCTTTCCATGATCCGTTATATCTGACAGAACCAATTGAATCCTCATGCTCAACTACGGCATAATCAAAACTGATCTTTGTAGCTTCGCCATAGTACTTATGAAGATCCTTGTATGAATGATAATCTAAAAGTTCTTTTGCTCTATTAACAACATAGCCTAATTTAAAAGCAAATACACCACAATTCCACAGCGCGCCCTGTGCAAGATACTTCTCAGCTGTTGGAAGGTCTGGTTTTTCCTTAAATTCTGCTACTTTACTGATGTGATCCTTGTTTTCCGGGATGATATAGCCATATTTTTCACTAGGATATGTAGGCTCAACTCCCATGAGGTTAAGGTTGTACTTCCCTGTCTGAACCATGTCTGCCAGCTCATTGAAGCATTCAAAATAGCTATTATCAACATAAGGATCAACAGGACATACAATTACAGTCTCGTTCTCAGGAATATTCTTTTCATCCTTGAGATACATTGCTGCAAGGGCTATTGCAGGGAATGTATCACGTCTTGTTGGCTCAACACATATATCAACTTTGTCTCCCAGCTGATTGTGAATAGCTGAAGCCTGCTTTTTGCTGGTAGCAATTGTTATGTCAGCAGATGGGGCTGCTGTCTTAATCTGTCTATATACACGCTGTACCATGGATTCTAACTGTCCGTCTTCTCCATAGAACATCTTGATAAACTGTTTTGATCTAACATCATTTGATAATGGCCAAAGTCTCTTTCCACTTCCGCCTGATAATAATATGATCTGCATTTCTAATAACTCCTATAATTCTTATGTTTAAACTTCATTTCCATTCTCATCAATCAGAACCCATCCAGGCCAGTACTCATGCATCAACGCAGTTGTTACTTCCTGATTGTTCCTCATCTTCAGGGTTCTGACCATTATCTTGTCAGGTCTCTGATTAAGTCTAGCTCCCCACAAGGAAAAAGTGGAATTGGCACAGATATTACCCTGGCAGTGGCTCATGAGCTCCATATCTAGGAGGCTGTACTTGCCTGTATTCCAGTCAACTATGGTATATCTATCTGTGTCACTATATTTCTGCCTTGCATAGTCAGTATCATTTGTAAAAATATAAAAATGAGTATCAGGATTCTTATCTAAAAAGTACTTCATAGCAGCATCATAATACTCATCCGTAGCGATATTGCCAAAAAGCGCTGCGTTTTCAGCATCCAGATAATCACCGCGTCTGATATGGACGCTAACAGAAGGTCTCTCTTCCATCTCATTGATGATATCCGCATTTTTTAGCTGCTGCTCAGTATAAATATGAATCGGGAACCTGAATAACTGCTGTAATTCCGGCATTATATCATCATAATACTTTTGGCACAGGAAAAATCCCTGCAAGTATTTATCATCAAAATCAAATACTTCAGGATGATACATCTTAGACTCTGTAAAAACCTTATTTTTCGAAGGAATGAGCTTTCCTATCGCCTTTTGAAATTTAGTTCTGTTAAGGAACCTATCCCTGTCAGCGTCTGTGCACTCAAGATATGGCAGGTTTACAAAATAAGCCAGCTCAAAATTTCTGGGAGCCAGGACATTCTTTTGCTTCTCTTTCTTAAACCATGACAGATCAAGCCTAACTTCCTTGCCAAGTTTTATTAACTTTCTAGCCATAGCATACTGCTGCATCTGGTTCCCCAGACCGCCTGCTATCTGAATTATTATCATAGACTTCTCCATAAAATAAGCAAAGCACTTTAGAAATCATATACATAGTAAATATATGATATTTCTAAATTATTTCTTTTAATCACTACTTTATTAAATCACCATAAAAGGCGTTTTTGTAACCTCTCTTACATGAAACTTCACTTTTTATAGCCCAGATACATTCTTCCTTGCAGTCTCAATATACTCAGGCATGACCAGTTTCAAATGCTCTTTAACACTATGCTCATGAAGCAGCATATAGTCAAAACTGTCTACAAGCTGTTGAGGTTTGGATATCGTCTGCACCGGAAGTACAAATCTCTCATCTGTACCAAAAATATCTGTAGCAATTCCTCTAGACTTAACAGAGTAGCCTATTACAAGAGTTGGCACACAACTTGAATATGCAGCAATCGTAGAGTGAGTTCTTGCACCCACAAATATCCTACATCTTGAGATGTAGCCCTTAAGCTTTTTACAGTCAGTATCTTCAATCATAATGACTCTGCCAGTATCCTTGAACTCCTCATAGAGTTCACTAAGAGGTTCTCTATCGTCATTACTGTTCCATACAACATGTGGAATCAGAGCAATCTGCATATTTGTGCAATCCATGATGTGCTGGATGAGCTTTTTATAGCCATTTATAGTAGCGCCTTCTTTGGCTTCTTTACCAAGAACCATAGGGCTGACATTAAGACCCACAGTATTGCCATCAGCAAAGCCTTCCGGCAGTTCTATATCTGCTGTCTCAAGTGTAAAAGCAGGATCAGGGCAGAGCTTAACTTTATCCTTAGAAAAACCTGCTGCCAAAAGAGCCTTATAACTGATTGACTCTCTTGCTATGATCATCTCATGAGATCTAAGGTCTTCTAGCAATCTCTCAGACTTAAGTGATTCCGGCTCAATGGAGCACCCCAAAAGAACAGTCTTTACGCCCTTCTTATGGAGCATACTATCAGTCAGGATGATATCTTCAACCATATCAGGATAACAGTAATTATCTCCGCCAATTGAAACAGCAAGTCTGCTATCCTTATGTCTGTTAACATATTTCAGCAGATTTCTAAATCTATATCTAAGAAATGACTCTTTATCACCTGATACCTTGCGCCATCCATAGTAGAGGACATGGGCCAAAAAGTCTTTATCAATATGTTTTTCCTGAAGAAGCTCGCAGTTACCTTTTTCTACAGACTTGCTAAGAGAATACTGCTTATCTTCCTCAATATTATTGGATACGATAACAAGTTTTTTATCCTTATCAATCAGGTCTCTGAGTGCAGTCACAATGGCTTCACATCCATGATTACCGCTACCTGCGTGCATGTACATAATTATGTTTTTATTACTTTTTCCAGTTTCCATAACTCCTAATATACAACTTCTGGCTCAGTAAAAATACAAGTACCTTTACTTTGTAGCCAGCTTCCAGCGCTGCAAATGTGCCTTTAACCTTAAGAGATTCTTTGATCTGCTTTTTGCAATCTGCAACAACTAAATCTATTTGTATTTCGTCCTTTTTATTTTCTTTAATCTGTGACAACTTGCCAACAAGTAGCATTGCCGCCATTATCTGTATGCAGGATAGCCTTATCTTAGATTTATCATCCAGAATTATTCCCTGTTCCGTAATAGCCTTCTCTGCAAGTTGCCAGCATGTCAGCTGATCTATGTAAGAGGGCTTAAACTCACGCTTCATAGCTCCTTCGGCATTATCAGTATATATATACTTCTGCTCAGGAAGACATTTGATACACCTGCTATCTCGATATTTAATAGCAAGTTCCAGCAAAAAAAGCATATCTTCGCCAATGGTAAGACCGTCTTTAAATCTTACACCTGAAATAGCTTCTCGTTTAAACAGCTTTCCCCAGACGTGGGTATCCTTGTATAAAAGCTTGGAACTTATATACTCAGTTCCTGTAAAAACATCCGCCTTTTCTGCATCTGGGATCATAGAAACAAAAGCTATATCCTCTTGCGTTTTTGGAGCTGCATCATCCGATACATTACTTATTGCTTCATGCATGTACTTCAAAGCGTCGGCTTCCAATGTATCATCTGCATCGACAAACATCAAGTACTTGCCAGAAGCCTGCTCTATGCCAATGTTTCTGGCATTGGATACGCCGGAGTTTTTGATGTGCTTACACTTAATACTTAATCGAGCATTTTCTTTCAAATAATCAGAGGTACAAAAGTCCTCGCATAGCTTATAAGAGCTATCCTTAGAACCATCATCAATAATTATTATCTCTAAAGATCCAGTGTAAAAATCCAATTGAGAAATAACACTTTGAACAGTCAGCTCTATAGTCTTTTCAGCATTATATACAGGAATGATCACACTTACATCAATCATTTCATTTTCCTTATTTCATTTATAATCTTAATAATATTACTAATTACTCCAAAACCTTCTATACAATTTCTCCGCACCATTACTAATTGATGCCTCGTGAAGTGGACTATACATATTGTATAATTCTCTCAAGTTAATCCTATCTACAATCTCTTTTGAACTAACTTCATAGTTCCATTGCAAATAAACCAATATATCCGCCAGCCAGTTTGAGATGAATGGGTCGATATCTGAATTATCAGCCTTGTCAATATCTTTTTTTTCCATCCTATTAAACAATTGCTTCGGCGTAAGATTAAGAGCTAATGGATTACCCTTGTCCATTAATTCACGTTCTCTACCTTGCATATATTTATCAATGCACTGAAAATAATCATATTCAGATTCCATAAACTTATGAAACAGATATTCATGTATATCGTATGCACTTTGCAAATATACTTCATCATATGCTGACATATATTCCCCCAATAAGCATTATTTCAAAATATCCAATTTGCCATCGTCAATGATGTAGTGCCCAAATCCCGCAATAACTTCATACTTATAATTATTTAGTACTACTTCCCTTGCTGTCAGTCCCTTAACATCAATTCCAAGTGAATACTGATCTCTACGCCTCTTTAGATACTCAGCAACATCTCTTCTTGCATATCTATCAGAGTTGAGGTATTTTTCATCATCAATTACTTCTTCATAGCCCTTATATTCAAGCATATCAAAAGCCTTCTGACTTTTTATAAATACCTGTTCACCTAACTCGCCTTTATAAAAGAGCTTTTCAACTTCTTCTATAGTCAGATAGCCATCTAAAAAAGCTTCGATTATTTCAGTGTAGCTATCATCTGCTCTATAACCTATCAAAACATCTGCAGCAGATGTGTCTACTTTGTACTTATCTCTGATCAAATTCCCAATTGTAGCAACTCTTTCAGTTTTTACGCCTCTATTTGCAATGACTTCAGCAATCCATGCAAGTACACCTTTTTCTGTGAGATTCACCACAGTAAGATTGTCTAAATCAATTGAATAACTGTTGCAAATAGATTTGTCATTACCGTAAAGACAAGCCCAAGAATATGCCTTTTCCTTGTCCTTGGTAGTATAAAAGCCTCTACCATAATCACAATCATCTCGCCCAAGGCCATATTCAGGCTTTTCAATTATATGATCAGAACCATGATATACCAGCATATCCTCTTCCTTTCCTCAATTACTATAATTCTCTTCCCACTCCTCATAAGGAATCGCGGTTATAGAATTAACGCCAAAAAAGTTCTTATACTGAACATTGATCCAATACTCAGGATCATCTGTAAGTTCCATCTCATATGCACAAGTATAGGCATTGTCAAAGTCTTCATGGAACTGAGCCACAACAATATCTGTCTCGCCGGCAGCAATCTGCTGCTCTATGTAAGCTATACGTTCATCATAATCACGCCTGATACGGATCAGCATCGCTCCACAATCAACTATCTGGAAGAACAGGTAGATACTCATGGCTGCAATTACACTACCATACAGGAATGAAAGCATCTGTTTTGTTGCATCTACATTACCATCATTATCAACTCTCAAGTTGTCAACAATTCCCTGGATACAAGCAATCAGCAGGAATATTCCTGCGCCAAACAGTGCTCTGATCTGAGGAACCGCTGTAGCAGCAAGTGCATATACCGTAGCCAGATAGACTACAAAAAAGATGATACGATAACGAAGTGCAGATAATATCTGCTTAACGCTTTCGCCTTTCCTGTTGTGATAATAAACGGACCAAATGATAGTTGCAGCAAATATTCCAAGGAGTACTAGAAATGCCTCTTCATTCAAAAGAGTCAATTTCTGTATTCTGGACACCATTCCATAGAGACCGCTATGACGCTCTTCTATAAGTGAAGCTCTGTTTCTGACTCCAGGTCCAAGTACTAAAAATCCTAAACCTACAATATTTCCTAAAATAGCTGGAATCAGTAACTTAGGCACTTTTTTCTCTTCATAGATAAATCTGTACAAAAGAGCACTAATGATAAGCAGAAGTAACGCTCCACCTGAGGTATTTTCATTACACCAACCTGCTGCCCAACCAAACAGAAATATCAAAATGCAGCTAATTATTTTTACATTTTTTTTGCTCTCAACCATATATCTGACAGTTGTTAAAAAGCCTAATATGATGGTCATTCCCCAGAGATACACGAATGCACCACATTCCCACAATATAGTCTGGGAAAAATCCACTGCAAACAGCCATAATCCCAATTGTACCAGCAAGTATACTAATACATCATATTTCTTTCTGCCCTTAATATTGAAATATATAAGCACTGACAATATCATGAACACAATACTATTAGACAGTTTTAAAACAATCTCAGGGGCACATAAAAATATTCTAAACAAAATAAATGTTACACTTCTGCCATTCCAGGTCATGTACTGGTTATATTCCTGTAAGATTAGATCCCACAAGCTGTCTCCTGACCTTGCCTGGAGCATATAATCAAAATCATCTGACAAAAGCGGTGTAAAAATATTAAAAATAAATATTAATACAAAAAAAGTAAGCATTAAAAAGCACATCAAATGCTTTCTTCTTTTTTCTTCCATAAATCAATTACCTTTCCTGTGGTTATTCGCCCTACCAAGTCTACTGCTAATAAAACATTTAATACTTAAAGCATACTCACTTAGTCTGGCGCTTAGAAACATACCTATTGGAATATTCAGCTCTCCACATTCCTTAATTCCCTTATTCCATTTTACCAGATACTCTTTTGTAAAATGTCGTCTGCAATCTTCACTGGCATCAAGCCCATACTTCTGATACATATATCTATAATCCTGATATATTCTCTCATCCCTGATACCAAAGCTCTCTGTATACTGTTCCTCATGTATACCTATAGATACAAGTGGTTCATAGCTATTAACAAATTTCGGATTATATGACAATATTTCCATATACCAGAAAACATCTGATGCCCAGTTACTCTTTGGATCAAATAATGCAAGCTGTTTCTGTCTTCTATACAGCGTCACACTAGGTGCGCCTATTTGATTACTTATAAACAAGTATCTATAATCATTTTTCAATGAATCAATATATTCTGAACTAACTTTTCTATCATAGCTTCCTGTCAGTTCCTTATCTGACAGATGTTCAAGACTTGAAGCACTCTCGGCATTCAGAACCACCTGTCTGGAACTTGAAAAAGCAAGATCAGCATCTGGGTTATCATCCAGCATATCCACCAGCTTTTGAAGACTATCATCAAATGTAAACCAGTCATCGCTGAACATGATCTTAATATACTCACCGCTTCCAAGTTTCAAAGCCGCATTCCAGTTAAATATATGTCCCAGCCTTTCCTTGTTGTGAACATAACAGACAGTCATGCTATCTTTATAGCTATCAATTATTTTTTCAATTTTGTCATCTGTCGAATCATCTGAAATGCAGACTTCATAATCCTTATAGGTTTGACGTGCAATAGATTCTAACAGCCTACTGACATCCTCCGGATTATTATAGGTCGGCACACATATTGATACCTTTACCTCTGACACCTATCTCTCCTTAAAACAACTTATCATGTCAATATCGGGTTGATTCTTCATAGCATCCTTTTCTTACACAGTACTATCTTCGAACCATGCCCATATCATTTCATTCTTAATATCTTTTTAATAGCCCTTTTTATTGAAATCTCAGCGTTATATATGCTCTCTCTAATAAAGGCTGCTAAATGTCTCTTAGCCTTTGTAGCTTCACTCTCATCCTTTAAGATCAGATAATCAAGTTCATCCTGATGAGTCCTGATATACTCAGGATAGGAATCATCTATTTCAACTTTGATAAATTCAGCATCTCTGCCAAATATATCCTTACCATCTTTTATTTGATTTTCAACATTGCTAAGTACATGCTTGGAGTTATATTCATAATGAGCCGCAGATACAACCTTTTGGCTGACTCTCTTTCTTACGTCCTTTTCTCCATGGCCACCCATGTAACCAAAATGCCATCCGCCATCCTCAACTCTTATGCCGATTTCTTTTCTCTCAGGAAATCTAAGCTCGCCGCACTGAAGGTTCAGCTCTTTCATAAGCTTGTAGCTGATCATCTTAGAACCAATCCACTTTTTTCTATCTACGCCTTCAAATTCACCGGCATAGGACAACAGCTTGCCAGATACCTCTTCCATATTCAGGTAGCAGTAAAAGAGTCTTTGAGCAAAGTGATATATCTTATCCTGCTGGAAGTTATCAAGTATCTCTCTTACCTTATCAGGATTTGGAATCTCATCAAGGTCACTGAATATGATGATATCATCATCAGTACAATCCTTAAGGCCTCTTGTTACAGCATTTTTCTGAAAAGTATCCCTGTCATGGGTATAGCCTTCTGGAGTATCATCCACTACCACATGTATGATCTTATCTGCAAACTCTGCAAACATTTCTTTATTTTCTTCGTAATATAGTGGCTTTTTAAGGCCTGAAAAAGTCTCTGTTGCTTCGCTGATAACGAATTTATCAACAACAGGGCTCATAACGTTCAATCGTATTTTTAACATATCCAGTTCATTAAAGAACTGAAAGCAATCGTATACCATATTTTATCCTCTGATTGCCTTATGGAGCTTGCCATGCAATCTTCTAAGGCCTTTATTTGCTTTATTCCACAATCCTTCATTAAAAAAATTAGGATAAACAGAATTGGTTCCATCCCACTTATGGAAGCAGAAAGGAGTTATTCCCTGCACTTCCGGTATCATGTGCTCATGTCCGAAATATACCGCTACTTCAAGGGGAGCTATTTTCATTCCTTCTTTTTCCAAAATATGCTTTATCTTACAGCATATAAAGCCATCTTCATGAAACCACATCTTGCCGTAGGCTTCTTCGCCTTCCCAGGGTATACCTGCCTTTTTAGGATAGTCCATAAGGCGTTTACTTCTGATACCTACGCTATTACCTACTCTGCAGATGTTACCATTCACATCCCTGTAAGTAGTTGTATCTCCATCTTTTGGCATAGGCCATGGAGAGCCAATGTAGTCATAATCAAGGAATTCTTCTCGCCACATCTCAGGATGAACTATATAACCATCTGCATGAACTATCATGGCAAAATCTGTATTTATGTGATCTCCAAGTTCATAGACCATCTTGTAATTAAATGCATCGATATTATCAAGCTTGCTGGTATGGGAGTATCTGATAGATTTAGGAAGCCCAAATGGCTTTTTATCTGTGATCAGAACAGCATCCCCAAAGTCTATTCCCTTCATGGAATAGAGCATCGCTTTTATTGTCTCTTTGACATTAACACTTGTCATTGCAACCAGCGTAACTTCCGGCAGCTGCAATTTTCCATTAACTATTTTATGAGTCATTTCTAGTTAACACTTTCCAAAAATATTTCTCTTTTGCACCATTCAGTCTCAATGCAAGGCACCAATATGCTCCAACAGTTATCATCAAGAAGTTTCTGCCAATATAGTCCGAAATGAAGTGAGCTTCAATGATCGTATAAATTGATGTCATCGCAATCATAAGAGCTGTCCACTTATCCTTTATCTTCCAGGTGTAAATGATAACAAGCAAAAATAAAACCAGAATAATGATAGTTGGAATTATACCACACCAGTAAAAAAGTCTTACCCAGCCCATATCAAAATATTCATGGCTTTCTTTTGTTGAAAACAGACTCCAGGTCAGAATATAACCACCATGTGAATTCCTGCCCCAATACAGGTCTTTGATTCTGCCGTTAAGAGCGTTATCTATCTTATCAATCGTATGGTTAGACCATGAATAGTAGGTTGCAATTGATGACCAGATAGATATAGCAAGGCTCCCAATGAATGAAGCCAGCGCTATCACATAAGGCGCCCACTTCATTAAAGTCTCTTTACCATATCTATATATTACTCCCAGTACTATAGCCATTCCAGTTATCAGGAAAGATGTTCTGGAATCACTGAAATAATAAACAACATAATTGGCAACAGACATCAAAAGATAATGGATCCAATTACATTTTTCATTATAGACATAGATTCCAAGAAGTATCAGCACAAGGAACATGGCATGCATACCGTTAGGATGACCAAATCCAAATGTATATCTGATTTCATTTTCTACGTCTTCACGATACTGGGCATATAAATAGGACTTGCCATATATACCGCTTATAGATAGAAGTGCTATTATACAGCATCCAACCAGATTGACCCAAAAGGTATATTTTAAGGCTCTTTTAAAATCTATCCTCGTTGCAGCGAGTGCAAAGACTATATATCTCCAAAGATCATTTCTACCGGTTATCTTATAACAGCACAGTCCCAGGACGTTAAATAATACAACAAATATCCATTCTTTGATATTAAAATCTGATAGCATGATAACTATGAGACTTAATAAAAAAGTCACCCTAAAAATATAGCTTTCATAAGGGTTGTGAAGATCAGACTTTTCAACCAAAGCAACACACAGTTCAATAGTAAGCAGTATATAGAATACAACTTCCCTTATCATAGGAATCTTATTCTTTATCAGGTCATAAGCCTTTATACTCATGTATTACTCCTGTTTCTCTTTCTATCTTTCTTACAATCTTTTTGAACATATAATCTGCATAGATCAGCTTGATCCTGAGCATCTGCAGACTCTTGCTTAATCCTTCAGGCTTTTTATTCAATCTTCTGAAAAGAGCTGATTTCTTTTTATACTCTTCAAGCTCTTTTTTACATTCATCTGCTGAAAAAATATGGCCATGCCTATCCATATAATTAAAAAAGCTGTATATATTCTGTTCTGATGACCAATAACCATCTGACACGTTATGTCTTGCCCAGTATTTTGGTGCAATCACGTACTGAACCGTATCACTGGTAAGTGCCGGAATTACTGCAAAAGAGGAATTAGACAATATGAGATATCTTGCATTTTTGATAGTCACATAGTCTTTTCCCATATCAAAATGATGCGCTTCATACTCAGGTAGTACCTTGTGCGCAGCTGCCACATCTTCGGTTACAATCATGAATTCCATATCAGGACGGATCTTCTTCATGGCTTTAATGGCATTAAGCCAGTATCTTCTGTCAAGGTACAGTTCAGGCTCACTGGCATACTCACCACCGCGCATGTTGATGATACAGAGGTTATCTTTGGTATATTCATATGACTCAAATTCAGGCTTAACTTTAAGCCAGCTCTTTATTTCATTTTTGTACTTACCAAAATAGTCCTCAGACTGAAGATTGCCATAGATGATAGTATCATCTTCAATACTGTTTAACAGGTGCTCATCTGAACCAGATATGTAGCAGCCATGTGTCATATCATGAATGGCATTTCCTATAAAGACTCTGTCTTCTTTTTCATCATATCTTTTTAGGTACTTCTGCATCTCAGGCGTAATCTCTTTGCCTAGATCAACGTCCATGAAATACATACCTTGATTGCTATGGATATTATTGGCAAACTCCTGCTGACTGGCAGTTCCAAATTCATATCCGTGCTCAAGAGCTATGCATCTGGCTGATATATAGCAAAATAACTGATTGCCAAGACCGCTTCCCTTTAAAAACTCTGTTCCAATCATTATATGTTCCTATAATCAATGAATAACAACTCTGCCATCCAGTGAAGTCTGCTGAATCTTTTCATCCTTCACTTCATAGATGATGTCACAATTCTCAATAGTGTTAAGTCTATGAGCGATGATGACCATAGTCTTTTTACCATGGAAGCTGTTGATTGCTTCCATAACTGCTGCCTCAGTCTCATTATCAAGTGCGCTGGTCGCCTCATCAAAAACAAGTATCTCAGGATTATGATAAAGAGCTCTTGCGATACCTATTCTCTGACGCTGACCGCCTGATAGCCTTACACCTCTATCACCAATCTTGGTATCAAGTCCCTCAGGCAGAGTCTTGATAAACTCAGCCAGCTGAGCTTCCTCAAGTACTGTCCAGATTCTATCTTCATCGATCTTGTCCGCATCAATACCAAAGGCAATGTTTTCTCTTATAGATTCATCTACAAGATATATAGACTGTGGTATATATCCTATCTGCTCCAGCCATGAATCATAGTTATCAAAAATATTTACGCCATCACATAATATCTCACCTGTCTGTACGTGTAACAATCCAAGTAAGATATCTACAATAGTTGATTTTCCGGCACCTGAAGGTCCCATGATACCTACTGATTTGCCCTTTGGCACAATCATCTGCGCATCAGAGAAGATATTTGTCTCTCCATCAGGATAGTGGAATGTAATATGGTTCATCTCAATCTTATCAGTAAGCTTTAGAGCCGGACCCTTAACTTCGTTTTTAATTGCATGCATTTCCTTATCTGTCTTCATGCTCTCATTAAGGTTTTCATATACATAATTTAAGCATGGCTCAGAATAGGCAATTTCAGTGATATAAGTATTAATTCTACTTGCACTAGGCATTATACGCATAGCTGCAACAGCAAATGCTGTCAGCTGTGAGATCAGAGCATTTATATTCAATCCAAGTGCTACATATATTGCTATAAAGCCAAACATAGATGCCATAAATGCAGTCTCTATTATTCTTCTTGGTGTTGCATTTATAACCGAATATTTTGTACTAAGGTTAGCGCCAACTTTACCACTATCATGGTAATTTCTGATAAAGAAATCCTGTCTGTTAAGAACCTTTACATCTTTCAGACCATATATAGCCTGAAGTCTCCATTTTGCAATCCTTGACTGGATCTGCTGGTTACTCTTACCTATGTTGTTAAGTCTAGGCTTTAGTATCTTGGAGTTAAGAAGTGTGATCAGTACGAATACGACTATTATCATCAGTGTCATAGCCCAGTTAACACTTAGCAAGAGAGCTAATAAAAATACTGATACAACAATTTCAGTAGCAAGAGACAATAAAGCAAACATCAGTGAAAATACATTAGGAATATCACTATCAGTTATTCTAAATACAGTTGGGATATCAGCTCCAAGATAGTTCTCATATGGTCTATTAAGGAACTCTCTCATAACTCTGCTGATCATTTCATTTCTATTATATGCTATGAAATAACTCTGCTTATATGAAAGATATGTCATAAATAGATTTTTCAGAACAAAAATAGCTATCAAAGAAACAAGCATTGCTATTATCAGCTTATTGTCCGTATCCAGTCCAAACGCTGATATCATATTTTCCAATACTGGCCATTTTGCTATAGCAGCCCTTATCTTTTCAGGCTCAACTATTATGGTAACAACAGGTACGATCATTGATACTCCAAGTGTTTCAAAAGCACCTCCAATGAGGATCAATATTGAAAGTATGACAAGATCACGTTTCTGTTTTTTATCAAATATATAGTTGATTTTTTGTAACATGCTAATCTTTTTTTCTTTTGCCATTATTATCTCCAAGCTATTATATACGTATCATATAATCCGTATATATATCATCCATTTCTTTATTATTTATCCATTTTGAAGGTACATATATCTTTTTACCTTCTCTATCATTGAGCCACGCAGACCACCAGCTATAGCTGCTATTAGCCAGTATCTGATCATGACATCTGCTCATAAGGAGCATTTCAACAAGGTCTGACTGTGGTTCATCTGTTTCGATATCCACAACAACGCTGTTATCGCCTTTTATATTATCTGACATCCATTCCTTATCATTTGAAAAATAATAGAATGTTGGATTGGTCCTGTTTTCAGCTATCTTTTCGAGAGCTGCTTTATAATAATCACCTGTGCAGATTCCGCCATGAGTTTCAATAGTACCAGGATTCAGATAATCTCCTCTCCTGATATGAACGCAGACAGACTCTGTATTTTCAATATCCTGCAGTAATTTCTTTGCTTTTTCTGACTGTATTATCTTAAAGGGATCAAGGTAAAAATCCTTTTTTAGTCTTGCTACAACTGTATCTGTATCAAAATATCTTTCTGTCTGCCAATAACCATCTAAATAGACATCATCTATTTCCAAAACCTGTGGGTCAAAATTTCCACTTTTTTCCTTATATCGTTTAGACTTTCTTCCAAACACTTTTCTTCTGGCTATGCTAAATACATCCTTATGGGAATCCAACATATCCTTAACCTCTTTGTCAGAAGCCACTTCATATTTTATTCCAAACACTTCAGTCAGTATTGGTCTTCGTCCATTTGGATCGCCCTCAAAGCCTCTTTTATCATCAACTTTGACCATGCGTCCAAGTTCCTGTAGCCTGCAATACAAGGCATATTGGAACATCTGGTTTCCCAGGCCTCCACTCAACATGATTATGATCATATATATTTCTCCGAACCCTGCAAAAGTTCCATGATCAACCCTCTTCTGTCATGGAACAGTCTGCTTCATAAATATCTATTTAAATGCTCACATTCATCCGTTCCAGGCTGCATTATGAAACAACTCTGCTTCTGAGCATACGCCTGAAAGGTAACACAATGTTATCATTTAAGTCCATAAATATATTGTAAAAAAGCGGATTTTTCAAAAACAGTTCCATTCTCATCTTTTGATGAGGGTCAGCTATTTTACAGCTGTAGATTTTTTCAAAATCATTTTTACTGCCATCGATCACTTTTTTTAATTCATTCATGAACTGCTTTCTATCAGGATTTTTACCTCGTCTCGCATCTGTATATATCAGAAGGAGTTTTTTGTATACCATGTAATCATGCATATATACAAGATCCTGCCGGTCGATAGACTTTAAATAATCATCTTTCTCCCTATAGGACACTAGCTGCTCATTTATTATACTGTCCATTGTACTGCTGTTCATGATACTTCCCTTACGGTCCGTCACATAATTATATAACGGAGTATCAATATATGCCATTTTTTCTGCTCTGGACAACGCTATTGCTGTATACACCATATCTTCATAGCGTCTGGCAGGAAAACTGATATCCTGTATCAGTTCTCTTTTGTAGAGCTTATTCCATGCAGCATTTTGGATGACATAGCGCAGATCTTCTGATATCAGGTAAAAAAGGCTCTCATCAGTATTCATTATGTAGATATCGTTTTGTTTTCTGATATTGTCCTTACTAAATGTCTCTTCGACGCTGGCCTGTCTGTATCTACATACGGACATATCAGCTCCATGCTCTAAAATTGCTGAGAGCATAATCTCATACATATTTGCAGCAATGTAGTCATCACCATCTACATAAGCGATATATTCGCCTGTGGATGCTTCAAAACCTGTGTTTCTTGCAGGTCCAAGACCTGCATTAGACTTATGTATTACTTTTATCCTTGAATCTCTGGTTGCATATGTATCACATATCTTGCAGGATTCATCAGTGGAACCATCATCTACAACGATTATCTCAAGGTTGTCATAGGTCTGTGCAATAACTGAATCAAGGCATCTGGATATATGGTCAGCGATATTATAGCAGGCTACAATAACTGATATTAGAGGTTCTCCGGCATGAGCTTCCTTAGATTCTCTGTTACATTTTGCAGTAATTTCTTTTATTGATTTAATGTCACTCTGCTTAAAAATCTCCATGTACCCTAACCTATTAAATATGACTTTGCATCCACCATCGTTACAAACAATCTCTTTCAATATTTCAACAATGCATTCAATAAATGCTCATCCAATGTGCATTTTTTATTTATCACTTCTCCATCCACTGCTGGAACATCAACATATACCATATCTGTGGTTTCCAATTTCCAGTCTGTACAAAATCATCCCAGAAATTCTTAACCACTGCGGCATCCAGGAATCCCTGCTGCCTGATCTTATTCTCATCAAGGAGTTCTTCTGCCCATGAACGGAGCTCTCCCTCGCGAAGCCACTTATCGATTGGGATTGAGAATCCCTTCTTTGGTCGATCCAGAAGTTCCTTCGGAACGCGTCTGTACAACACATCACGAAGAACCTGTTTGCCTACATTTCCATCTACCAGATAGTCAAATGGCAGTGTCCAAGCAAATTCCACAACGTCTCTATCCAGCATAGGCACGCGGCTCTCAAGAGATACTGCCATGGCAGTCCTGTCTACCTTGACCAGTATGTCATCGGGATGATACATCAGCATATCCATCAACATAGGATCATGACTAGCGTCCGCAAAAGAACCTTCATAAAGTTGAGTATGCTTATAGGATATATGACCATCAGCAAGAGCTATCTTCCTAAATCTCTGATCATACTCTGCCTCTATCATGTGGAGGTGAGCAGGGCTCTTGGCCTGCAGAAGTGAACTCTTGACTCTGAGGATGTCATTGTGTTGGACAAATGGCATCTTGCTGGCAAGGGCTCCAACAGGCTTTCTAAGAGCATATGGCGTGGAATTCATCTTGCCCCAGATGCGTCTTATCGATGCATAGGAATTATATCCGCAAAAGAGCTCGTCGCCGCCATCACCTGACAGTGATACCGTTACATGCTCTCTTGTCATCTTACTTACAAGGTAAGTAGGAATCTGTGATGAATCGGCAAAAGGCTCTCCAAAGATAGTTGGAATCTTTGGTATTACTGCTTTTGCGTCAGCATCTGTAATATACATCTCTGTATGCTCGGTTCCAAGGTGTGCTGCAATCTCTTTGGCAACCTCAGCCTCGTTATATTTAGAATCTTCCATGCCTATGGTAAAGCTCTTGATCTTGCCAGGAGCTATGTCCTGCATGAGGGATACGATTGTGCTACTATCAATACCGGCTGACAGAAATGCTCCAAGAGGAACATCAGCTACCATCTGACCTTTAATAGCCTGTTTGAGCAGCCTTTCAAGCTCATCAGCTGCTTCCTGTCTGCTGCCCTTGAACTGATTCTCCTGACCTCTTATGGCAGCCTCTTTCATAGACCAATAGGTCTCAAAAGAAATATTTGAACCAGCCACATGGCCATCCACCTGCATGCCGCCTGATAATGCGTACCCTCCAAGACGTGTATCGTCTTTTACCAGAGGATTGCAATATTCATAAGGTGCCTCAATAGTCAGTATTGTTCCTGCCTCAAGCTTGTAGATATCTTTGTAGATTGAATATGGTGCAGGAATATATCCGTGGATAAAATAGACATCGAGAACTTCTCTGTTTATCTCGTTATTAAAGCCTTCTATCTGTGTAAAACAGCCGATATCAGAAGCAAAAGCAAATGCTCCATTTACAAAACCGTAGTAAAGAGGCTTTTCACCTACTCTATCTCTGGCAAGCTGTATTCTTCCTGTTTCTCTATCGTAAACCGCTATGGCAAACATTCCTTTACATTGCTGCAGGGTCTCCTTCATGCCATAGGCAGCAATTGCTTCAAGCAGTACCTCTGTATCGCAAGTGCTTCGAAAAGCAGTTACTTTGCCCTCAGCAAGAAGCCTGTCAGCCACTTCATCAGCATTGTATATCTCGCCGTTATAAGCTATCACATACCTTCCGCTGGCAGATAACATAGGCTGAGCACCATTCTCAGACAGATCTCTGATAGACAGTCGTCTGTGTCCAAACACTACGTCTCTGTTAGTATCTGCCCAGATTCCTGACGCATCAGGTCCTCTGTATATCATACGGTCGATCATAGCTCGCATGATTTCTTCTCTATTTGATTTTCTGTAATTTACAAGTCCTGCAATTCCGCACATATTGTCTCCAGCAAATTTTTATTTAATTCATGAGCCCGCACAGATATTCTTCCCACATTCCATTTACAACTTCAGGAGCATATTTTCCCTGAATCTTACTAGCCTCGCTGCTTACACTCGCAGCAAAAGACTCATCATCCATATATTTCAAAAGTGCCTTGCTAAGAGCCTCTGTATCTCTTACCGGCACCAGTAGTCCATTTACGCCATCTTCAATGATGTCTTTCGGGCCACCACATGGGCAATCCGTTGATATGCTTGGTATACCAAGAGCCATAGCCTCCAGTAGAGTGTTTGGCATGCCCTCTGTATCTGAGCATAGGACGAATATACCTGATCTGGCTATTTTATCTGCTACATTGTTTGTCCTGCCAGGAAAAGCAATTGCTTCTGCACTATCCAACGTTTTCACATATTCCTGAAGCTCATCCATCATCGGCCCATCGCCATACAATGTCAGTTTCCAGTCCTGATGCTCATTCCACACTTTTGTAAAAGCATCTATCAGCATCCTCTGGTTCTTATTATCATCTATCCTGCCTACAGCAACGACTTCTTTTTCACGGGCGCCTCTATACACAGGTCTGATAAACTCTTTGGATAAAGAATTTGGCATTATCCTGACCTTTTTCTGAATATTTGCAGGAAAATATTTCGCCGCATCATTAGTCTGCAATACAACTCCTGCTGCCTTCGGAAAGAGCCTGAACGCCATAAACTCAAGGAACCTGCTGTAATTATGGTATTCCATCTTCGGATCAGCTCTAACTGATACTACTACAGGAATGTGAAGTCTTCTTGTGGTCAGGAGAGCCATCACATTGTTTTTTCCAAGGAAAGAGAGTACCAGATCAGGCTTGATCTGCTTCCACACCTTTCGGAGTTTGGCGTAGCGCCTATATATGTTTATTAGCCTGCCACCCTCTTCTTCAGGTGTAAGTCCTGATATGACTCTGTCTATACCTGATGAATAAGTATATTCATCCTCTTCCTTAAAAGTTGTGACAAAGGTAACTTTATATCCTTTTGAGTAAAAATACTCCGCAAGGTTGACCATAACTCTTTCGGCACCGCCCTTATTCAAGGAACCGATATACATAGCTATATGTTTCATTTAATATTCCTTTTGATCACTTCCCCATATAACACTCATACCACTGCTGGAACACATAGAAAGACCACGCTATCTTGGAATAGTTCCTGCCGGTAGCCCTTCCGCCGTCTCCAGTCTGGAGATAGTTATTCACAAATCCATTTACATATTCAGGATCAAAAATGCCCTGCTTTGTCAGGTATTCCTTGCTGCTAAAGTCTATGAGCTGATCCTTAAGCGGTCCTCTCATCCAAGTATCAAGCGGCACTCCAAAGCCTTTCTTTGGCCTGTCAAGGAGCTGCCTTGGAATATAGTCATAAGCAATATCCTTGAGAATGTGCTTTTTATCACCTTTAAAATATTTGAACTCATGAGGAATCCTATATGAGTACTCCATCACAGCTGTATCAAGGATTGGACATCTGGCTTCCAGTGAGTACTTCATGGACGCTCTGTCCATTTTGACCATGATATCATCAGGGAGATATGTATCCATATCCAGTAGCATACGTCTGGTCTGCCAGTTCTTTACGCCGTACTGCGACTCAATAAGGTACTTGATAGACGCTGCAGACTCTCTGTCTTCTTTTGGCAAAAAAGACATTGCAGCCTTCAAATATCCTTCAGAGGATATCTGTACCTTGGTCTCCGGATTTCTGTTTCCGGCAACTACCTTTACTCTAAATGGCAGTTTATTCCATAAAGCATCGCCGACAACAGGAATCTGGCATGCTCCGTAGGTAATTGCACCAAGAGCATCAATCTTGCTGGCTGTGGCTATATTATCATATACATTATATCCGCAGAAAAATTCATCTCCGCCATCGCCTGACAACGCAACAGTCACCTGCTCTTTGGCAAGCTTTGACACCAGCATGGTCGGTATCTGTGAGCTGTCCGCAAAAGGCTCATCATAATATCTTGGGATACTTTCAACCATATCAAACATGTCTTTTTCATTGATATAGAGCTCTGTATGATTGGTTCCAAGGTGTTGAGCAATCTCTTTTGCAAACTGGGCTTCATTATATTTAGGATCATCAAAACCTATGCAGAAAGTCTTGATCGGTGTATCGCTATGAGACTGAGCTATGGCTGACACAAGAGATGAATCATAACCGCCGCTCAGGAACGTTCCAAGAGGCACATCTGCGATCATTCTGTCTGTAACAGCTTTATTTAAGCGCTCTTTCAATCCGGCTTTTGCTTCTTCATATGTTTTTACAGGGTTCTTTACGCCTTCATGATAGGCTTCCTTTACGCCCCAATATCTGCTGATATCAATTTTGCCGGAATTGAACTTCAATACACATCCGGGCTCAAGCTTGTAAACGTTCTTATAGATTGTATCCGGAGCCTTGATATACTGATGATGCAGGTATCTTGGGATGATATCTTTTCTGATATCAGGTACAAATCCCGGACATTTCACTATAGGCTTAAGCTCTGAGCCAAATACGATATTCTCGCCGTCAAGCCAGTAATATAGAGGTTTTTTACCAATTCGATCTCTTACAAGATATACATTGCCATTTCTCTTATCAAAAAGAGCTATAGCAAACATTCCATGAATGTGCTTGGCAAAATCCTCGCCCCACTTCAGGTAGGAAGCGATTATAACCTCTGTATCGCAGGTAGTCTTGAATGGATAGTCTTTTATCTCCTCTTTTAACTCAAGGAAATTGTAGATCTCTCCGTTGAAAACCACGATAATATCGCCATTTTGTGAATGCATAGGCTGATGACCAAGAGGGGATAAGTCAAGGATAGACAGTCTCCTCTGGGCAAGTCCTATACAAAAGCCTTCACCATAATCATATACTTCAACTCCGCTGTCATTAGGACCTCTGTGATACATGGTGTCGTTCATGACGCGCAGTTCTTCTTGTGTTATTCTGTTTTTAGATATGTATCCGCATATTCCGCACATTCGGATGTCTCCCAAGCCTTTTTATTTCTTACACTACTCCGTTTGGCTTTTCAAATTCGTCTCTATACTCATTGAAATCTTTGCATTCGTTATCAATTGAGTTTATGAGTTCTTCGTATTTCTCGTTTATAAGTGTTCTGTAATTTTCTTTATTGTCATATCCTGCTTTTGTCCATGCAAAAGGATGTGTCAATATCTGGATCTTCTTGTGATTTGCAATATTCTCTGCATCAGGATAGCCGTATCTCCAGATGTGGTTGGCATCTGACATGTACTTAACATCTAGCTTTGACTCAGGAGTAGCCTTCGGATCAAATGTGAAAAAGTCGTCCTGATAAGCGTTTAAGATATTTGGCAACTTGATATTCTCAGCAAGGATGTCCTTGGATGGTCTGTGAACTGAGAACCAGTTAACTTCAAAGCCCAGCATATCTGAGAGCATCTCCATCTCAAGCTTAATGCGCTCTCTAACAAGCTTCATATCTGTCATGCCGTTAAGTGCAAAGTGAAGACCTATGATCTGGCCTCTTTCATGCATATCTGTCAGGATATCTCTGTTTTTTCTAGACAGGATATTGTATGAGTTATTAGTCCACTGGAAAAAGAATGTAGATCTAAAGTCCATGCTCTCTTCAACTTTGGAAAGTGCATAAGCTCTTTCTACTGAATACTCAACGTCGTGGCGCATGATGATGAACTCGTCTTTACCAAGAGCCTCTTCATAAGTGGCATATCTGCCAGAATCCTTTATAAGTCTTATTATTTCTCTGTAATCGTCATATGAAAACATAATCAATCCTCTTTTTATTACTTTTTGTTTTTCTCTATCACATCTTCAAGAAATGCCTTCCACAAACGGAATACTGCTTCACCATTGGCAATAGTGGCTATATTCCTTGCATTATTTCCAAGACATTCAGCAAACTCTCTATTCTCAATAAGTCTGTTAATGCCTGCTACAAGGGCATCCTCATCCTTGATTGGGATCAGAAGTCCATCTACTTCGTTAGTCATTACAGTTGCCGGTCCACCACATGGACAATCAGTAGCAACTATCGGCATTCCCATAGCCATTGCTTCAAGAAGTGAGTTTGGAAGGCCCTCCCAGTCAGAAGTGAAAGCATATACACTTCCCTTTGGAATCTCTTTTTCAAGGCTATCACTGCCACCCATGAGGAAGATGTAATTCTCGGCATGATTGTCAGCAATTATCTTTTCAAGGATCTCCTTGGTTCCATCATGAGAATCATCTCCGTATAGTCTGAGCACATAATCCGGATGTGTCTCATGGACTCTGATAAATGCCCTAAGGAGCATTGGCTGATTTTTGAAGTCTACGAGTCTTGCGTGATGTACAACACTCTTTTCACGTTCCTTTGGAGCTTCAACGCCAATGTACTTCGGATTTATAGGATTAAGTATTATCTTTGAATTATCCTGCAGGTATGGCTTAAAAAATTCTTTCTGTCCTTTAGTTTGGAATACACATCCTGCTGCCTTTGGGAACAGCCATCTGTTCTGAATCTTATCAGTAAAGGAATCATAGTGTCCCTTTGGATCTGTTCTTATGGAGATGACTACCGGGACTTTCATATTGCCAGCTGCCATAAGGGCTCTGTAATTAGCTCTTTTAGCAAAAGCAATTAATACATCCGGTTTATATTCTTTAACAAATTTTTTCAGGTATTTTATCCTGAGTAAAAATTGTGTTACTCTTCCTTTTTTCTTATCTTCTTCTGTAAGGCCGACATGTATGCGTTTTACAGCATCATCTATCGGGTATTCATCTTCTTCCTGCCACTCTGTAGCTATATATACTTCATAGCCTTCTTTGGCAAACTGATTTGCAAGATTGCTTACTACTCTTTCAGCTCCGCCTCTTGCCAGGCAATTCAAGTGAAACGCAATTCTCTTCACAATACTACTCCTAGGCTGTGTGGGGGATTGGGGCGCAGGGGGCATGCATTCCGGTTTGGTTGGCGCTCTCGCTCCATGAAAAACGCAGCAGTACTAATGCGCTAAAAGACAGCGCATAAGTGCTGGCGTTTTTCAAGGCACCCAAACCGGAATTGCATTTCCCCTGCTGCCAATCCCTCCACACAGCAACTGAAATCTACTTTTTCGTTGATATACTTTAGTTTATCACTTTGAAATAGGACGAATTGCTTAGTTGCTGCGCAACTTTTGCAATTCTGAGCGTGATGATAAACTATTCTAGTTTTTAATATAATAGCATATTCTGTGCAATATCTATTTCACAATCAAACTTGTCTATCAATAATGACCCATCTACGGTTCTTACTACTAACTTTCCATCGAAGATATCTACTACTTCACCTGGGGCGAAGGCTGAGAAATCGATCATTTCGTCGAATGGGTGAGCCTGCCATACTTTGACTTCGTGTTCGTTGCCATCTGCGTCCTTTACATAGCAAAGAGCGCCTGGGAATGGAGCGGCTACTCCTCTGATGAGGTTGTAGATGTTTCTTGTGCGATCGTGGAAGTCTATCTTGCCGTCGGCGGCTGTTCGCTTGTTGTACCAGGAATCGAAGTCCTTGGAATCTGTTCTGATCGGGATATCTCCGCCCTGAAGATAGCACTCTAAGAGCTTTTTGATCAGGTTCTTGGAACAGATCATGTTTTTGTACTGAGCAGTTCTGATATCATCGTGCTCATTTATTGAGAACATCTGTGTTGCAAAAACGTTTGGACTGTCAGCATGTTCATCATATCTAAAGAGATTCAAGTTAAATCTTGTATCTCCAAGGATCATGGACCAGTTCAGTGGTGAACGACCTCTTCCAAATGGTAGGTAACCGCAGTTGCCGTGGAATCCGTAAATGCCCTTGGCAAATACGTCAAGTACTGACTTTGGTATAAGTCTCTGCCATCCCATGACGATTCCTATATCAAAGGTATTTTCAGATATAAATTTCTGTGTCTTTTCATCAGTCAGGAAATAGCTGTCAGCCTCAAATACAGGTATTCCGTACTTATCTGTCAGAAATGACAAGCCTTTGAAGCCGGATACCTGATTCTTCTCAGTTATCTTTGGGGCAATTGTCATGACCAGATCAACGGGACATATTTCCTTTTGAATAAAATCAATTATGTTTTCTGAAGTATCTTTTACTCCAAATACAACAACTTTGTAATGCATATCTATCCGTCCTTATCTCAAATAGCTTATTTTTTAAGCCAGCTTATTTAATATCTTCTGCAGATCTTCTGCATACTTATCAGGAGTATATACGCAAGCTCTTGCTCTGGCAACATCGCTGTAATGCTGCATCTTTTCCTCAGAAGAAAGCATGTTTTCAATGGCATGCGCCAAGGCTATATCGTCTGATGTGATATGACTGGCGTCAGTATCTTCAACCGGGCTCATATCTCTTACAAGTATGCCATAAGCTCCTTCAATATATTCAGGCATAAGCTCTCTTGCGGTTCCTTTTTTCAGAAGCTCGTCCAGCTCATCTTCTGATAATACGATCTCTCTAGGTCCAGTCTTGCAATCTGCTGCCACAACAGGCTTGCCAAGAGCCATTCCCTCTAAAAGCGCATTAGGGAAGCCTTCGTGATTGGATGCCAGGACATACATGTCACTTTTGGCAACATAGGCAAAAGGATTCTTTTTTACGCCTGTAAATGAGACCTTATCGCTTAATCCAAGCTTTTTAACAAGTTCTTTGTTTGCAGCATATTCACCTCTGCCTAATATCATAAGCCTTAAATCACTGTACTTTTTAGAAACTATTGAAAAAGCTTTTATAAGATGCCATATGCCTTTAATATAGTTATCTCTTGCCATGCAGGAAATAACTTTTGTCCCAGGTTCAAAAGGATAATCTGATATTTCTTCGGTTCCCAGCTTATCGATAGTCTCTATATCTGTCGGATTATAAATAAACTCTGTTTTGCTGAATTTATAATCTTTCTCAAGAACTGCCATGATTTCTCGTGAGCATGATAATATCAAATCAGATTTGCGGGTATAGAGCCTTATATGTCTAGGCGCTTCCATATCTGTGTAGCATCGCAGGCCTGTAACTGTCTTCTCATGAGCTTTTGACAGGGAATTGGCCAGATTAGCGGTATCTCCAAAGCTGTATGCTATATCTATTTTTCTCTTGTTCTTTATATTCCTTATTGCTATGGCACGTCTGATAAGATTGACTACTTTGCCAATCTTACTCTTCTGACTGGGTAGATTGATATTAACAACATCCACGCCAGTAACATCATAATTGGCATTCTTATCATCAAATATCAACAACGTTACATTAAAATAGTCCTGCATGAGTTTGGCTGTAATAGCTGCCACTCTTTCATATCCGCCTTGATGCAGTGTTGGAACTATTATCAATAAATTTTTCTTATCCATTAGTTTTTAAAACTCCCATGTAAATAGAAATAGCTCATTCTTTCACTTTGAGTCTTAGCATCAAAACCTTTTTCAGTCAGTATGCTTGCATATTTTGGTGTATCTGCCTCTCTATCATTCCCAGCATCAATATCCTGCAATATTTTATCAGCCCACTCTGAAGCATCCCTATCTAAGCTCATACAACTGACGAGGTCTGTCAGGTGCACTTCCCGAGTTATCGTATCGGATATAAGACATTTAAGGCATGCTGCCTGAGCTTCAACAACTGTTCCTGGAAGCCCTTCATAAAAAGATGGAAAAAGGAAATAATCCATTGCCCTGTAATAATCTGCAGCATTTGACTTCAATCCGAGAAACATGACATTATCATTTATTCCCAGATCCATGACCTGCTGTTTTACTTTTTCTGTTAAATCACCTTTTCCAATTAAAATAAGCTTCATCTTTTTGTCAGTCTTACTCAAAAGGCTTGTAAAAATTCTAATAAGAAATTCGTGATTTTTCTGGTAATCAAATCTTCCGATATGTCCAATTACAACAGTATCTTCATCTACACCTAATTCTTTTCTGATCTTGTCTCTAATAGCATTATCATATTTGAATTTGGCAACATCTATAGCATTAGGGATAGTAGTTACATATCCTTTATCAAACAATCTGTCTCCAAATACTGCTCTTCCTGCTATTTCTGAACAGGTAAAATAAAAATCAGCTGTACCTTTCTTTTTTAAAGGAAGTCTGAAAAAATTTGTGGCCAGTCCCTTTATTCCCGGTTCAGTTCCTGCATTTCTGGAATGAGCGATCGTTATCTTTGCAATGCCTTTTTTCTTGGCTATTGGAAGATAAATTGCTGCTGTACTAGTCATATGCCCATGTACAACATCCCACTTTCCCTTATTGTCAGTGAATAATCTTTCTATAGCTTTTTTATACTCTATAAAATTTTTTCCTTCAAATCTTGGCACCACATAGATATTGCCGCCAAGCCTTCTGATCTCGTCATCATAATAGTCAGGCTCTCTTACCGCCATCAGCTCATCTGACGTTGGACACTTCTTCCCTGTCTTTTTTGCAGATGCATGTACCAAAAAATCAAACTGTACCTTGGATCTGTCCATATTTCTGTACATATCCATGATGCGGCTCTCTGCTCCACCAAGTCCCACTCTTCCAAATACGTGAAGAACGCGGATTGGTGCCTGTACCTTGTCTATCTGTGTATTGCTTATTTGTGTACTTTTTATCTGTGCAATATTTTTATCTTCTGCTTCCAGCATAAAGTCTCTCTCTTTGCTTAATTACATAAAAAACCATGTTATAGTATAGCACAATCGGTCTTCAATAGCGAATTTGACTATATGATGTAATGCCAGATTACATCTCGGCATTTTATTTTAATATTTAGGTTACCATGTTAGAATATATGTGTTATTTGATTACAACCAAATGAAAGGTACAAAAATATGAAAGAACTGGAATACCCTTTTGACAGTAGTCTGGTATTAAGTAAATATAAAAGATTAAAGAGAACCCTATTAGAGGATGGAGCTACAAGGATAAAAAAGAAAGTCGCTGTCCTCGGCGGATCTACGACCCACGATATCATCAGATCAATGGAGCTGTTCCTGTTAAACTACGGAATAGAGCCTGAATTCTACGAATCAGAATACGGACAATACTGGCAGGACGCTATGTTCCCGGGACCGGAACTTAGCGAATTCAAGCCTGATATAGTCTACATCCACACATCTATCAGGAATATCACTAATGCTCCTGATATATCTGATACTACAGAATCAGCTTCCGCAAAGCTTGATAGCGAATACGAGCACTTCAAAGTCATGTGGGACAAGCTCTACAGCCTGTATGACTGCCCTATAATCCAGGACAATTTTGAATATCCATCCTGGAGACTGCTTGGAAATAGAGATTCCTACGATCATAGAGGCATGGTCAATTTCGTATCCAAGCTGAATCTCAAGTTCGCAGAATATGCTGAGAACCATGAAAGCTTTTATATCAGCGATGTCAATTATCTCTCATCCTGCTATGGTCTTGATAAATGGGCTGATACACTCTATTGGCACATGTACAAATATTCACTGTGCTTTGATGCAATTCCATACCTTGGATTTAACGTAGCAAATATTATCAAATCCATTTATGGAAAAAATAAGAAGAGCCTTGTTCTCGATATGGACAACACCCTCTGGGGCGGTATCATTGGCGATGACGGTGTTGAAGGAATCGAAATCGGACAGGAAACCAATCTTGGTCAGGTGTACGCTGAGTTCCAGAGTTATGTAAAAAAACAAAAAGACATCGGTGTCATCTTAAATGTTGCTTCCAAAAACGAAGAAGAGAATGCTCTTGCAGGCCTTGAGCATCCTGATAGCATCCTGAAAAAAGATGATTTCATCTACATCAAAGCCAACTGGGAGCCTAAGAGCGAGAACATAAAGGCTATCGCACAAGGAATGAACATCCTTCCGGATAGCATGGTATTTATTGATGACAATCCAATGGAAAGAGATATTGTCTACACTCAGGTACCTGGCGTTCAGACTCCAGACATTGGAAAGCCTGAGAATTACATTAAAGTCATCGACCACGCAGGCTTTTTTGAAGTAACTAACCTTTCAGAGGATGATAAAAAACGTAGTGAGATGTACAAAGCTAATCTCCAGCGTGAGCAGGCTCAGAACTCTTTTGCAGACTACGGAGAATACTTAAAGTCACTTGATATGCATGCTGTTATAAAGCCATTTGAAGAACTGTATTATCCTCGTATCTCTCAGTTGACTAACAAGAGTAACCAGTTCAACCTGACTACCAAGCGTTATACTCAGGATGACATTGCAAAAGCCGCTACAGATACTAATAACATCACTCTCTACGGTCGTCTTGAGGATAAATTTGGTGATAACGGTATCGTATCACTTCTTGTAGGTCACAAGGATGGAAATGCGCTCCACATGGATCTCTGGCTCATGAGCTGCCGCGTACTTAAGAGAGATATGGAATATGCCATGATGGATTCGCTGGTAGCTGAATGCAAGAAACAGGGCATCTGTGAGATATATGGGTATTACTATCCTACTGCAAAAAATAAGATGGTTGAAAACTTCTACGGCCTGCAGGGATTTGAAAAAATAGCTGAGGATGATGGTAATACAACCTGGAAGTTTGTGATCACTGATGATTATGTTAATAAGAATAATGCGATTGAAGTTGAAAACAATCAATAATTTGACTTTCTAGCGATTATGAAGTAAAAAATTATAGTAATCAAATTTATACTATTGGTAGAGAATAAACAAAAGAGGTTATATATGACAAGAGAAGAATTATTTGAACAGTTAAACGAAGTATTTCAGGATGTTTTCGACGACGATAGCATCACTGTAGATGAAACAACAACAGCTAATGATATTGATGACTGGGATTCACTTGAGCACATCAATCTCATCAACGCGGTTGAGCAGAAATTTGGTATTAAATTTGATATGGGTCAGATTGTAACAATGAAAAATGTTGGCGAAATGGCTAATATCATTGCAAGTCAGCTTCAGTAAGATAGGGGACATAAAAAATGAGCTTTGAACAATTAAAATTTCCTGAAGATAGTGTATTTCTTGTAACAGGAGGTGCTGGTTTCATTGGTTCCAACCTTTGCGAAGCGCTCCTTAATAAAGGTCATAAGGTAAGATGTCTTGATAACCTTTCAACAGGCCACATTGAGAACATTCAGCCTTTCATGTCCAATCCTAACTTTACTTTTATCGAAGGTGATATCAGAGACCTTGATACTTGTATGAAAGCTACAGAAAGCGTTACATATGTAATGAACCAGGCTGCATGGGGATCTGTTCCACGTAGTATTGAAATGCCTCTTTTGTATGAAGAGATCAATATCCGTGGTACTCTTAACATGATGGAAGCTTCAAGACAGAATGGCGTTAAGAAGTTCGTCTATGCTTCAAGTTCTTCTGTATATGGCGATTCAACTAAGCTTCCTAAGCAGGAAGGTAATGAAGGTAACGTACTGTCCCCATATGCTCTTACAAAAAGATGCGATGAAGAGTATGGTAAGTTATACAAAAAACTGTATAACCTTGATACTTATGGACTTCGTTATTTCAATGTATTTGGGCGCAGACAGGATCCTAACGGTGCTTATGCAGCTGTTATTCCTAAGTTCCTTAAGATGCTCCTTAATGGCGAAACACCTACAATTAATGGTGATGGACGTCAGTCAAGAGACTTCACTTATATTGATAACGTTATCGAAGGTAACATGAGAGCTTGCCTTGCACCTTCTGAAGCAGCCGGAACAGCTTATAATATCGGTGCTGGCGGAAGAGAATATCTTATCGATGTATACAACTCATTATGTGATGCTCTTGGAATAAAAGTAGATCCTATCTTTGGACCACCAAGAGCTGGAGATATCAGAGATTCCAATGCTGACATCAGTAAGGCTAGAAACAACCTTGGCTATGACCCATCCTATGATTTCAAGGCTGGAATCAAACTTGCAATTGATTGGTATAAAGAGAATTTATAATAATCTCAAAAAAGGGTTTTCACCCATGATAATGCCCATCATTTATGTTAAATTTAACTAAATGGTGGGCATTTTATAAAATATGTTATTAATGACATATTTTCGCTTATAAAGACAACATGCTGTGAGTGTATGAACTTTTATAAATTGAAAAAATCCAATAACTTCATTTTCGCATACGAAAATGCGCTCTAGTTTCAATACACTACATATGCACTTTCTCAATCTTACAACTATGAATCTTCTTATCAGCATCATAGCTGATTCCTACCTTAACAATCTCACCTACATAGCCAGACAATGCTGTTTCGTATTTCCTATCATTAATCTGATCCATGGCTCCGTTTTCATCCTTATCCCATTTAAGTTCAATTATTATAGCAGGGTAAGCTGTATTCTTTTTGGGAACAAAAACCACATCCGCTAGTCCTTTACCAGTTGGAAGTTCCTCTATTTTCATAAATCTGTCGACGCATACGATATATGCAAACTTAACCGCATATCTAAGAGCTTGCTCATTATTATAATATTGTGGAGCATAGTTAGATTCTCTTACATTTTCAATTGCCTTAGCAACTGCTTTTTCGTTTCCAGCCAGCGTATCAGATAATAGTTTTTCTGACATTGATATAAGTTTAATAAGCTTGGTATGTTTTGGATTATCTAAAATATCAGTAAATTCCTGCTTTACCTCTTCATTTGGAATTCTAACAGTCTGACTGTTTTTATCATAAGACAAATAACCTAAATGAATCAAAAGCGTTAACACATCTTCTTTTGACGAAAAAGATTCAAAGTCATTTTTGAAATTTCTGGTATTTACTCTTAAATGCTCACCAGATAGTAATTTTAGAATATCGGCCTGCAGTCCTTCTTCGTCCATATTTATGTATGTAATCAGATTCTCGGCAGCTGATGTTTTTCTCCAATGAGAAGAATAATCTCCGGATTTAACTGCCTCCATTACAGAATAAGGATTGTATATGGCACCAATCGTGTCAAAGTCATACCCATCATACCATTTTTTAATCAACGACGAATCTCTTCCATATTTTTCACTTAATGTAAGCACTTCTTGTTCAGTAAATCCGGTAAATCTTGTAAATGGACCAGGGTCTAGAATTGTAAACTCTTCAAAATCAGATACAGCTGACTCTGAACCATCTTTTTTTATCGGAAGTATTCCTGTCATGTATGCTGCAGCAACTACCTTAGGAGTAAAATTCCTGTTTTTAAACCATTCTCTGAGCAGATCAAGATATGACTGTTGTGTATCATTGTCCTCTTTAGCTTCTCTAATAACTGCATCCCACTCATCTATTACAAAGACAAATTCTCTCTTAGTGATGTCCACGCATTTTTTAATACAATCAGAGATATCCAAAACTTCTTTTAGTTCAGGGTATTCGGATACAATTTCTTCTCTAATTCCGGCAGTAATAAAGTCTACTAGAGAATGAATACTCTTCTCTTTTCTCTTAAGAGCAGATATAGCAGCTGCCATATCCAAAGAGATGACATTGTATTTATTTAAATGAGATTTAAAACTCTCACAATCTGCTATTTCAAGGCCATCAAATAACGCACGAGAGTCGCATGCACATGAATAATAGGCACATAACATATCCGCAGCAAAAGACTTTCCAAATCTTCGAGGACGACTTATACATACCAGTTTATCAGTTGTATTGATCCTATCATTCATCAAACTAATAAGCCCAGTCTTATCTACATAATTTCCATTTACTATTTCTTTAAAGCCGTCATTTGCTGGATTAAAATATACGCCCATTAAACTATTACACCTCCCATCTATAAATAATTATATCATTTTAATCATATGATTATGATAATTATTCTCCCTCTTCCACCTCAGTCCAATCTTCGTTGGCAATCTTGGTATTTATTGTATCTACAGCCTGCTGGTATTCTTGGAGGTATAGCTCATATGATTCATCCCAAGAACTATATTCTTCCTGCCCGCGTTTGTCTTCAAAATCATAATTTTCTATCAGGTACTGTCCAAGATACTCTGTTACCTTTGCCGCACCTACTGCATTTAAGTGATTTCCATAATCTGCAAAATCTGTGCTATAATCAAGAGCTATCTCAGATGCTACATCAGCATCATTCATATTGAGGAAATTGTATCCATAAGATTCTACAATCGCTTTAATATAGTTATACTGAGCCTGCTTATCAGTTCCATCCGCAGTATATGGTGTCACTATGAAAAGAGCATCCTGATCAATCTCTTTTAAATAGTCGAGTAATTTATACAGATGTTCTTCCTGAGTATCTTCTATTGGAGTTGTTTCCGTTATATCTGAAACATCAAGATATTCTGTAGGTCCTACATTATCTTTTATTACGTATCCTTTTAGATCATCAGGATATTCGTAGGTAATGTCTCTTATCTGAGACCACAAAAAAAGTGTTCGCCAGTTAGAATGGTACTTAAATATGTCAAAATAGTAAGTATACCTATCTTCTGTAAATTTCTCAGAGTCCCCAACCATTGCATTTATAGTCTCAATACGATTCCATGAATACTTGAGATTATCTGTAACGCTGCGAGTATGACCAATAGTGTTTAACATATCATCCTCTTTTGCTGTGTACATACGCATCTCAAATATAAAGAGTTGTGGAGACTGTGTCTTTAGTGCTTCCTTCACCAGATAATATCCGGCAACAGGTCTCTGCATATTGGTAGAAAGAGGATACATAGCAATACCAGTCTCTCCCCAGAGTTTTGGAGTTGCATAGCCTGGATAAACCGGACTGGATCCTATTATCACAGCATCGATAGTATTGTCCGGTTCTGAATAAAAGCCTGTAAACCTATCCTTCTCATCACCATTGGTTCTTAGAATGTAGGTAAGGCTGATAGTCAACCAAATAAAAATCAATATGAAAATGATAATTTTAAATATCTGTTTTTTATTCATATGTATATCCTAAATCAATGATCACTGTTGCTTAAAAACATAATATCTATAAAAAAATAATTATATTAAAAATGCATCATAACCATTATCTAAAACTCGCACAAAAGGCTCATTTTAAACATTTTGTCTCGCAAAATTCATATACTCTATCAGAAATTCTGATAAATAAACTCTGTCGCACTATAACCCGGACCGTACTGTCCAAGTAGAATCACATAAAACAAAGCTGCAAATAATATGATCCATCTGATCACAATATTCCTGGAGGCAATAAACCTTCTAACTCCGTGATAATCATATGTCTGTCCCTCTGCCTCAGCTGTCTTCTCGAGACGCAGCTGATACATGGACACGCATATAAGAATAGCGATTGAAACAATTGTTACAGTGAAGTCGATCCAATCAAGACCAAGTTCAAACAATGATCCATTTATGAGTACCTGTGGATTCCAGGTAGTTACAGCCTCTTTTAACATTCTGCAGGCATGAGGAACTGTGTCTGCTCTAAAGAACACATTTCCTATGTTTACAAGGAAGAATGTCCTTACAATCCTTACTCCATCTGCAAATCTACTCTTCATGTTTATATGGAGCCTTCCAAAAAGCCATGTCCAAAATGGTAATGTGACTTCACCAAACACAATATAAAACCAATGCAGAAGTCCTGAACCAATTACATATTTAAAAGCACCGCCGTGCCACAAGCCAACTGAAAACCATAAGATAAACATAGCAACATAAGTAGTGACCTGCTTGCCCTTTTTTTTACCAAGCTTATCTCTAAGCACTTTTCCCAGCTTCATGATCATCTGAGTTCTAAGGAGTGGATAAAAGACATGCTCTTTCATCCATTCACCAAGTGTGATATGCCATTTGCGCCAATACTCAGAAATGCTCTTAGTCATAAATGGAATATCAAAGTTCTCAGGAAGCTTTAAACCAAACATCTCAGATATACCGATTACAATATCCATACAGCCTGAGAAGTTGGCATATAGCTGGAAGGTAAAAGCAAGAGCGCCTACCCAGATATAAGCACCTGTATACTCAGTATCATTTCCAAATACTGTATTTGCAATGACTCCAAGTCTTTCTGATATAACAAGTTCTTTAAAAAAGCCCCAAAGCATACGCTGAGCACCAAAGGTCAGATTGTTATAATCGAGCTTGTGACCTTCAAAAAAGTCTTTTTTAAGATCACGGATCCTAAGGATCGGTCCTGAGATCATTATAGGGAAATACAGACCCATAAGGGCTGTCTTGAAAAAGTTGCCCTCCGGCTCGGCGATATTGTTGTATACATCCAGAAAATATCCTAAAAGAATGAAAGTATAAAATGACAATCCAAGAGGAGCTATTATACTATCAGAGGATATGAAATTATTGTATTTCAGTCCTACGAGAATCCCCAATAATACCAGCACTTCCAACGCTAGGACAAGACGTCTTTTAACGATATCTTTTTTATCTACCTTGCATAAAAGGCGCATGGATAGCCACGTAACAGTTACTGTTATCAGTGGATATACTATCAGTACACCATTTTCGGACATTAAATAAAAAGCTACACTGGCAGCTAAAAGAACCATCCATTGTAGCTTTCCCGGTACAAGGTAATATACAAATAATACTACTGCTAAAAAGCATAAAAAGAAAAATGAGGTAATTTCCATTTCAAACCTGCAAAAAAATTTTAATTTGTTTCAACCAATTCAATTATACCAAGATTACTGTTTATCAAGAAAGATACTCTTTTATTCTCAATGCAGGGAGCTTCAAGAGGTTCCTGCATTACGGTATAACCTTTTGTAGAAAGCTCTGCAATAGATGCCTCAAGATCATCAACCTCGTAGCATATGTGATATGGGGTATTCTTATATCTCTTTAAAAGAGGATACATAGGTGAGGAATCATCCACTGGCTCAATGAGCTCCACTCTGTAATTTCCGTTTATTATAAAGGAAATATTGATCTTTCTATGTTCGTCGTAAGCTTTTTCCTGCTCTACAACAAAACCCAGGGCTAAAAACTCGTCCTGGGCCTTATTTAAATCTTTAGTTAAATATCCAACGTGATGAATATTCATTACAGTCTCCAATAATCAAATTCAGGTGCTTTAAAGTCATCCTTGTTGTAGATACCCTTGATATCCATGAATACTTTAGTCTTGTGCTCTGGATTGTAGAATCCTGCAATATCAGCTGGTGTGAGCTTCAGGAAATCTTCATGAGCAACAGCAACAATTACAGCATCCATGTTCTTAACATCTGCCATTGTGCCAAATGTAATACCATAGAGTCTCTTAGCTTCATCAGAGTCAGCCTGTGGATCAACTACTACAGGACTGATTCCATACTCTTTAAGTTCATTGTAGATATCAATAACCTTAGTATTTCTAGTATCTGGGCAGTTCTCCTTGAATGTAAATCCAAGCATTGCTACCTTGGCGCCTTTTACAGGCTGATCATTTTTTATCATGCTCTTAACAGCTGCTTCTGCAATGCATTTACCCATATCATCATTGATACGACGACCTGAGAGTATGATCTGTGAGTGATAACCAAGCTCCTCAGCCTTGTATGTAAGGTAATATGGATCAACACCGATACAATGTCCGCCTACAAGACCTGGTCTGAATGGAAGGAAGTTCCACTTAGTACCTGCTGCCTCAAGAACTGACTTAGTATCAATTCCCATCTTATGGAAAATGAGTGAAAGCTCATTCATAAATGCAATGTTGATATCTCTCTGGCTGTTCTCGATAACCTTAGCTGCTTCAGCAACCTTGATAGACTCAGCCTTGTAAACTCCTGCAAGAGCTACGAGTTCATATACCTTAGCTACTTCTTCAAGAGTCTCTGCATCCATACCAGATACAATCTTGGTAATAGTCTCAAGTCTGTGAACCTTGTCACCTGGGTTGATACGTTCTGGCGAATAACCGATCTTGAAGTCTACGCCACACTTCAGTCCTGACTCCTGCTCAAGAATAGGTACACATACATCTTCTGTAACACCAGGATAAACAGTTGACTCATATACAACGATGCTTCCCTTTGTAAGGTATTTACCAAGTGTATGGCTGGCACCTTCTACAGGTGACAGATCTGGTGTATGGTCATCATTTACAGGTGTTGGAACTGCAACGATGTGGAACTTACACTCTCTGAGTTTCTCAGGATCTGCTGTAAATTCAACAGTTGTATTCTTGATAGCATCATCGCCAACTTCTCTAGTTGGATCGATACCTTTTTTATAAAGATCAACCTTAGCTGCATTAAAGTCGTATCCTACGACTTTGATCTTCTTGGCATAGGCTACTGCAATAGGCATACCTACATATCCAAGACCAACTAATGATAATTTCTCTTCGCCACTTAATAGTTTGTCATATAAGCTCATAATAAAACCTCTCTGATTTTATGATACATTTCAAATCGTCTCTTACAGCCTTAATAAATCAATAACTTAGATTTCAGATTCAAAATGTTTTAAATAAAAATACATTTTATCATTCAACATACCCATATATTATACACTGTCTGTCAACTGAATGCATTTTTTATCAGCCCTTCAAGCTTACGACTGAAGTGAAAAGTTAAATTCCACTTCAAAGGGCTGAAAGTTGAATTTAGTCTTACACCAGATTCCACTTCATTTT